>NZ_CAKKLI010000002.1:0-350336 GCF_918697855.1 Paenibacillus sp. CECT 9249 | reverse complement strand
TGGGTGTGGTAGACTTCACCTAAAAGGTGCTCCTCTCTTTGGGTGTAGTGTTCTCGACAAACACCATTCTACCAAAGATTTGGGCACTTTTTTATGTTTTCAATGAACGGTACTTTCGAAATTTAGGTTTATGTCAAGTTGCCTTGTTTCAAGTAACCGATGCGCATTCATGATACAATAAAACTAAGAAAATGATCGGAAAAGCGGACCGAGGAGAGGAACAAAGCGATTATGGGTTATGCCTTGGAACTGAAAAATGTGACATATACGTACGAGGGAGAACGAAAGCCCGCGCTTCGCGACGTTTCGTTACAGGTGCGGCGCGGGGAATTCGTGCTCGTCGTCGGACCGGGCGGAGCCGGCAAAACGACGTTATGCCAAGTCTTGTGCGGGATCGCCCCGAGAACGACGGGCGGCAAGCTGACCGGCGGCGTTGAGGTGAACGGCAAGGACCTATCGCAACGAACTATGCCCGAGCTGGCGGGCGGCATCGGCATCGTGTTTCAAGATCCCGACGCCCAGCTTTGCAATATTTATGTGGAGGACGAGGTGGCGTTCGGGCCGGAAAATTTGCGCGTCGATCCGGCGGAAATTCGGGAGCGGGTGACGGATTCCTTGCGGCAGGTCGGGCTGTCCGGCTTCGAGCGCCGCAAAGTGTTCGAGCTGTCCGGCGGCCAGAAGCAAAAAGTGGGCATCGCGTCGGTTCTATCCATGCATCCGGACATTCTGCTGTTCGACCAGGCGACCGCGGGTCTCGATCCGCAGTCGGCGAAGGACGTCTTCGAACTGCTCAAGAAGCTTCGCGACGAAGGAAATTATACGATTGTCGCGACGGAGACGAAGCCGGACGATATGATCCATCTGGTAGATCGGCTCGTCGTGATGGAAGCGGGCATGATCGTATTCGACGGCGCCCCCCGCGAATTACTCGCGCGATATGGGGACCGATTGGCCGATATGGGACTATGGGTGCCCGAAATTTCGGAACTGGCCCACGCTTTGCGCCGGGACGGCTATGCGTTCCGCGAATTTCCGCTTACGGTCGAGGAAGCCTACAGCCAGATGAAAGGCTTATGGAAGGTGAAGGAGGAGGAGGCGGTTGCCGGAGCATCCGGCCCCCTTAGGCACAACACCGCGGAACCGCGGGCGGGGCAGCCAATGCAAGCATCCCGTCACGAGGCCATTACGGTTCGGAATGCGAACTATACGTATCCGAACGGCGCGAAGGCGCTCAGCGGCGTCAGCTTCTCTGTGAAAACCGGGGAATTCGTCGCGATCCTCGGTACGAACGGTTCGGGGAAAACGACGCTGGTCAAGCATATATTGGGATTGATCCGCCCCGCGCGCGGCACCGTCTGGGTAGACGGTCAGGATGCGGCCGGACGAACGCTGTACGAATTGACCGATAGGATCGGTTTCGTATTTCAAAATCCGGAGCATCATTTCGTCACCGATACCGTGTTCGAGGAAGCGGTCTACAGCCTGCGTGTCCGGAGCGGGTTGAAGCATGGGGAGGCGCTGCCGCGGCATATTGCCGACCAAGGCATGAAGGCGCTGGAATTCGCCGGCTTGGCGGACGCGAAGGATCGCAACCCGTATACATTGAGCGGAGGGGAGAAGCGGCGTTTAAGCGTCATTTCTGCGCTTATGCTCGGACAGCAGATTTTGATCATGGACGAGCCGACAACCGGGCAAGATTATGCGAGCTCGATCCAACTGCTTGATTGGTGCCGCGAATGGAACGAACAAGGGAAGACGATCGTCATGATTACCCATCATATTCCGCTTGTTTGCCGCTATGCGAACCGGGTGCTCGTCATGCATGAAGGCGAATTGAAATACGACGGCAGCGTGAGCGGGTTGTTTGCGGAAGACAACATTTTGCGCGAAGCTTCGCTATCGGAGCCGCCCGTGTCGCAATTGGCGAATCGGCTCGCCGGCGCTCCGCTCCCGCAATCCGTCGTTACCGTTCGGCAATTTCGGGATCGGATCGTATTCGCGGGAGAGCGAATGTAGAAAAGAGCCTGTTCCCGACCTATTTCTTATGGTAAGCTCAAACTACCAATTGCCATTTATTTCATTCTTTTGGAAAAGGATCTTGAATGAATGAACGTACAAGGTTATGAAATCTACCACATTTTATATGAGGATGCAACGACAGTCATTGGTCGGGCGTACCGCTCCAAAGACCGGTTTCCCGTCTTGTTGAAACTGGGGAACATCGGGGCGCATATGCCTATCGACGAGGATGCGGCGCGGTACGCGGGAGACGAAGCAGCGGCGCGCAAACGGAAAATAAGCGGCTTCGTTGCGCCTTTTGCCGTGGAAAGAAGCGAGACTTCCTATATGCTCGTTTACGAGGATGCAGGAGGAGAGCCGCTGCGATCCATATTGCGGGAAGGGCGGCTGTCTATGGAACGGTTTCTGCGCATCGCCGTTCGTTTGGCCGATATCGTCGGCCAGCTTCATCAAGAGCATATGCTTCATGGCGACATAACGCCGGAAAATATAATCGTCGATACAGGGACGTGGACGCCGAGACTCGTCGATTTCGGCGGGACCGTCCATATGGCGGAAAGGACGCCGGGCGCTCGCTCTTGGCAGGGAACGATGCAATATATGTCCCCGGAGATGACCGGCCGCTTGGGCCGTCAAGCGGATGAACGGGCGGACCTGTATTCATTGGGCGTCACTTTGTACGAAGCGATCACGGGACGGCTTCCGTTCGACGCTTCCGCCCCGATCGAATGGGTCCATGCGCATCTTGCCAAAACGCCCGTTCCGTTAGACGACATCGTCCCCGGCGTTCCGGGAGCCGTTTCCGGAATCGTGATGAAGCTGCTCTCCAAAAACCCGGAAGACCGTTATCAGAGCGCATTCGGATTGCAAGCGGATTTGGAGCGCTGCTTGGAACGATGGAACGAAGAAGGAGCAATCGGGGATTTTACGTTGGGTGAGGCCGACAGGAGCGGCGTCTTCCGAATCCCGGCCGATCTGTACGGACGCGAGCGGGAAATGGCATTTATCCGGGACAAATACAGGTGGACTTGCCTCGGATCGACGGAAATTATTATCTTATCGGGCCCGGCCGGAATCGGCAAGACGGCGCTGGTTCAGCAAATACGGCAGCTGGTTGCCGGCGGGAAAGGCTGCTTCGCTGCGGGGAAATTCGAGCAATTCGATCGCGACGTTCCTTACGCGCCGCTAATCGCGGCCTTTCGCGATTTGGTCCGGCGCATCTTAAGCGAAGACGAGCAAGCAGTCGCCTTATGGAAGAAGCGGCTAAGCGGCGCGCTCGGAACGAATGCCGCGTGGGTTGTCGACCTCATCCCGGAGATTAAATTGCTGACCGGCGACGTTCCTCCGCCCGAGACGTTGACGTCCGCGGAATCGCAGCATCGGTTCCAGCTCGCTTTTCGCAGCTTGCTTCAAGCGTTCGCCCGCAAAGACAGCCCGCTTATCTTGTTTTTGGACGATTTGCAATGGGCCGATGCGGCTTCCCTCTCGATGCTGCAATCCTTTGTCAAAGATCCCGGAAGCGAGTGCTTGCTGCTCATCGGCGCTTTCCGCGACGATTCGTCCAATGACAGTCAAGCGCTTGCGCCGATCCTGGACCAATGGCAGCAATACGGCGTCGGCGTTCACGAACTTGCCTTGACGCCATTGACCGCGGAAAACTTGAACCGGATCGTAGCCGACACGCTTCAATCCGATCCCGACCTCACTCTATCGCTTACCCGAATTCTTTTTCGAAAAACGGCGGGGAATCCGTTCTTTTTCAAGCAATTGTTCAAATCCGCATACAACGAAGGCATGCTAACATACAGCAAAAAACGAAAACGTTGGGAATGGGAGGAAGAGCGGATCCAATCCAAGGAAGCGGCCGACGACTTGCTCCAATATATGATTGCGAAAGTGAACGCATTGCCCGCCCGCGCCGTGACGACGCTGGCGCTCGCGGCATGTCTTGGCAGCAAATTCGATCCGGAACTGCTGGCAGAGGTAGAACGGCTGCCGTTCGAGCGGCTCGCAGCCGAGTTGCGGATCGCCGTTCGGGAAGGGCTGATCGTTCCGACGGAAGAGGAGGCGAATTCCGCTTATCGTCCCGAGCGTCCGTCAGATGCCGGCCCGGCCGCCGCGATACAACGATCCGGTCCGGGGGAACAGGGCGTCAGTCGAGTCTGGTATTCATTTCTGCACGACCGTATTCAACAAGCGGCGTATTCGCTGCTCGACGAAGAACGGCGCAGCGTCTTCCATTGGGAAGTCGGCCGCAGGCTGCTGGAACGGGGGGACGCTTCCTCCGATCCGGCTCTCCTGTTCGACCAGGCGAAGCATCTCAACTTAGGCGCTTCGCACATGAAGGATGATTGCGACAGGCTGCGACTTATGGAATTGAATCTCGCTGCGGGCCGCAAAGCGAAATCGTCGTCGGCCTACGACGCGGCCGTTGAATGGTTCCGCGCCGGGACCGAACGGGTGCGGGAAAAGGACTGGGCCGAACGGTTTGAGATCTGTTTCGCGCTTTATCTGGAACAGATGGAATGCGAATATTTATGCGGCGAATTTGGCCGGGCCGAGTATTTAGGAGAACAGTTGAACCGGCGTTCGCGCAATCCGCTGGACCGGGGCGCCATCTGCAAGGTGATCGCCACGCAACGCGTCAACCTCGGCCAATATGCGGAAGCGATATCCGCGGGGCTGCAAACGCTCAAGGAATTCGGCATTGTCGTCTCGCCCAAGCCGGCAAGATATGCGGTCGTCAAAGAAATGACGCTTGCAAGAATGCAGCTTGGCAAACGAATCGAGCGGCTGGCCGATTTGCCCGCGATGGAGAACGAGCATGTCAAGATGGCGATGGACATTATGTTCACGTTGGCCGCGCCGACGTTCTTTTCCAATAAAGAAGTATTTACCGTCATGATGTCCCGATCGGTTCGCTTATCGTTGGAGTACGGTTTATGCGCCGCCTCGTCCGCCGCATTCGCGGCATTCGGGCTGATGAACAGCTTTGGGCTGGGCGATTACAAGACCGGATACCGCTTGGGGGAAGCCGGCTTGGCATTGGCGGACAACGGGCGGATCGCTTCCATCCGCAGCAAAACGTACGTTATTTTCGGCTTGCTGACGCAATGGCTTGCTCATGTGAGCGAAGGGGAGGCGTATTTGGAGAAAGCGTTGCAATTCGGGCTTGAATCGGGCGATTACGTTTTCGCCAGCTACGCGATGGGTGCGCATGTCAATTCGCTGTATACGACGCAGAAATTAGAAGACTTGAACCGGAAAATTACGCATTATCTGCAAATTCTCGAAGAGACGAAAGATGAATTCGTTATCGATAACTTTCATTTGTTTCAACAATGGATTATGGCGTTGCAAGGGAAAACGGAACATTCGTTATCCTTCGATACGGCCGATTTTCGCGAATCGGAGTTTCTGAACCGGATGAAAGGCAAGCAATTCGCAGCCACCACGCTGTTCCAATACTATACATATCGGGTGCAGCTTCATTATTTATACGGAGATTATGCGAAAGCGCGGGAATTTGCGGAAGCCGCGAGGCCTTATTCGGCTTACGCGACGCATTTGCCGCATGTGGCGGAATGTTGTTACTATGAGGCGCTGGCCGTTGCGGCGCAATATGACGACGCCGGAACCTCCGACCGGAAAAGGATGATGCGGCGCTTAAAGCGAAACTGCAAGCAAATGCGCAAATGGGCCGAATTCGCCCCGGACAATCATATGCATCGATTGCGTTTGGCGGAGGCGGAAATGGCCCGGATTGCGGGCGACAGCCGTATGGCGATGCAATTGTATGAGCAGGCGATCCAAGCGGCGACGGCAAACGAATATGTCCCGGCCATCGCGGTCGCCTTGGAGAGAGCGGCTTGCTTCTACCGGGATGCCGGCGTGGAGCGAAGCGCCGCCATGTACGCTTCCGGCGCTTACGATGCCTATATGGCATGGGGGGCGAGCGTGAAGGCGAACCGAATGATCGGACAGTTCCCGGGCATAGGGCTCTTCGATGTTCCCGGAAATGCCGGGAAGTTCGGTCCGTCCGTCCCGCTGGCGGCAACCCCGGCAGATCATGAAGCGGCCGCGGGAAAAGCGCCGCCCGTCGCGGCTTCCGCTGTTGGAACGTCGCCGGTCGCAAGCTCAGTCGTCTATCGTTCGTCTCGCCCCGCGCTTCCGGAAGGCGAAACATTGGATTTGGCAACGATTGTGAAAGCTTCGCAGAGCGTGTCCGAAGCGATGGACCTGAGCGAGCTGCTGCATCGTTTCATGGCGTTGATTATCGAGAACGCGGGCGCCCAACGGGGGTATCTGGTCGTCGAAAACGGCGGACGGCTGGAAATCTCGGCGGCTTTGGACGTGAAGGAACAGTGCGGAACAGTCGCCGGGGACGTTTCCTTGGAAACGAACGGCGGGATTTCCGAAGCGATCGTACGCTACGTGTTCCGGACAGGCGAAGAGATTGTCCTTGCAAATGCCGTGCAAGAAGAAATGTTCGCGCATGAGGAAGCGATACTTCGTCACGCCACGCGTTCGATTCTATGCGTACCGGTTCCCGTACAAGGCGAGATTGGCGGCATTCTCTATTTGGCCAACGACGATATGGCAGGCGCATTTGCAGCCGCGCGCCGGGGAGTGCCGCATATGCTTGCCGTCCAAGCCGTTTACGTGACAAAACTGCTGCGGTCTTTCGGCGAGACGAGCATTGCCGTCGAATCGGCGAATCGGCCCGAAACATTAAACACAGCGTACACGGAACAGCGGGAACGGACGGACGGGGCGGAACGGGAGCCTTCAAGCCAAGAGCAAGCCCCGGCGATGACGGATCCGCTGACCGAGCGCGAACTCGACGTGCTAAACTTAATGGCCGCGGGATTATCGAATCAGGAGATTGCGGACCGGCTTGTCATCGCCGTCGGTACGGTCAAATATCATGTCAAAAATATTTTCGCCAAACTTCATGTCAAACGACGGACGATGGCGGTAGCCGAGGCGAAGAAATACAATTTGATTCAAGGAGAAACGCGGGATTAGCCTTTTTGTCAGAAAATCGATCCTTTCGCAGTCTATATAACAGGTCGATGCATTGCGGGGTGTGAAATCATTGGATGACAAATTGAGACAGAGGCTGGACTCGTTGGCGGACAAAGAACGGGAAATAAGGGTGCGGGAGGCGTCCGCTCCGGAAGACTTGTCCGAAGCGGACGACGGATATCTGGTGCGGCAAGCCCAGAGCGGAAACCGCCAAGCCTTCGGAGAGTTGGTGCGGCGTCATCGAAGCCGGATTTACGGTTACGCGCAGACGATCACGCATGAGCCCTTCATGGCGGAAGATATTGTGCAGGATGCGCTAACGAAAGCATTTCTGCATTTGGGGAGGCTGTCTTCGATCGATCGATTCCTGCCTTGGCTGCACCGGATCGTCCGCAATCAGGCGTACACGAAGCTGAGGAGCGGAGCGGCCGCGAAAGAGCGGGCGTTTACCGCGCTGCGGCTGCCGGCGTCCGAGGAGCCGGCCCGGGAAGAGGGTTGGCGGGATATGGATTTCGTTCTGCGCCGGTTGTCCCGCTCCCTTGCCGAGCGCAAGGCGCAGGAGACCGATCCCGAAGCGAGGCTGATGCGAAGCGAATTGCTGGAGACGATCATAGGAATGCTGCGTTGTCTGAACAAGCGGGAGAGACGCATATTCGAGGCACATTTCTTCGAACAGCTGTCGCCGCAGGAAATATCGAAGCTGTTCCAGCTTTCGTCCGCCAATGTGTATCAATTGATTTCCCGTTCTAGGAAAAAAGTCGTTCAGGAGAACATCCGGATTGTCGTTGACCAATACGTTCAGAATAGAAAGGAATTCGGTCAAATGAAAAAAACAATTCTACCGAAACACCGGACGCTCGCTGAAATGCAATCATGGCTTACGGCGCCGGAAGCGCTGTACGCCGCCGTCCAATATACGGATCGGGCTTGCTCGCTTCCGCTCGCGATGGGCTTGACGGGGCAAGCGTTCCGGATCGGCATTTTCCAGGACGATGTGCATATCGCGGGTCCGACGGCGTTCGATTTTGCCGGGCTGCTTACCTCGGGGCTGCGCAACCTCGGATTTGATTCGCGCTATGTATCCGGAATGAAGCCCACGATCGGACAAAACTCCAATCTTGCCGATCCGGCGGAAATGTCGGAGCAAGCGAGGGAACGCAGAAAGCTTCCCGACGCGTTGCCCGAGGCGCTGGAGCTCATTCATCGCTCCATTGACCGGGGCTATCCGGTCGTGGCTTGGGATTTGTTTATCCCCGAGTTCGGCGTGATCTACGGTTACGACGACGAGCAGCGCCGCCTGTTGGCCGTCGAATGCGCGCGGGAAGACGTTCTTCCTTACGAACATTTGGGACGCGGCATGTTGGAAGATCTGTTCGTGATCGCGATTGAAGGTCCGGTCGAGATCGACAAGCGGACCGCTCTCCGCAATGCTTTGCAAACGATTATGCGGCATTATGACGGCGAGGAGGAGCGGATCGACCGCTGCGTCACCGGTTTGGCCGCCTATGAGACGTGGCGGGAAGCCTGCCGCGGCGGACGAATCGAACCGAACGGCAATTCGTACAATATTAGCGTATTGCGGGATGCCCGCCGGTATGCGGCGGCGTTTCTGGAGGAAGCGAGCGCGGAATGGCTGGAGGGCGAAGCGGGCATGGACCGCATTCGCGAAGCAAGCCGCGAAGCGGCCGCGCTGTACCGCGAGATGAGCGTACCGCTCGACGAACTGCAGCGCATGTTCCCGTTCCCCGAAGGCGGCCGGCCGAACGATCCGGCGCAGGCGGAGCGCGCTGCACATTTGCTCCAATCGGTCGAATCGCTCGAACGGCAAGCGGTCGCTTTGCTCCGGCATATGTACGCCGAGCTCGACGGATCGTCTTAATCTCTCTCTAACAACATAACTCTCACCACTGCCGGGACGCTCTTAATGGGGCGTCCTTGTATTTTTCCCCGGGTTAGTTCATATTGAATTCATAATTGTATCGTATAGTCTTCCCATAGAGGAAGTTCAAAAAGTCCCCTTTTGATCACGAAGCATGTCTGAGAGCGGATTCGACATCGAATCTTGCGTTCACCCTCGAAGTCCGGTGCTCATGTAGGTTTTGCCTACACTCCGCTCCTCCTTCTTCGGGTTCTCGCAACCTTCTCGGTGCTGAAAAGTTTGCTTTTTGAACTTGTATCATAAAGAAAGATTCAGATGAGGAGTGGGAACCATATGAGCAAAGAAAAAACGCCGGGCGGTTGGCGCCCTTTTATCGATTTGATCAGACAAACGAATCCGTCCAAGCTCATGCTCGGCATCGCGATTTGCATGAGCGTGGCGGCAACGGTGGTCAGTTTGACGATCCCGCTGTTTACGAAAAATTTCGTCGACAGTTTCTCGCTCGCTTCCATCAGCGGGAGCCAAATCGCCATATTGGCCGTCGTCTTTGTCGCGCAAGCGATCACCGGAGGCGTGTCGGTATATTTGTTAAACCATGTCGGCCAGAAAGTCGTTGCCGGGCTCAGGGACCGGTTGTGGAGCAAGCTGCTCGTTCTGCCGGTTCCCTATTACGACGAGCATCAGACGGGTGAAACGATCAGCCGGATGACGAACGATACGGGCGTCGTCAAAGGGCTGATTACCGAGCATGTAACGGGTTTTTTCACCGGGATCATATCCGTGATCGGGTCGATTGCGATTTTGCTCGTGCTTGATTGGCGAATGACGCTGTTAATGCTCGTTGCCGTTCCGCTTGTCGCCGCCGTTCTCGTGCCGCTCGGGCGGCAAATGTTCAAGATTTCCAAAGGGCTGCAGGACGAGACGGCCCGATTCACGGTGATTTTGAATCAGGTGCTGTCGGAGATCCGCTTGGTCAAGTCCTCCAACGCCGAGCCGCTAGAGTATGAGAACGGGAAGAAGGGCATCGTGAATTTGTTCCAATTCGGGCTGAAGGAGGGAAAAGTGCAGGCGTTGATCTCGCCGTTAATGTCTTTCGTACTTATGGTGGTGCTTGTTGTCATTATCGGGTACGGCGGAGTGCGGGTTTCATCAGGCGCCTTGACGGCCGGCGACTTGGTTGCTTTCATCCTGTACCTTTTTCAAATCGTCATGCCGCTTGGCCAAATTACCGCTTTTTTCACTCAGCTTCAGAAGGCGAAAGGGGCTACCGAACGCATTATCGCGACGCTGGACGCGGATGAGGAAGACTTTGCCGCCGGACGGGAACTGCAAGACGCGGGCCTGCCGATATCGGTGGAACATGTTTCCTTCGCGTATCCGACAGGGGAAGAAGTGTTGAAGGATGTCAGCTTCTCGGTGCAGCCCGGCGAGGTTACCGCCATTGTCGGGCCGAGCGGCGGCGGGAAAACGACGCTGTTCTCGCTGCTCGAACGATATTACCGGCCGCAAAGCGGGGAGATCAAGCTCGGAGACGAACCGATCGATCGTTATACCCTCCGGTCTTGGCGCAGCCGTATCGGTTACGTTTCGCAAGAAAGCCCGCTGATTGCCGGAACGATCCGCGACAATATTTGTTACGGATTGGGCCGGGACGTTAGCGATGTGGAATTGAGACGCGCCGCTCAAATGGCGTACGCCGATCAATTCATCCAAGAATTCCCCGATGGATACGACACGGAAGTCGGGGAACGGGGCATGAAGCTGTCGGGCGGCCAACGGCAAAGAATCGGCATTGCGCGGGCGTTGTTGCGGGATCCGGAAATCCTTATGCTGGACGAGGCTACTTCCAGCCTGGACAGCAAATCGGAAATCGTCGTGCAGCAAGCGTTGCAAAATTTGATGAAAGGCCGGACGACGCTCGTTATCGCCCATCGCTTGTCGACCGTGGTGGAGGCGGATCAAATCTTGTTTGTGGAAAAAGGACGCATTACCGGCAGCGGAACGCATGACGAATTGCTGCAATCCCATGCCATGTACCGCGAATTTGCCGTGCAGCAGCTTCGCATTAAAGAAATGGGGGTAACGTAAGCGAAAGGAAGGTGGGCAAGGCGATGATCAAAATATTGATTGTAGACGACGATCCGCATATCCGGGAACTGGTCGGCTTGTTTTTGCGCAACGAAGGATTTGATGTCTACGAAGCTTCCGACGGGTTGGAGGCGCTCGAACTATTGGAGTCGGTGAAAGCCGATATGATCATACTCGATGTCATGATGCCGAATATGGACGGTTGGAAGCTTTGCGCGGAATTGAGAAAATCGTATGATCTCCCCGTGCTCATGTTGACGGCGAAAGGCCAGACGGCGGATAAGGTGAAAGGGTTCGAGCTCGGCACGGACGACTATCTCGTCAAGCCGTTCGAACCGGTCGAACTGGTCGTTCGAGTCAAGGCGTTGCTGAAACGGTACCGGATCGCGGTATCCCAGACGGTGCAAATCGGCGAGCTGACGTTGAACCGCAAGACGTTTGAAGTATCGGTCGGCGATCAAAGCATGACATTGCCCTTGAAAGAATTCGAACTGCTGTTTATGCTGGCCAGCTATTCGGGCAAGACGCTGTCGCGGGAGCAATTGATCGAACAAATATGGGGGTACGATTACGAAGGCGACGAGCGGACGGTCGACGTTCATATTAAACGGCTTCGCGAACGCTTTCCCGAAGAAGAGCATTCCTTCCGCATCGCTACCGTGCGCGGCCTGGGATATCGGCTGGAGACGCAGGCATGAAGCGTTTTGTTAAGCACCTTTTCGGTATTTTGGTGTTTCTTGCCGGTACGGGCGCCTGTTCGGCGCTCGCCTATTACTTGACCGCTTTGCTCTATTTCGGCATCGATAAAGAACCGCATGATCTGATCAAATATTTGATCAATTTTTTCCTGAGCTTTCTGCTCATATTCGGCTGTTTCTATATCATTGGAAAATTGGCGCGCGCCAAGCATGTCGATCAGTTCAAATTGCTCATTGATGCGATCAAAAAGATCGCCAAAGGCGATTTTAACGTCGATCTGAAGGAGGTCTCCAAAGACAAGGGACCTTGGACGGTGCTGGCCGACAGCATCAGCGATATGGCCGTTGAATTGAACCAAATGGAACAGATGAGGCAAGAATTCATTTCGAACGTATCCCATGAAATTCAGTCTCCGCTCACCTCGATCAGCGGCTTTACGAAAGTGCTGCGGCAGGAGCATCTCACACATGAGGAACGCATGCATTACCTTGGCATTATCGAGACGGAAAGCGTGAGGCTGTCCCGGCTCAGCGAAAATTTGCTCAAGCTGACCTCGCTGGAATCCGAACATCCTCCGTTCGACCCGAAGCCTTACCGCCTCGACAGGCAGCTGCGCGATATCGTATTGGCGTGCGAGCCGCAATGGTTGGAGAAGGGGATTGAGATGGAGATCGATTTGCAGGAAGCGAGCATCGTCGCCGACCGCGACTTAATGAGCCAAGTATGGATCAATTTGATTCACAACAGCATTAAATTTACGCCTAGCGGCGGTACGATCGCCATTGAAATGCTCCGCCAGGAAGATAAAACGCTTGTCCGCATTTCGGATACCGGGATCGGGATCGCGGAAGAGGACCAGTTGCATATGTTCGAGCGGTTCTACAAAGCCGACAAATCGCGCAATCGTTCGGAAGGGGGAAGCGGTCTAGGGCTGTCGATCGTCAAAAAGATCGTGGAAATGCATCGGGGCGATCTTTCCGTCCAAAGCGAGCTTGGCGCAGGCACGACCATTACCGTCTCCATATAAACAAGGGACAGGAAAACAGAAACAGGAAACTTTTTGCCGTTTTGGAAACAGAACGCTATATCATTCCCGTTACAAAATTGTCATAATGAGTTGGAAAGGGGATGGTATAGTGCGCAAATCCGTCATTTTGGCGACTAGTATCGCATGTATCGTATCTGCCGCTTTGATGATCGAATCTACCGGCAAAGCTTCCGCTCCTTCCTATGCTCCGGCCGAGGCGCAAACCGCGTCCGCGGCGGCACAGACTGTTGCGGCGGCTATGCCCGTCCCTGCCGTCGCGTCCGTTCAAACGGCGCAGGCGCAATGGGAGAAGACGGCGGATCGTATTATAGATATGGGCAAAACTTATTATGGCACACCGTATGTATTCGGAGCCGAGCGTTTTCAGGACAGCACGTTCGACTGCTCTTCTTTCGTACAATTTCTATACGATAAAGAAGGCATTTCCTTAGGATGGAATTCGCGAGAGCAAGCGGTGCAAGGAGAGACGATTCCGTTCGACCAAATGCGCAAAGGCGACTTGATGTATTTCTCCGATGAAGATTACCCGAACGAACAGGGGATCAATAAAGTGAGACATGTCGGAATCTATATGGGCGACGGCAAAATATTGCATACGTATGAGGAAGGAATCGGCGTCATCGTTAGCGATATTCACGGCGACAAGCTCGAAGGCGAATATTGGTACGAACATTTTCTATGGGCGAAACGGGTTATTCCCGAATGAATATAAAGAGTAGTTTGGTATAAAAATAGGGAACGGAAGTGTCATCCGATGATAGATGGCATTGCCGTTCCTTTTTCATTGGTCCGCGTTCCTTCCTCCTCTCGCGAGTTTGCTATAATAGATGGAAGGATAGACAGAGCCGTTTAGGAGGAACATATGTAATGGAGTTGATACGCCAATGGCCAGTTTGCCTATTGAATCGATATTGCCGGCGCTGAAGGAAAGTCTTCGCGCCCGCTCGAACGCAGTTGTTATTGCGTCTCCCGGCGCCGGGAAGACGACGCGGATTCCGCTCGCTCTTCTGGACGAACCGTGGCTGCAAGGCCGCCGGATCGTGATGCTGGAGCCCCGCCGTCTCGCCGCCCGTTCCGCCGCCCGTTATATGGCGCGTTCGTTAGGCGAAGATGTCGGGGAGACGGTAGGGTACCGCGTCCGAATGGACAGCCGCGTCGGGAAGTCGACACGCATCGAAGTGATCACCGAAGGCGTTCTTACCCGGCTGTTGCAGGCGGATCAAGCATTGGAAGAGGTGGGGATCGTCATCTTCGACGAATTCCATGAGCGCAGCCTGCATGCGGACTTGGGGCTGGCGCTATGCCTGCAATCGCAAGCCGTGCTGCGGGACGACTTGCGAATTCTCGTCATGTCGGCGACGTTGGAAGCGGAGCCCGTCTCCGCCTTATTGGGCGATGCGCCGGTATTGGTTAGCGAAGGCCGGAGCTTCCCGGTAGAGACGCGCTATTTGCCGCGGCGAGGCGAGGAGCGGATGGAGGATCGCGTTGCGCGAACGGTGCTGGACGCTCTCGCCGAACAGGAGGGCGATATACTGGCGTTCCTGCCGGGGGCGGGGGAAATTCGCAGAGTGGAATCGTGGCTTGCGGAGCGCATCCGCGATCCGCGCATCCGCATTTCGCCGCTCCACGGCAGCTTGCCGCAGGAAGGGCAAGACGCGGCGATCGCGCCTTGTCCGCCGGGCGAACGGAAAGTGGTGCTGGCGACGTCGATTGCCGAGACAAGCTTGACGGTCGAGGGGGTTCGCGTCGTGATCGACAGCGGACTCATGCGCGTGCCGCGCTTCTCTCCGCGCACCGCTATGACGCGGCTTGAGACCGTCAACGTGTCGCGGGCGTCGGCCGATCAGCGGCGCGGCCGCGCAGGCCGTTTGGGGCCGGGGATATGCTACCGGCTATGGACCGAGCAAGAAGAGCGCCGGTTGGAGGCGCGCAGCACGCCGGAACTGCTCGCGGCCGATCTTGCGCCGCTGACGCTGGAGCTTGCCGCGTGGGGCGTATCCGATCCGGCGGAGCTTAGCTGGCTCGACCCGGTGCCGGAGGCGGCTTATGCGCAAGCGCGCGATTTGCTGCGGCAGTTGGGAGCGCTCGGACCGGAAGGAAACGTCACGCCGCACGGCAGACGCATGGCGGAATTGGGCTTGCATCCCCGCCTGGCGCATATGCTGCTGCGGGCGGAGACTTTGCGGCTCGGCGGGCTGGCTTGCGAATTGGCGGCTTTACTGAGCGAGCGGGATATGTTCCGCGGCGCCGGCGCGGCGCCGGACGCGGATATCCGGCTGCGGATCGAGGCTTTGCGCAGCCAATCGGCGGGGAAGGCGGATACATATAGCTCCGGCGCCGGCGCAGGGAGGGCTTACTCGATCGATTGGGCCGCTTCGCGGCGCATCCTGTCCGAGGCGAACCATTGGAAGCGAATGCTGGGAATCGCGCCGGATGCCGGGGGAAGCGCAGACGCTTGCGGTTTGCTGCTTGCCTTCGCCTACCCTGATCGCATCGCCAAGCGCAGGGAGAATGGCCGCTATTTGCTCAGCAACGGGCGCGGCGCGGCCTTCGCCGAGCTTCAGCCGCTCGCAAGCGCGCCGTACCTGGTAGCGGCGGAGCTCGACGATCAAGGGGCGGAAAGCCGCATTTATCTGGCGGCGCCCGTGGCGGAGAGCGAGCTGGAACGGCATTTCGGCGTCCATATAATGGAAAGTTCCATCATCGCATGGGACCGGGAAGCGCAGGCGGTGCGCGCCCGAACGCGCAAACTTCTCGGCGCGCTGGTAATCAGGGAGGCCCCGCAGCCGGAACCGGATCCGGAAGGAACGTCGGCCGCCCTCATGCAAGGCATACGCGAGGAAGGATTGGCGATCCTTCCCTGGACGCGGGCGGCGCGGCAGATGCAAGCGCGTCTGCGATTCATGCACAAGCACGAACCCGGCTGGCCGGATGCTTCCGACGAAGCGCTGGCCGCCTCGCTGGAAGAGTGGTTAGCTCCATACGCGGGCGGAATGAGAAGCCGCGGCGATCTCCAGCGATTGAATCTCGTCTCGGCGCTGGAGGCGGCGCTCTCATGGGACAAGCGCCGGGAACTGGACGATTGCGCTCCTACGCATATTACCGTTCCCAGCGGCTCGCGCATCCCGATCGATTACAGCGACCCGGACGGCCCGGTATTGGCCGTCCGTTTGCAAGAAATGTTCGGGCTGACGGAAACGCCGCGGCTCGCGCGGGGCAAAGTGCCGCTCATACTGCATCTGCTCTCGCCGGCGCAGCGGCCGGTGCAGGTGACGCGCGATCTGGCCGGATTTTGGAGCAAAACTTACTTTGATGTGCGCAAAGATTTGAAGGGGCGATATCCGAAGCATTATTGGCCGGACGACCCGCTAAGCGCGCCGCCGACGAACCGCGTTCGCCCGCGGTAATTTGACGGCAGCGATCGCGGTAACCGTAAGAAACTACGGTAACCGTAAGAAACTACGGTAACGGTGAAAACCTACCACATAGGATGGTGCCGAATTTCTAAATCGCTGTCGAAGTTCAAATTTGTAACGGATCTCAGAGACCTTAATGTGGAAAATGACAGGCTATTCGGATTCTAACGGATGTGAGCGCACTTATTCCTTGTTTTTCTTGCGAGAAACAAGCAAAGGACCGCAATTAAGGTTTCTCAGTTCCGTTACATTTCAAAACGTCTCATTTTTGCGAAAATAGAGTCTCCTGCTTCACTAGCGTTGCACCGAATGTTTTACTGCGTTTCAAGCAGATGATTGCGATAGGGATGAACAAGGTTAACGGATTTTGGAGGCCTTATTTGATCCAATAACGCAATTTTGGCGGAGTTAGCGGATTTTGAGGGCTCTATTTTTGTCGAAACTTCACAAAACCAAGGATTCTCACCCGATCGCGACATGTTAACGGTTCGAAAATCCGTTAATCCCAATATTCGACTGGAATTCAAAAAATAAGACCTCGGAAATCCGTTATATTTCCATGGTACCGCGATCCCAGCCAGAAGATTTAATGCAACGTTTGCGCGGATTGTAGTAGATCGTTCGTCCGTGCTCCTGCTTCCGTTAACCGCGAAATTGGCGAGACGACCGCCGGAACGGTTTCTTCCAGCGGTTTTTTTTGTTGACTATAAACCGGGAAAAATGAAGAAGCTATAGGAAAGGAAGGCAAGTTTGAGAAATGCTGCACGGGAGTTGAACGATATGGTATTAGCCGTTTCGATCGTCGTTATATCGCTTTTTGTCATTTGGGGGTTGATCGCTCCCGCACATTTGGCTTCGTCGGCGGACCGGGCCTTATCTTTTTTGACGGTAAATTTCGGGTGGTTTTATTTGATTACGGCATTGATCGTGCTCGTGTTTTGCTTCTATTTGGCGTTCAGCAAATACGGGAAAATTCTCCTTGGCACGGATGACGACGAACCGGAGTACTCCAACTTATCGTGGTTCTCCATGCTGTTTAGCGCGGGAATGGGGATCGGACTCGTATTTTGGGGCGTGTCGGAGCCGGTCAGCCACTATATGAATCCGCCGAGCGGAGAGGGCTTCACGGTGGAAGCGGCGCGGCAGGCGATGAGATATTCCTTTTTTCATTGGGGCCTGCATCCTTGGGGCATTTACTCGCTCGTTTCGCTGGGACTTGCATACTTCACGTTCCGTAAAGGGTATAAAGGATTGATCAGTTGGACTTTCTATCCTTTGATCGGCGATCGGGTGAACGGCGCATTAGGCAAAGGGATTGACATTCTGGCTATTATCGCGACCGCATTCGGGGTGGCCACTTCGCTCGGCTTGGGCGTCATGCAAATCAACGGAGGGTTATCCTTCCTGTTCGGCCTGCCGAACAATATTACGGTACAATTAATCGTCATCGCCGTGTTGACGGCGCTGTTCATCACTTCCTCGGTAACCGGACTCGATAAAGGCATCCGGATTTTAAGCAATACCAATTTGGCGATCGCCGTTTGCCTGATGCTCTTCATTCTGTTTCTGGGACCGACCTCGTTTATTTTCGACACCTTTACCAGTACGCTCGGCCTGTATTTGCAAAATATTATTCAAATGAGCTTGCGCCTCACTCCTTTTACGCAAAGCTCGTGGACGGCCAGTTGGACGCTGTTCTACTGGGCATGGTGGATCGCTTGGTCCCCTTTCGTCGGATCGTTCATCGCCCGCGTGTCCCGGGGACGCACGATCAAGGAGTTTATATTGGGGACGCTGCTCGTCCCGAGCGGCTTCGGCTTTGTATGGTTTGCCGTCTTCGGTTCGACGGCGCTTCGCTTTGAAATGTTCGACCGCTATCCGATTGCGGAAACGGTCAAGCAAGATATGACGGCCGCTCTATTCGCCACCCTCGAATATTTGCCTCTCGGCACGATCTTGGCCGTGTTGGCGTTGGTGCTGATTATCGTTTTTTTCGTCACTTCCGCCGATTCGGCCACTTTCGTCCTTGGCATGATGTCGTCGGACGGCAATCCGGACCCTTCGATTAAGATTCGGGTTTCTTGGGGGATTATTCAAGCCTTGATTGCGGTTGTGCTGCTGCTGAGCGGCGGGCTCGAGGCGTTGCAGACCGCTTCCATCGTAACGGCGCTGCCCTTTGCCGTCATACTGCTGCTCATGACCTTCTCGATTGTCAAAGCGTTGCGGGAGGAGGAGCGGGAACACCGGCGAGCGGAACGGGCCAAGCGCAAGAAGCTCAATCTGCTGCTGGAGAAATTGCAGAACGAAGGCGGCTAGCTGCCGTCTTCGCGATCGTTTGGAGATACGCGCCCCTTATCGCATACTGACGGACATAGATCCCTTATTTCCTGATAAAGCCCCCTTTTGGGCATATTGGAGGACAGAGAATCCGTTATATGTGACAAATCGCCTGATTCAGGCCTGTTTCAGGGAAATAGAGGAACATGTGTCCGGCAATCGCAGCAAATGGCAAAATAAAGGAACGTAAGTCCGCCAATCTCCGAAAATACGCCCATTTGGCCAAAATAGCGAATCGTGTGTCCGTCCACCACTACAAATCAGGTCATTTACCCAACGAAACCGGCGACCGCCCTAGCGTCCACGATAATCAATCGCCGAATGTACCCTCATTTCATCCAACCAACCAAGAAATCTATTAGTTTCCCCCTTGTCCTACAAATAGTAAAAGGTTTATGATTAATCTTACAATATATTCCACGCTAATTTTGCGCGGGGCTGATTCTTTCTTCGCCGATGTTCATGAGAGCGGGCATGATCGCGGAAGGAGCTGCGGCAGTTTCTATCGTCAATTGAACTCTGCCCCAAGGAGAACTTTTTCCAATATAGCAACAAATCGCTTTATTCTTCGTCAAATTATTTGTATCATGTACTAATATCAGGTGCTAAACTTAAGGTGGAATGGTTCCTCGACCTTAGTCCAGTGAAAAAAACCTCTTCAAGTCGGTTTTGAAATAAAGTAAAACGTCCTACAATACTAATATAAAGACGAACAAGATCTGACCATAGATTCGGTATATATATAATTGGTTGATTGGAAAGAAAGGAGAGCGGCATATGAATATGTCGTTGCGGGGACAGAAAAAGAAAATACTCGTATTGTCCGGTCCGCTCGGTCATGGGCATATACAGACGGCAAAGTCGATTTTGGAAGCATCGCAATATTTGCGCGGAGAAGTGGAAGTGCATGTGATGGACTATATGGAACTGACTTCGCCGCATCTCTATCAGGTGGGAGCATTTTGTTACATGCAGTGCATCAAGACTTTCCCCGGCGTTTACGGTTACTTCTATCACAAAACGAGAAGGCAAAACGTCATCTCCAAAGCGATCAAGGCAGTGAGCGGCATGAGCCTGCGGGCTTTGGAGGATGCGGTATGGGAAGTCAATCCTTCGATCATCGTCAGCACGTTTCCGCCGGCCGCGGCCGCGGTATCGAAGCTGAAAGCGAGCGGCAGCGTCGATTGTCCGACCGTTACGGTCATTACCGACCATACGGATCATAGTTATTGGCTGAACCCGTATACGGACCGCTATCTGGTCAGTTCCGCCAAGGTCGCGCAAGCGCTGATGGCGCAAGGCGTCGGGAAGAGCCGGATCGAAGTGACGGGAATTCCGGTTAGACCGATCTTTTACAAGAAATACGATAAAATCGAACTGCGGAAAAAACACGGGCTGGACGTATCCAAGCTGACGGTATTGGTGATGGGCGGCGGCTGGGGCATGATTCATCCTTCCTTCGTACGCTTCCTGCAGCAGGAACAATGGAAAGATCGGGTCCAATTCGTCATCGTGTGCGGGCAAAACGAGAAATTGAGAGAAAAGCTGGAACGGATTGCCGAACAGTCGGAAGTGACGACGATCGTTCACGGATATGTGGAGCAAATTCACGAATGGATGGCATGCGCGGATTTAATGATTACGAAGCCCGGCGGCATTTCCACGACGGAGGCGACGATTCAACAGCTGCCTTTGCTGCTCTATAAAGCGCTCCCCGGTCAAGAAGAAGATAATGTTCACTACTTGGTCGAATCCGGGGTGGCCATCTATGCGCCGTCGGAAGATGAATTGAAAGAGAAGTTTACTTACTTGCTGAGCCATCCGGAGGTGCTCTCCGGGATGAAGAAAAGGGCGGAGGCGACGGAATTTCAACATTCCCCGTACAGCGCTTTGTCTGCCATATTGAATGTTTCCAATCAGACGGCGTCGATGGAGACAACGCGGAAAAGCTGGAAATCATGGTATCGAAGCAAAGCGAGAGAGAGCGTATAAATCAATGAACCGTAATCGTACTCCGATTGAGAGTTGCGATTACGGTTCTTTTTCATCCCGATTATACGGATTCATTGCGAGCCATAATGTGGGCGGCGATCGTCTTGCCGTGCATTCGGCCCGATTCGATAAATATTTCGTTCGCATTGCGGCCCGATGTAATGACACCGGCGACATACAAGCCCGGTACGTTCGTTTCCATCGTGTCCGGATTGAACAGCGGCTTCTCGCGGTCGTCGGCCAATTCGACTCCGGTTTCGATCAGCATTTTCCGGTCGGGGCGGAAACCGGTCAGCGCGAGGACGAAATCGTTGGCGATTGCCGTTTCTTGCCCGTCTGCGGATGCGGCCCAAACCGTATCTTCCTCGATCCGCGTCACGGTCGATTCGAACAGCATGCGGATAAGCCCTTTCTGAATCATGCTCTCGAAGATCGGCCGCACCCACGGTTTGATGCTTGGCGACAATTCCGCGCCGCGGTAAACGACGGTCACTTCGGCTCCGACGCGCAGCAGTTCCAGTGCCGCGTCCACCGCCGAATTATTGCCCCCGATAATCGTTACCTTCGAGCCGGCGTACGGATGCGCCTCGCGGAAATAATGCGTCGTTTTGCTTAGATCTTCGCCGGGAATCCCGAGCATATTCGGATGATCGAAATAACCGGTAGCGATCACGACATATCGGGCTTTATAGCGAGATTCTTTTCCGCTGCGGTGTTTCGTTTCCAGGTCAAATCCTTCTTCCGACTTGCGGAGCGACACGACTTCCTCGTAGGTGCGAATACGAAGATTGTAATGCTCCGCCGCTCTGCGGTAATAGACGAGAGCTTCATGGCGATACGGCTTCTCGTTCGGGGTCGCGAACGGCAGCTCGCCGATTTCGAGCAGCTCCGGCGTACTGAAGAATTGCAAATGCGTCGGATAGGAATAAATCGAATGAACGATACAGTTTTTTTCAATAATGAGCGGAGACAGGCCGATACGCTGCAGTTCGATGGCTGCCGACAAGCCGCACGGTCCCGCGCCGATGATAATTGCTTGTTCCATGGAAATCCCCCCCAATGTCAACCGATTATGATTTTGCCCTCCGGATGGCGGTACAATTCCTTCTCTTTCTTCGGGCCTAGCGCATAGGCCAACGTAAGCGGCCCGAGCCGTCCGACGAACATGGCGACGCATAGCACGATTTTGGCGAATGCCGACAGTTCGGGCGTAAGCCCCATCGACAAGCCGACCGTTCCAACGGCCGAGGCCGTCTCGAACAGAATCATCAGGAAAGAACGGTCCTCCGTCATCGATAATAGCATCGCGACCGCCACCACCATGAAAAGCGCGAATAAAATAATGGTCAACGCTTTGATAATTAAATCTTTCGCGATGCGGTTCCGGAACAGAACGACATCATCCCTTCCGCGCAGCATGGAGACGACGCCGGCTACCAGCAGCGCAAACGTCGTAATTTTAATGCCGCCTCCGGTCGAACCGGGCGCAGCGCCGATAAACATAAGGATGATCATAAAAAATTGCGTGCCTTGATGCAGATCCCCGATATTGACCGTACTCGTTCCGGAGGAGCGGGTCGAAACCGACTGGAAGAAAGACGCCAATATTTTACCGGGCAAATCCATCGTCCCGATTGTCTTGGCGTTCGCATATTCGAATGCGAAGAAAACGAGCGTTCCGACGCAGATTAATATTCCCGTCATCGATAATACGACTTTGGATTGCAAAGACAATTTCTTCCTTCTGGGACATTCGTAAAGATCAGCCAATACGATAAACCCGAGTCCGCCCGAAACGACTAATGTCATTGCGATAATATGGAAATAAGGGTCTGCGGCATATTTTTGAAAGCTTGTGAACTCGCCGAACAGATCGAACCCCCCGTTGTTGAACAAGGAAACGGCGTGAAAGATGCCGTAATAAACCGCTTTGCCAGGCGGCATATCGAACGCCCACCGAATCGAGAACAATACCGCGGCAATCGACTCAATCGTTAGCGCGAATATAATGACTCTGCGGATGAGGCGGACGATCCCCTCCATGCTGGTCGCTCGCATCGATTCCTGCAAAATGAGCCGTTCCCGCAGCGATATCCTCTTCTTCAACACCAACGCGAACAAGGTGGCCATTGTCATGAAGCCGAGCCCGCCGATTTGCACCAGGATCATAATGACGATTTGTCCGAATATGGAAAATGTGCTCCAAGTATCGACAACGACGAGCCCTGTCACGCAAGTGGCCGACGTAGAAGTGAATAGAGCGTCTATAAAGCTGAGCGGCTGGTCTCCCCTGGTCGAGATCGGCAGCATAAGCAGGAAGGCTCCGATCGTAATAATAGCGGCAAAGCCGAGGACTAAAATTTGGGGCGGGGATAACCGCAGCTCTTTACGATTCGTTCTCAATGGAAAATACACCTCTTCGCGTCAAGAAAAAAAGCACTGGAAAACCCAATGCGCATTTGGTTCGAGCATGTATCAAATTATAAGCTTTATTGGCAAAGGACACAAATCCTCATTTCTCCTCTTTTCTCAAAGAATATACCAAATTTGCGGATTATGATCAACTTCGCGGCGACTGCGCCTTTTTTCTCCGTTAGGGTAGTTTTTCCAGCTTAATAGAGTATTGCGATCCGAACGGAAATGGATTATAATGTGATCAACGATAACGGTCATTGTCAACGACATAAGTCACTTGAATAATGATTTTTTATTCGCCATAATAGTGAATTATTTCACAACCAATAGGTATTGTTTCTTCCGGTACGTCGGACCGTTCTCACAGGCTTGGTATGCGGGTCGTTGGATGTCGGATATCGGAAGTCGAAAGGGAAACAACTATTTTCACTTATAAAGTGAAAAAAATCACAAACTAAGGAGTGTTTCAGATGAAAGTAGCGGTTATCGGTTGTACGCATGCAGGGACGGCGGCGATTCTCAATACGGCCAAACTTTATCCGGAGGCGGAAATTACCGTCTACGAGCGGAACGACAACATTTCGTTTTTATCGTGCGGGATCGCGTTGTACGTGGGCGGAGTGGTGAAGGACGCGCAAGGCTTATTCTATTCCTCGCCCGATCAACTGGCCGAGCTTGGCGTCAAGACTAAGATGCGCCACGAGGTCGTTTCCGTCGATACGGCGAGCAAGACGCTTCGCGCGCGGAATTTGCAGACCGGCGAAGAGTTCGGCGATACGTTCGACAAGCTGATCGTGACGACCGGATCGTGGCCTATCGTTCCGAATATGGAAGGCATCGATTTGGGCGGCATTATGCTATGCAAAAATTACAATCATTCCAACGCCATCGTTGAGAAAGCGCAAGACGCGCAGCGCATTATCGTAATCGGGGCCGGGTATATCGGAATCGAGCTGGTGGAGGCGTTCCAAACGAACGGCAAGGAAGTGACGCTCATCGATACATGCGACCGCGTGTTAGCCAAATATTTGGATGCGGAGTTTACCGATCGGGTGGAGGCAACGCTCGCGGAACGTTCGATTCGGCTCGCATTGGGCGAGACGGTTACGAAATTCGAGGGCACACGCGGCAAAGTAACCAAAGTAGTTACCGATAAAGGCGAATATGCGGCAGATTTGGTTATTCTATGCATCGGATTTCGCCCGAATACCGAATTGTTGCGCGGTCAAGTGGAATTGCTGGACAACGGCGCGATCGTCGTCGACGAATATATGCGCACCAGCAACCCCGACGTCTTCGCGGCCGGAGACAACTGCGCGGTTATGTACAATCCGACCGGGAATCATATGTACATTCCGCTTGCAACCAACGCGGTGCGGATGGGTACGCTTGCGGCTCATAATTTAATGAGGCCTGTCCTGCGCTATATGGGAACTCAGGGTACGTCGGGCATTAAAATTTACGAGCAAAACATCGCTTCGACAGGTTTGACCGAGCATGCGGCTATTGGCATTGGCATGAATGTGAAATCTGTCACAATAATGGATCACGATCGTCCGGAGTTTATGCCTACCTTCGAGCCTGTGACGCTGAAAGTCGTGTTCGAAGAGGAAACCCGGCGCATTGTGGGAGCGCAATTGATGTCGAAGGCGGATTTGACGCAATCGGTCAATACCCTTTCGGTTTGCATTCAAAACCGGATGACGATCGACGAGCTCGCTTTTGTCGATTTCTTCTTCCAACCGCATTTCAACAAGCCGTGGAACATTCTGAATACGGCGGGACTGCAAGCCATTTAAATAAGCCGCTGCCATAAAAAAACAAACGCCGCTTCCGCAGATTGGAATGCCGATCTAGCCGCAGCGGCGTTATTGTCATGCATTGTTACGATGACGACGAATATTCCAACCGCTGATTCAGCCATTGGATAATGTCGCCCGTCACCTCGTCGCGAATCGTTTCGTTCAGCAGTTCGTGCCGTGCGCCGGGATACAGCTTCGATTGAACTTCCGTCAATTGCAAATCCCGATACATCGCAAGCAACTGCATAATGCCTTTGCCGTGATGACCGACCGGATCGTCTTCGCCGGAAATGACGAAAATCGGCAAATCCCTGGGAATCCGGCTCATCCGATCCGGGAGATGAATTTCTTGCAAGAGCCTGAAAAAATCGTAATAAAAGCCGATCGTGCATACCATGCCGCATTCGGGGTCGGCGATATAACGGTCGACCTCCGCCTCGTCTCTGCTCAGCCAATCGAGCGGGGTTCGGCTCGGCTTGAATTTGCGGTTGAAGCTGCCGAAAGCCATTGAATCGATCCATCGGCTGCGATGCCGGTCGCCGCGGACCCGCGTCAGCAAGCCTGCGGCCCAAATGCCGAAGGAAAGCTCGATGCCCCGTTTCCCGTCGCTGCCGGATAGAATGATGCCGTCGATGCTGTCCGGATATGTATACATATATTTCTGTCCCAGAAAAGAGCCCATGCTATGAGTGAACAAGAAGAGAGGCAAACCCGGGTGCTCCCGGCGAATATGCTCGTTAAGCTGGGCCATATTTTTGACCATCCATTCGAATCCGTCCTTGCCGACGTAACCCAATTCGTCCGGATGGCCTGCCGTTTTGCCGTGTCCGCGATGGTCGTTGGCGTACACGATATATCCTTCTTGCGTCAAAGCCTGGGCAAAGCGCTTATAGCGGCAGGCTTTTTCCGTCATGCCATGCGCAATTTGCACGATGCCCTTCGGCGGCGTTCCGTTGTCGGGAAGCCAACGATACACGTGAATGTTAACCTGCTGCGGGTCTGTCATGATGAATTGTCCTTCTTGCATCGCATTCCCCTCCTTGCGCCATACCTGTTTTCTCCATTATATGACGAAGGCGAATCGATGGAAAGATGCGCGAAGCGACGCGGCTTCTATTGGGACAATACGTTTTTGATCTCGTCCAGCTTTTCTTTAGCATGCCGGTAGCCTGCCGTAATACATTGCTGCACTTTGCGGAAATCGAACGAACTGACCGGGCCGACCATCGGAAACAGCGTTAGATCGGCATACGAATGTTCTTGCTGCATTTGATATTGCAAATTCAAGTTGATCGCATAATTAAAGATCGATAAGGCGGAAGTTAGCGGGTTTTTCTGCTTGACGAACGGGGTAACCGGATCCACGGAGATGACCCGCTCGGCTCCCATTGCGCGCACGACTTGAACGGGACAGTTCATCGTAACGCCCCCGTCGACCAGTACGTAGTCTTTCCATCGCATCGGTTGAAAAAGAACGGGAATGGAAATGCTTGCGCGCACCGCTTCGGCGATGCTGATCTCCGATTCCGTCGTATATCCGTCAATCGGTTGTTTCGCGAAAATAATCGGCCGGCCGCTGCTCAGATCGGTTGCAATAATGCCGCAAGGAATTTTCATCTCGGACAAAAAAGAACTTTCCGTCAGTTCCGCCACTAAATCGAATAATCTTTTACCCTTCAGCCATCCGTCGAGATAAGGCCGGTACAGCACAAGCTTCAGAAAAATCGATCTCCAATCAATGTCCAAATAACGCCTGTTCAACCGCGGGACAACTGCGAGCAGCTTATCGGTCGCCATTCCGTACGCATATAAGGCGGCTACAATGGAGCCGGAACTCGTCCCCGCGACATGAGTTATCTTGATGTCCGCTTCTTCCAAAGCTTGAATGACTCCGAGCGCGGTTGTTCCGGGTACGCCTCCGCCTGCCAAAGCCAATCCGGTTCGCATGGAATCACCTCCGAGGATGGGTTCGTTTGCCGCAATCGGGCGTAATCGCCCGGATGATGTTATTTTTATAAACGGATTATGTTTTTATCCTCGTTGCGTTATGGTAATTCATGAGCGGTAACGGCAACTATAGCGGGATAGAAGACAGCATTTTGCCAAGCGGACCTTCTTCGTTTACGATCGGCTCAATGGAATACACCGAAATCGGAAAATACGGAAAACCGTATACATAAGGCAACAATTCATACAATTGAAAATAAATGACCAGCGATTTATCGGCGATATAGAAATCTTGATCGGGCCGAATGGAGGTGAAAGGTTCCAGCGTCGGCAATTTGCGTGCTTGAATCTGCACGGCCACGATGTCGGAGAGAATCTTGACGTAATCGGCTCCCGGTTTAAATAAATCCTGCAAGCGATAGAGCCGACCTGTATTCGTGTCGAAGGTCAGGGACCGATTAATCGTGTTTCCGTGAGCTCCTCCGGAATAGGCATAGTTATACAGGGATAAGCTTAGAACGCCTCGCTCATTCGTCTTGATTTCATACGTGCCGGTTATTTCGGTCAACGGATTTTGCGGATATCCTTGCTGCCGATTCAATTCATGCACCGTTCTCGCGATTTCCGCATTTATCTTTTGTTGCGCGGCCGGATTGCGCAAGCCGGAGACGGCCGGATACAGAACGTCCAGTTTTGGCCTTTTCAACCGGTATGTGACGATCGTCGCCGGCAATGTTTGATTTTCGTTCATCGGATCACCGCCCACTGGTTTTGTTGCTTTAGCCTATTCAAACGAATGTCGGTTGTTGCCTTGTACCGAAGTGGGGAATTTTTAGCGATTGACAGTTTTTCGCGTTGTATACTATGATAAAGAAAGTGTAAATGGATATCGTTGTTGTACATCAAACTCCATTCCCGTTAACGGGAAGGAGTGGCGGAACTTTACAAAGCCGAATTAACGTATTGCTTTGGTTTCATTCGCCCCTTGTCTTCGGACAAGGGGTTTTTCATATGTTAGGGGGTCTTTAGAGATGAAAATGTTGAAGTACTCATTGCTTGTTTTCTTGGGCGCCTGCAGTTACGGAACGCTCTCGACGATAATGAAGGTAGGATTCGCCGACGGATTTACCGTGAACGAATTGCTTGGAGGCCAATTTTTCTTCGGCTTATTGATGCTGTTGATTCTCGTTCTGCTGTTTTCCCGGCGCAAAGTGAAGGCGCGCCAAGCGTTGCTGTTAATGGCGACAGGGTTAAGCCTCAGCACGACATCGGTATTTTACGGCGTGGCGGTGGAAGAGCTTCCGGCATCGATCGCGGTCGTGTTGCTGTTTCAATTTACGTGGATCGGCATCATCCTGGAGGCGATCGCCGATCGCAAGTTCCCGGGGATGACGAAACTGCTGTCCGTTGCCGTGCTGCTGGCGGGTACCGTATTCGCCAGCGGAATTCTCGAACCGGGCGGCGGAACGTTAACCGCCAAGGGTACCGTATTCGGCTTGCTGGCCGCCGTTTCCTTCGCCTTTTATATTTTTGCAAGCGGCAGAGTCGGCACGGATGTGCCTGTTTTGTCCAAAAGCCTGTTCATGGTGTCAGGAGCGATCGTCATGATTATAATCGTATTCTCGCCATCGTTCCTAACGAACGGCGCGATCGCGAACGGCTTATGGAAATACGCCATTCCGCTCGCACTGCTGGGCATTATTATCCCGGTCATCTTCTTCGCGATCGGTGTGCCCAAAGTCGGCTCAGGCCTAGGCACGATTCTCGGCGCGGCAGAGCTTCCGGCGGCAGCCGTTGCCGCTTCGCTCGTATTGAGAGAGGAAGTTACCGCCCTGCGCTGGATCGGAATCGCGATCATTATCGTGGGCATCGCACTGCCGCAATATTATGCTTTACGCAAGCCGAAGCGGCCGAAACCGTCCGCTCCGCAGATGACTCAGGCGGGATGATGAGCCAAAAAATAACGGATTTCGAAGGTTTTTTCGATCCGTTATTTTTTCGCCCTTTGTGGAAATCCCCCTTACTCAGAAACGGCTTGCTCTGTGGCAATCCCCTTCACTCAGAGCGATTTACCTTTTGTCAAAATCCCTATCGCTCAGAACGATTTACCTTCTGTCAAAATCCCCCTCGCTCAGAACGGAAGGCTGCCTTTTGTTATGAAGATGATAAAGAAACAATCGTCATCTAGGTCGACGTGCCCGGGACAAGCGGAGGGGAGGATTTGACCGCTCAGACATGTTTGCGAACCGGCTCTCTGAACGAAGGGGATATCGACAAAAGGAAAAAAATCAATCATACGAAAGGGCCAGGTCGTTGAATCTCCCATGGTAACGATAGGAACAAGAGTTACGGCCCAGCACCATCATTCAACCGTTCCACTCCCAACTTCGCGGACACAGGAGACGCTAATTGTGACAAACAGCCCTATTTGGGACAGTTTGCTGACATGCAATCCTTTATTTGCAGCAAAAGCGTAAAAATAAGCCCTCCGGCGAAGGAATAACGGAGCCAATGTCCGCCTAAACAGCGAATATGCAATTTTGACGCCAAATAAGGGCCGTACGGTTCGCATAGCAATGTCTCGATGAAACGCTAGCGCCTCAAAATGAGTTAACACCGCAAGAGGCATCGTTTTTTAGCGAAACCCGCCATTGTTCTACCTGCTGCCTATACCCGTAAAGAGCAAGTGCAACAAAACCCAGCTACAGCTTGACGATCGTCCGGCCCCGGACCTTCCCTTGCAAGATATCGTTCAGTATAGCCGGCAATTCGTCCAACGACGTTTCCCGGCCGATATCGGACAGCAGATGATCCGGCTTCAACTCGCCAGCCATGCGCTCCCATAGGTTCAACCGCTTCTCCATCGGACAATAGACGGAGTCGATGCCGAGCAAATTCACGCCGCGCAGAATAAACGGAAAGACGGTTGCGTTCCATTCGGTTCCGCCCGTTAGCCCGCTAACGGCGACCGACCCGCCGTACTTAACCGTACTGAGTATATAAGCAAGGCCTCGTCCCCCGACCGGATCGACCGCCCCGGCCCATCGCTGCGCGTCCAACGCGCGGATCTTCTCGGGGACAAGATCGCTGCGGTCTATAATTTCTTGCGCGCCCAGCTTGCGCAAATATTGATGTTCGGACGCCTTGCCCGTGCTGGCGGCGACCTCGTAACCCGATTTGGCGAGCATCGCCACCGCCATGCTCCCGACGCCTCCCGTCGCGCCGGTAACTAATACCGGACCTCCGTCGGGCGTCAGGCCGTTCTCCTCCAGCCGCTGAATGGACAGCGCCGCGGTAAAGCCGGCCGTTCCGTACGCCATCGCTTCTTTCATGCTTAGCCCTTGCGGAAGGGGCACGATCCAATCCGCGGGAACCCGCGCCACTTCGCTGAAACCTCCGTCATGCGACACGCCAAGGCCGTACCCGGTTGCGAGCACTTCGTCCCCGGCAGCATAGCGCGGATCGCTCGAATGCAACACGGTTCCGGCCAGATCGATGCCGGGTACGAGCGGATAATGCTTGGCGACATTGCCTCGCGGGCTGGCGGCGAGCCCGTCTTTGTAGTTGACGCTCGAATAGGCAACCCGTATCGTTACTTCGCCTTGCGGCAAATCATTCACCGACCGCTCCGCGACTGCCGCATGTAAGCCGTCCTCCGCTTGATGCACGACGAACGCGCGAAATTGATTCATCATTTATCATCCTTTCCAAGTGGGATAGGGCGGGATCAACCCGCCGACCGATTCGTTTGCAACTTAATGCTATTATAGACCGAATCTTGCCGTTTCCCAAATGATTTCATTCACAGTGAAAAGCTAACGGAACCAGCGGCCCTTATTTCATGGAAATGGGCGGCTTGCAAAATGTAACGGAACTCATGGACCTTATTTTGCGCCACGGACCTCTTTTTCGCCCGATTTTAGTGGAATAAGCGCACTGGCTTCCGTTAGAAATGAAAATGCGTTAAAAAACATAAAATAACGTCCGCAGCATCCGTTACAATTCGGAAGGCCGCATGTGGCCGACCGACCGTCGACATGCAGCCAAACACCGCGCGCCGGGAGCTGCGCGCGGTGCGAAGGTCCCCCGAAAGGCAAGAACGCCGCAACACTCCTAAAGCATACGAATTGCTCTTGACACATCCTATATATTGATATATAGTCGTCATACACAACAATATATTGTGGGGATAGGTGCCTTGAAGCGCGATTTCAAGGCTTAAAAGGGAAGTTCGGTGCAATGCCGACGCGGTCCCGCCACTGTAACAGAGGAGTCATTGCCAGGAAGCCACTGGATTCGTCCGGGAAGGCAGCAATGACGATGAGACTGGAGCCAGGAGACCTGCCTGTTCTGACAGCACTGTTTTGTACCTACGGGAGATAGGGAGGTGTTAACGACGTCAGTTGCGCAAACTGGGGTGTTTTTGCCTATGTTCATTTCCATTGGTAAAAACACCCTTTTTTATTTGGGATTGGAAAACAAGGAGACGGAGGAAAGATGAACATGACGGAATCGGTAAAAAACGTAAGAAACAGCAATCTCGGCTATCCGCGAATCGGGGCGAACAGGGAATGGAAAAAGGCGCTGGAGCGGTTTTGGTCGAATCAAATCGACGAAGATCAACTGACGCAAGAATTAAAGACGATCCGGCTCGCGCATTTGGCCAAACAGAAAGAGAAGGGGATCGAACTGATTCCGGTCGGAGACTTTACACTTTACGACCACATGCTCGATACGGCCGCGATGTTCGGACTCGTTCCCGAACGGTTTGAATACGAAGGGGGAGAAGTGTCGTTTGCGACTTATTTCGCCATGGCTAGAGGCAGCAAACAGGCGCCAGCTTGCGAAATGACCAAATGGTTCAATACGAACTACCATTACATTGTGCCTGAAATCGGCGAAGACGATCCGGTCTTGACGGTGAACCGCCCGCTTCAGGCTTATCTGGAGGCGAAGCGTGAGCTGCAAATCGAAGGGAAGCCGGTCTTGATCGGTCCCTATACGTTTGTGAAGCTTTCCAAAGGGTATGCGGCATCCGACTTCGAAAGCGTTCTGAACCGGTTCATCCCCGTATATGCCGTGTTGCTGCAGCAATTGGAGCAGGCGGGAGCGCAATGGGTGCAGATCGACGAGCCTTCTTTGGCGACTTCGGTATCCCGCGCGGAGATGAAGCTTGTTGCCGGCCTGTACGAACGGCTTGCGCAAGCAGCGCCAGGCTTGAACGTCATGCTGCAGACGTATTTCGACGCGGTTGACTTGTACAGCGAGTTGATCCGTTTGCCGGTTTGCGGCATCGGGCTCGATTTCGTGCATGGCGGGGAGGAGAATCTGAAGTCCTTGCAAGAATTCGGCTTCCCTGCGGATAAAGTGCTCGGCGCCGGAGTAATCAACGGCAGAAATATATGGCGATCGGATCTGCAAGACAAATTGGCGTTGCTGCAGACGATTGCCGCCATCGTTCCTTATGGCAGGCTCATTGTCCAACCTTCTTGCAGCTTGCTGCACGTTCCGGTCAGCGTTCGGCAGGAGGAGCGGTTGGATGAGACGTTGCGGGATGCGTTGGCTTTTGCGGACGAGAAGCTGGACGAATTGTCCGTGTTGAAGCAAGCCGTCAACGAAGGCGCCGAAAGCGTAACGGCCGCGTTGCAGAGCAGCCGGGCTGCGCTCGATCGCTTGGCTCAATCGCCTTGGCGCAAGGAGCGCCAAGACCTCACCGCTCGGCTCGCCGAGCAGCCAAGCAGCCGGCACTTGCCGTTCCACGAGCGCGAAGCGATTCAACGGGACAAATGGCAGCTTCCGCCATTGCCGACGACGACGATCGGAAGTTTCCCGCAGACGAAGGAAATTCGCCGGGCGCGGCAATTGTGGAGAAAGGGAGAATGGTCCGCCGAGCAATACGATCTTTTCATGAAAGAGCAAATTCGGGAGTGGATTCGCCTGCAGGAGGAGATCGGCCTGGACGTTCTCGTGCATGGGGAATTCGAGCGGACGGATATGGTCGAATTTTTCGGGGAGAAGCTTGCGGGATTCGCTTTTACGCAGAACGGATGGGTCCAATCTTACGGTTCCCGCTGCGTCAAGCCGCCTATTATATTCGGGGATGTGCGCTTCGTACGGCCGATGACGGTAGGCGAAACGCTGTTCGCCCAATCCTTGACGAACAAGCCGGTGAAAGGGATGCTGACCGGACCTGTGACGATATTGCAATGGTCTTTCGTCCGCGACGATATATCGAACCGCGAGGTCGCTTATCAGATCGCGCTCGCCTTGGGCAAGGAAATCAAGGCGCTCGAACAGGCGGGCATCGAGATGATCCAGGTGGACGAACCGGCGCTGCGCGAAGGATTGCCGCTTAAGAAAGAGCATTGGGACGAATACTTGACCTGGGCGGTGGAGTCGTTCCGGCTCGCAACCTCTAATGTGAAGGATACGACGCAAATTCATACGCATATGTGCTACTGCGAGTTCCACGACATTATCGACGCGATCAAAGCGCTCGACGCCGATGTCATCTCTATTGAAACGTCCCGCAGCCACGGCGAATTGGTCGCTTCCTTCGAGACGAATGTCTATGACAAAGGAATCGGTCTCGGGGTATACGACATCCATAGTCCGCGGGTTCCGGCGAAGGAAGAGATGGTGAGGATGATCGAGCGGGCGCTTCGGGTTCTTCCTGCCGGCCTGTTCTGGATTAACCCCGATTGCGGATTGAAGACGAGAGGGATCGAGGAAACGGTCGCTTCGTTGAAAGTGATGGTCGAAGCTACGGCCGAGATCAGATCCAGGCTGGAACAATACGCTTAACATTCCATATAAGAGAATGTCGGGGAGGGGCAACCAATGAGACCGGAAATCGTTCATTTTTTGCAACATGTTCATGACGAGAAATCGATGGCGTTTGTGCTGGGCAATATGAAGCGGGACGGATTGATGACCTTATTCGACTATTTAGCTTTAACGGAAGAAGAAACCGAAGCAAGATGGCATCATGCATACGACCGATTGTTGAACGGAAAATAAAGCTGCGAGTAAAGCGAAGGGACCCGCTTAGGCGAGTCCCTTCATTTTATTCTTGTCCCAGAAAAGCGTACAGTTCGCCTAGCGTCTTCACGTCTTGACGGCTGCGGACATCGTCCATCAACGCGAGCCATAACTTGGCCGTCATGAGCGAATCTTGCAGAGAGTGATGACGCCCGGCGTTGTCCAATCCGTAATAATGAAGCCAATCGTCCAACGTCGAGCCTTGGCGTTCGGGATACAGTTTGGAGGCAACGATCATCGTGTCGAGCACCCGATGCTGCGACATGACCCGGGACGTCTTCCATAGGGCGGCGTTAATAAAACGTTTGTCGTGGCCGCTGCCGTGCGCGATGAGCACCCGGTTTCGCACGAAATCGAGAAATTTGCCGAGCGCTTCGATCAGGCCGGGCGCTTGACTTGCCAACTCGTTCGTTATCGATGTCAATTGCTCGACATGCGGAGGAATGACTCGATTCGGATTCACCAAACTGTAAAATAGCTCGTTCTCGGCGCACCTATCGCCGTATAGCGCCACTGCACCGATCGAAATAATCTCGTCGCCTTGCTGCGGCGCAAAGCCCGTCGTCTCCAGATCGAAAACGACGGCCTGCAGTTCCGAAAGAGATACATGATCCATATTGTACCGCGCCTGGTCTTTCATAAGCGACCGGATATATGCAATCTGCTGCGCGCTTTCCAGATCGAAGATCGAGGCGAAGGCCGGGGTTAGCCCGCCTTTGCGGTACAGCTTCCATATTTCCGAGGCCGATCCCCACGTCCTCATGTCGATCCGGCTCCTTTTTCCCGACTTTTATACTCGGCAAGAACGCGCTGCTGCAGCCATTTCGCTTCATGCACGCATGTTCTGATGTGATGCCGCACTTCCTTGGACAGACGGTCGGCGGCGATAATGCCGCTCGATTGCCAGCAGCCTTCCGGCGTGTGCGCCTTTGACGTCATGTTTCTTAAATGCAGGCAAACGGCGAAGATTTCCCGGAGCTTCTCGGCCTCATGCCCGGCGAATACGCCGGCTTGATGCAATAGGCCGATTCGTTCCATCGTCGATGCGGCGGCCATTCCGTGCATCATGCTTAGAAAGCGGATGCCGTTAATAAACGGAATATAAATGGCGTATTTGATTTCGATTCCGCCCGCATTCTCGCCGTAAGGAACTTTGACGAGATTGCCGAACAGGCCGAGAACCGGCTGGTGCCGCATCGAATTGCGAAGCATGGCGGCGATAACCGGCTTATGATCTTTCAGCGTGTCGTGAAAACGCCGCATTGCCTTGCCGGCCAATTCCGTATGTCCCGCTATCGGGCGCATATCCGCGCAAATCAACAAGTAGCGCACATGTTCCCAAGCGGGATTCGCGAACCAAACCTGCCATTTATGAAGCAACTCCGATATCGGTAAGCTCCATTCCCGATTGCCGCAGACGACATGGCCGGGGCATGGCGGGTAACCGATCGATTGCAATGCAAACTGGATTTCCGTCCCTAACCTCCGGAAGTAGTCGGCGGCTTCCTCCTCCCGGCCCGGCTGCGGATCGTCGTACAGGATGCCGTTATCTTGATCGCTCGCATAGCATTGTTCCCCGCGTCCGCCGCTTCCGAACAGAACAAACGTATAAGCGCATGGAGCAATTCGTCCTTGAAGCTCCAACTCCGTCTCGGCGAGCCGAACCGCCCGGCTGATGAGACGATCTTGAATTTCGTTCCATTGCGCATGAAATGCATAACCTTCCGGCCCGTTGCGATTGACGCTTACCGTAAGCATGGCCGTTAGCGATTTTCTTAACTGGCTAAGCTGCTCAAGATCGGGAGCCGCATCGATAATTGGGTTAAGAAGTTGTAGCGGCGGCAATGGCATGACACCCCTCCTGCTACATGTTTTGCTGAGCATGTTTCATCTGTTCCGGGTATCCGTATTCGCCGTGCTCGCTCAAATCGAGGCCGACAATTTCTTGTTCCTCATGAACGCGAAGGCCGGATATGTTCTTGATTGCGAATAAAATAAGGAACGAAACGGCAAACGCAAAACCGCCGGCGGCAATGACGCCGTATATTTGCACCCATAGTTGGTCGAAGCTTCCCGTCGCGATCAAGCCGCCTTTGCCGACGCCGACCTTTTCCGCCAATTCGCTCGTTGCGAAAATACCGTTGGCCAGCGTCCCCCAAATTCCTGCCATCCCGTGGACGGATAAAGCGAAGATCGGATCGTCGATTCTCCATTTCTCGAACATTTTGGCGCTGAAGAAGACGATCGCGCCTGCGATAAGGCCGATCACGATCGCCGCCCAAGGATCGACAAACGCGCAAGACGCGGTGATCGCGACCAATCCGGCCAAAGTACCGTTTAACAGTGTGGGGATATCCGCTTTCCCGTTCCACATCCAACTGACGGCGAGTGCGGCAACGGCGCCGGCGCCGGTTGCAAGCTGGGTGTTCATTGCCACGAATCCGAAGAATCCGTCGCCGACGGAGAGTGTGCTTCCCGCATTAAACCCGAACCAGCCGACCCACAGAATGAGAACGCCCAAAGTCGTATATACTTGGTTATGCCCTTTGATCTCATTGGGCGAACCGTCTTTGTTGAATTTTCCGATACGAGGCCTTAATAAAATCGTGCCTGCGAGCGCGGCCATCGCTCCCGTCAAATGGACGACTGTCGAACCGGCGAAATCTTGTTTGCCGTGTTCCGCAAGCCAGCCCCCGCCCCAGATCCAATGCGCAATAACCGGGTAGACGATAGCTGTGAACAATACGGTAAAGATGAGATACACGGAAAGCTTCGCCCGCTCGGCAAATCCGCCCCATGCGATCGACAGGGAGATGGCCGCGAAGGCCAGTTGGAACGTAAAGAAAACGGTTGGCGGAAGTCCGTCCGCCGCTTGCGAGTTGAAGAAGAAGTCTCCCCAACCGATGAAGAGGTTGCCGCTTTCTCCGAAGATCAAGCCGTAACCGACGGCCCAGTATATCAAGCTGCAAAGCCCAACCGTGAAAATCGTTTTCCCTGCTACATGGCCCGCGTTCTTCATCCGCGTCGAGCCCGATTCAAGAAGAATGAATCCCCCTTGCATAAAAAGGACCAGAATCGCCGATATCATGACCCAAAGGGCATCCAGCCCGATGCTGACCGCTTGCACGCTCGTTTCTTCCGCCGCGGACGCGCGTCCCGAACCAATTGGAAACAACCCGATGAAACCGAGAGCCGTTCCGACGGCGAGTGCATGTTTTGCTAAAAATCGTTTTTTCATTCTCTTCATCTCCCTGTCAGACAATCTAACATTAAATTTATAATTTAGAGAGATTATAAAGGTGATTAAAACGAATTTCACTTAAAATGTTAGATAATTTGACAAAATTATGACGTAACAAGATGGGGTCAAACCTCTATAGTAGATGAAAAGAGAGCGGGAGGGACTGAGAAGTGCGGGGAAAAAAACCGGCCGCATCAACATGCGATGCAGCCGTCATTCCATATGATGCGCATAGATCGAATCGTTCAACTTGTTCGTGAGAGGCTCTAACTGCTTCAATTCCTTTAAATTGCCGAGCATGCCCCGCAATATCGCTTTGCGCGGTTTAAGCTCCATTAGTTCTTGTTCCAGAATATGCAGCGTTTGATACGCTAATTCAAATTGCTCCAGCTCAAGCGGCAAACTTTCCAAATTGTCTTTCATATACTTGACGATGACGAGCGGATGGGGTTTATCCGTTTTTTGCAAATATTGTTGATAAGCGTTCCATACGTTGGTCGAGACAAGCGGAGCCGGCGTCTCCCGCAGCAATCCGACCACGATGTAATCCATTTGCCGCACGATGAACCGGGCTGTCTTGGTTAGATCGAGAGGGATTTGTTCCTTATAGATAAGCCGCAGATAAGGCATCATCAAACCGTTTAAGAGGAGGGCGCAATCGGTTGCGTACGGTTTCAATTCTTCCCCGTATACGGCGCACAACGTTTTCTCCGCCCATTCCAGCGTCTCGAATTTGATTTCGCGCATGTAAGCATGAACCGCTTTGTTGGCGATATGGGATTTGTCTTGATCCTGCATCGCGTAGAAGTCGTGGAAATCGATAAATTGATGAAGCATCGCTTCCAATTGCGCGATAAATTTATCTTTTGCGCTAATGTGGGCGTCCCGTTCGATCAGAAGGATGCGTTCTTTGATTTGTTGAAAATAAAACTTGAAGATGCTGAGAAGCAGCTCATCTTTCGACCGGAAGTGCAAATACATGCTGCCCTTGGATATTCCGGTTATTTCCGCGATTTCCTGCATGGAAGTGAGATGAAAGCCTTTTGTCGAAAACAGTTTCGCGGCCGTCGTCAAAATTTGTTTTTTCTGATCCGTTATTTTATCGCTCAAACGCATTCACCCGCCTTTCAACGATTTGTCGATACACTGTCCGAATTGGTTGACAAAGATTATATAACAAACCGCCCTATAAGAAAAGATTTTTTGCCGGATTTACGGGGATTTTAGCCAAGCGCTCCGCTTTGTGAATAACCGTATTGCCGATTCCCCACACTATAACCGATCGCAACAATAAACCGCCAAACGCCCGGAAGCGGTAAAAGGCATAAAATTACCAGCCGTTCTTTACCGTAACAACTTGTATTGCAGTACCATCCGTTTTAGAATATTTTTGTAAGGATATTGCTGCTTTAAGCGCGTTCCTTTGTTTCATTCTAAGGGGGGGTCACTGATTTATGGACACTGACCTATATGGAAAGTGTAAAATTATGATTTTAACGGCGAGTTACGGAGAAGGGCACAATCAAGCCGCGGGCGCGTTGCGGCAACAATTCGTGCGACAAGGCGTCCGCTCGGTGCAGGTGTTGGATTTGCTTGCCGAAGCCCACCCTTTCTTAAATTCAGCCATCAAGTACGTATACTTGAAGAGCAGCATGCTGTCAACGACGGGACTGGATTATTACGGTTGGAGTTATTATGCGACAAGAAATATGACGTCGGAAAATCGTTTGATTAAGCCCGTTTTTTCGCTCGGGGCGAGGAAATTGAAGGAATTGATCTCGACGGAACGTCCCGACGCCATTATTAGCACGTTCCCGCATTTGGACGTATCGGAAATTTGCCGTTATGTCGGCGCGGTCGTGCCGACATTTACCGTTCTAACCGATTTCGCTTTGCATAACCGCTGGATTTTGTCCAAGAACGATAAGTTTTACGTTGCGACGGACGAATTGCGCGACAAGATGATCGAGCAGGGCATACCGGCCGATCAAGTGAAGACGAGCGGGATTCCGATCCGGCATTCTTTTTACGAAACGCAAAATATAGAAGAAATTAGACGAAAATACGATTTGAATCCGAATATGCGTACGACGCTTGTTCTGGCCGGGGCTTACGGCGTCATGCAGTTCACGGAACGGATCGTACGGAAGCTGGCAGCGATCCCGGGCAATCAAGTCGTTGTCGTTTGCGGGAAAAACGAACGGCTGAAAACCAATTTGACGGCTTCTCTTCAAGGAGAACCGCGGATAAAGCTGCTGGGCTATGTGGAAAATATGCATGAGTTAATGGCGGTCGCGGATTGCGCCGTAACGAAAGCGGGCGGAATCACGTTGTCGGAAGCGATCCAAATGAATATGCCTCCGCTTATTTTCAAGCCGTTCCCCGGCCAGGAAAGGGAGAATGCCAAATATTTGGCGGGGAAAGGAGCGGCCATCGTCTCCAACGATTTTGAACGGTTCACGTTGCAAGCGACGGCGCTGCTGTCCGATCCGGAACAAATGCGGCGAATGAAGCAGCGGCTTGCCGAATTGGCATCGGATCGCGCTTCCGAATGCATTGTGACCGACGTATTGCATACGATTCGCTCGAAGATGACGTTGCAGCACTAAGCGCGGGCAGGCGTTCAATCCATCAGGCGGTGACATCTTGGAAACGTATTTGATTCCGATAAGAACGGCATTTCTTTTCTTTCCCATCGTTGCAATGATGTTGTTAATCCCGTTTTTGATTTTTCAATACCGGAAATACGGTTATGTGAACTATATCAGATCATTTATTTTATATTCGCTTTTATTGTACGGAATGACCGCGTTTTTTCTTGTCGTGCTTCCGCTGCCGCAAACGTCCGATACGTGCCGGGCTTACGGCCCGGACGCTTCGTTTGCGCAACTGGTTCCGTTCGAGTTCGTCCGCGATTTTCTGCGGGAAACGAACGTTTCATGGGCCAGGCCTGACACGTACTTATCCGTTTTGAGGGAACGGGCCTTTCTGCAAGCGGCGTATAATTTTATTTTGCTGCTGCCTTTGGGCGTCTATTTGCGCTATTATTTCCGCCGGCAATGGATCTCGACCGTCCTCATTACGTTTGGCGTGTCGCTCTTCTTCGAAGTAACGCAGCGGACGGGAATTTACGGAATATATCCGTGCCCCTACCGAATATTCGACGTCGACGATCTCATGTTGAATACGGCCGGAGGCGCCGTCGGATATTGGGTCGCGCCGATGTTTACCTTTTTTATGCCCCGCTCGGACAAGCTGGATGCGCACGTGGATTTATCCGCAATGAAAGTCGGTTTGATCCGCCGATTTATCGCCTTTGGGGTCGATTGGTTTCTCATTGCGGCCGTGATGCGGCTGTTGGATCCGGCCTATCGCCGTTCTCCCGGCGTTAGATCGTACTTGTTGTGGAATTTCTACGATCATCCGGGCGGAATCGTGCTGGCCGTCTTGTTGTATTTTATCGTCCTTCCGTATGTCACGAAAGGGATGACGTTTGGCAAATGGCTGCTGCGCATCCGTCTGGTCGGCCGGAGCGCGCGCGTCGGCATCGGCGAGCTGGCTGTGCGATACGGGATCTTGTATTACGGGGTTGGCGGAATCTTCTACTTGCTGGCCGTCGGGTTCGATTACAACCGGGGGAACCCGATCGTATCCTTGATGTTTGCAGGATTGTCGTTTGTTCTGTTCTTCATCGCGGCGATTCATGCGGCGCTGCACTTTTTCGGGAAAGATAAAAGGCTGTTTTACGAAAAAATAAGCAAAACGGGCCATATTATCGAGCAGAAATCGGCGGCAGACGGCGATCGATAGAGGGAGAGTCCCGCAAACGCAGAGGCGTCGTTGCGGGACTTTTTGGCGATCCGCTGAGCTTCCGTCTCGTGAACACAACCTTGCAACGCTAATGTCGGAATGCGGACAGAGGAACCCTTATTTGGCAAAAATGCGCCCTTTTCGGCAAGCCGGAGGACAGAAGGATTACTGCGTTTCAAGCCGATGATTGCCGATAGGGATAAGCGAAAGTGAACGGACTTTGGAGGTCCTATTCTACCCAATAACGCTGTTTTGGCGAAGTTAGCGGATTTTGAGGGCTCTATTTTGTCGAAACTTCACAAAAATGAGGATTCTCAGGCCAATCGCGCCTTGTTAACGGTTCGAAAATCCGTTACCTTCAAAAAATCGACTTGATTTTGAGAAATAAGACCTTGGAAATCCGTTATATTTTCGTGGCACACATCCCGGAAGATGGTGATTGCAACGCTAATGTCGCAACCGCGGACAGAGGAACCCTTATTTGGAAAAAACGCGCCCTTTTCGGTAAGTTGGAGGACAGAGAAGCCGTTATCTGTGACAAATCGTCTTTTTTGGGCATGTTCTGGGGCGAATAACGGAACGTGTGTCCATCAATCACTGAAAAAACGCTCATTTAGCCAATTTAACGGATTCTGGGTCCGCCAAATCGCATGAAGACGCAGCTTTACGCATGAACCGTTTGCAACGCGGACAGGGGGGCCCTGGCGTTGCATTCGCTTTTCAAACAAACCCGAGCGAATGCGTCCATGAGAGCAGCCGTCCCAGCACGCCGCGCAGCGAACGCTCGAGCCAGGTGAGCGCCGGCACGTCTTCGGCGGCGACGAGGTCGATCGTTTGCGTCTGGCCGCGGTATGAGAACGTCGCAACCCCGATCCGGTCCCCTTTCGCTACCGGAGCCATTAAGGGCGCGTCTGCCGTTGCTTGAACTTCCAGATGATAGGAAGGTTCAGAGGCATAAAGATTGCCGATAAAGGCGGCATCCGATGCGGCTGCAATGCGAACTTCGCCTTTCTTGCCTAAACGAACGGGGAAATCGCGCATTTCCGTTACCCCGGCCCCCGCCTCCGCCAGCTTGACGACGCCGAATTGGCTGAACCCGTAGTCGAGCAGTTCCTTCGTCTTTTCAAATCTGAGCCGCATGGAATCGGTGCCCATCACGACGCTGACCAGGCGAATGCCGTCGCGCACGGCCGTCCCCGTAAAACAATGCCCCGCCGCCTGGATGTAGCCGGTCTTCAAGCCGTCCATCCCGCGATAGGCAAATTCAAGATGAGACAGATTCGCCGCCTCCCCGCCCGCCGCGCCGCCGATGGCGGAGCCGGACAGATAATCTTCAAGCATCCAGTTCGAATTCGTCAAAGGCTTCTCGTCCGTATCGCGCAGCTTCCAGTTGGTCATTCTCGTCGTTTCCAGCACTTCCGGATAATCCTGAATGAGGTGAAGCGCGAGCAGCGCCGTATCGCGTGCGGTCAGCATCGTTTCGCCTGCGAGCGTTAACGGAGCGTTGGCGCCAAGGTCGTAGCGCTGCAAGCCGGTGGCATTAATGAAATAAGCCGACTCGGACAATCCGAGCTCCTTCGCTTTCGCGTTCATCATATAGGCGAAATTTTCCTCCGAGCCTCCGACATGTTCCGCGAGCATGACGGCGGCGTCGTTGGCCGACGCCAGCATAAGCGCTTTGGCCAAATCCCGCACCGAATAACTCTCCCCTTCCCGAATATGCGCCTGCGAGCCGATCACATCCGCGGCATATTTGCTGGCGGTCACCATGTCGTCCCAACCGATCCATCCTTGCTTGATCGCGTCCAGCACGACGTAATACGTCATCATTTTGGCCATGCTGGCCGGCGGGCGCGGTTCGTCGGCTTGATACTCGTACAGCGTTTCGCCCGTCCCGGCGTCGAAGAGAATAGCGGCCTTTACCCCGTCCAACGCAAAGCTGGGGGCTTCCGCTGCGCGGGCCTGCGCGCCAAGGGAGAATGTCGGCAAGGTAAGAATGATTAAGATCAATAGACGAATCGGAAAAAGACGTGTTTTACTCCGTGAAGCCAACTTCATTGCATCCGTACACCCCTGACCGTGAATTGGACTTTATTTCACATGAAACCTCTATATATTTACTATACAGGAAAACGCTTAAAAAATGTATTCAAAAGAAAACAAACATGTGTTAGTATAAAATAAACATAAACAAAAGCAAAGGAATATTTTCAAACATTTTCAGATTGTTTCATTTTATTTGGGAGAAGAGGGTGTGCAATGCGGGTTTCCTTATTTATTACATGTTTGGCGGATCAGATGTACCCTCATGTCGGGGAGAGCGTCGTCCGCGTGCTGCACCGGTTCGGATGCGAGGTCGATTTTCCCGAAACGCAAACCTGCTGCGGCCAGCCGGCGTTTAACAGCGGCTATCAGAACGAGGCGCGGGAAGTGGCGCGCAATTTGATTCGCGCGTTCGAACATAGCGATTATGTCGTTTCCCCATCGGGCTCATGCACGGGGATGATTGCCCATTACTATCCGGACCTGTTTCGGCGAGAGCCGGAGTGGGCGGAGAAGGCGCGGCGGCTTGTAGAGAAGACGTATGAATTTACGCAATTTCTGGTTCATGTGCTTGGCGTGAAGGACGTAGGGGCGGAGTTCGGCCATAAAGTCACCTATCATCCGTCTTGCCACGCTTCGCGGCTGCTCGGCGTGAAGGAGGAACCGATAGAGCTGCTCGGGCGCGTGCGGGGGCTGGAACTGGCGGATCTCCCCCGCAAGGAAGATTGCTGCGGGTTCGGAGGTACGTTCGCGGTCAAGATGGCCGATATGTCGGAAGCGATGGTATGCGAGAAAGCGGCCAATATATGCGAAACGGGCGCGGAAGTGCTGGTCGGGACGGATATGGGCTGCCTAATGAATATAGAAGGACGGCTGAACAAAGAAGGGAAGCCGATCCGGGTCATGCATTTGGCCCAATTGCTGGAGGAAGGGATGGATCGCCATGGCAAACAATAACGCGGATCCGATCGGGACCGGTCTGAAGGAGCGAACCGAGCGGGCGTTGTCGGACGAGTTCCTGCGCAAGGCGGTCGCCTATACGACCGATAAATTGCGGAACGGCCGGATGAGTGCGAAAGAGGAGCTTGGCCAATGGGAAGTTTGGCGGGAACGGGGAAAGGCGATCCGGAAGCACACGATCGAGCATCTCGACTATTATTTGGGCCAATTCGCCGCGAATGTGGCGAAGGCGGGCGGACATGTTCACTTTTGCCAAACGGGAAACGAAGCGGTCCGCACCGTGCTGGATATCGCCGGCCGGCATGAAGCGAAGCTGATCGCCAAGGGGAAATCGATGGTCTCGGAAGAAATCCATCTGAACCATCGTCTGGAGGAGATCGGGATCGAAGCGGTTGAAACCGATCTCGGCGAATATATATTGCAGTTGGCCAAGGAAACGCCCTCCCACTTGATTATTCCGGCCATTCACAAAAACAAGCGGCAAATTGCCGACTTGTTCTCCGAGCACGCGGGAGAACGGTTGGAGCCGGAAACGAAGCAATTGGCCGCTTATGCGAAACGGAAGCTGAGGGATATATTTCTGAAGGCGGATATCGGGATGACCGGCTGCAATTTCGGCATCGCCGAATCGGGGACGGTAACGCTCGTCGAGAACGAAGGCAACGGGCGCATGGTGACGACGCTGCCGAAGGTGCATATCGTCGTTATGGGCATGGAACGGCTCGTTCCGACGTTCGAAGACGTGGAAGCGATGCTGAATTTGCTCGCCCGCAGCGCCAACGGGCAGAAGCTGACGGTGTACAATTCGTTTATTACCGGTCCGCGCCGGGAAGAAGACCTGGACGGTCCGGAGGAGCTGCATGTCATCGTGCTGGATAACGGGCGTTCCGCGCAGTTGGGGGAACCGTTGTACCAGGAAGTGCTGCATTGCATCCGCTGCGCCGCCTGCCTTAACGTGTGCCCGGTATACCGCCATGTCGGCGGGCATGCGTACGGCTCGGTGTACAGCGGGCCGATCGGCGCGGTGTTGACGCCGTTAATTCAGCAGGATATGGAGGAAGCGGGACAGCTCGCTTACGCCTCCAGCCTATGCGGGGCATGCTATGAAGCTTGTCCGGTCAAAATTCCGCTGCACGACATGCTCGTGCATTTGCGGCACGAACGGGTAAAGCGGAAGCTGACGCCGCTGGGCGAACGGCTCGCATTCAAGGGATTCCGCCGGATGTTCGGCAGCTCCAAGGCATACCGGGTGGCGACGCGTTCCGCCTATTGGCTGCAGCAGCCCTTTGTCCATAACGGGCAGATTCGGAAAGGGCCGGGGCCGCTTGCCGGCTGGACGCAGTCGCGCTATTTGCCGATGAAGCCGAAGCGCTCGTTCCGCGAGCGGTGGGCGGACCTGCAGCGGGAATTGCGGCAAACGCCGCAGACGGAAAACGGCGGGGGAAGTGCCGAAGGAGGCGAGGCGAAATGACGAGACAAGGGACGATTACGGGGCAAGAGGCGTTTCTGCGCAACATTGCGTCCCGGCTTGGCCGGGCGAAACCGGCGGATCGGGCGCCGGAACGGACGGAGATCGGCGTGCCCGATCATTATCGGCAGATCGAACGGAGCAGGCCGGAGCAGGTCGGGTTGTTCGTCGACCAATGGACCGCGCTCGGCGGCAGAGTATGGATTGTTCCAAGGGAGCAGGCGCAGACGGGAATCGAGGCGATACTGCGCGACTTAAAGGAGGAATTCGGGTGGCAACGGGCGATCCGTTTCGACGATGAGAAGCTGGATGCGCTGCGAATCGACGGCTGCTTGGCCGCGCAGCAGGTTCGAGTGATTCCCTGGAAGGCCGGCGAGACGCTCATTCAGGATGCGGAGCGATGCGACGTCGGCATCGTATGGGCCGATTATGCGATTGCCAATACGGGCACGCTGGCGGTGCTGGCCCGCGGAGGGAGGGGCAGATCGGTAAGCTTGCTGCCGGATTGCATGCTCGCCGTATTTCGCGCCGATCAGTTGGTGACGCGCATGGGTGAAATGTTCGCGGGCATTAGAGCCGGGCATCCGGGAATGGAAGATTTGCCGTCCTCGATCAATTTGATTACCGGGCCGAGCCGGAGCGCGGACATCGAGAACGATTTGACGATCGGCGTGCATGGGCCGGGCAAGGTGTTTGCCGTTATCATCGATTAGCAGTTTATCGAAACAAAAACAAATAAATATATTCAAAAATAAACAAAGATGATATAATGCGAAACAAACGGATAAATAACCACATTATTTGGAGGATGAAACGATGGTACACAGTTTATGGGAGAAGGAAAAAGCGCAAGGGCTGCCGCAAGGCTTGGAAGAGCTCGTATACCGCTCGAATCTCATCGGAACGGACCGCCGCGTATGCAACTGGGGAGGCGGCAATACGTCGATGAAGACGATCGAGAAAGATTTCCGCGGCCGCGACGTGGAAGTGATGTGGGTGAAGGGAAGCGGCTCGGACCTGGCTACGATGAAAGCGGGAAATTTTACCGGGCTTCGAATGGAAGACATTCGTCCGTTGATCGAACGCGAGGAAATGTCCGACGAGGATATGGTCGCTTACCTCGCGAATTGCATGATCGACAGCAAGCATCCGCGCGCCTCGATCGAGACGCTGCTGCACGCCTTCCTGCCGTTCAAGCACGTGGATCATACGCATCCGGACGCAATCATCAGCTTATGCTGCGCCGATAACGGGAAGGAAATCGCCAAGGAAATATACGGCGACCGTTTCGTATGGGTGCCGTACGTTCGCCCTGGCTTTGCTTTATCGAAAATGATCGCCGAAGGCGTGCGGAACAATCCGAAGGCCGAGCTTGTGCTGATGGAGAAACATGGATTGGTCGCTTGGGGCGACACGGCGGAGGCTTGCTATCTGAAGACGATCGCCATTATTAATGAAGCGGAGGCCTATATTGAAGCGCGCGTGAACGAAAGGGCGATGTTCGGCGGCGCGAAATACGCATCGCTTCCGGCGGAAGAGCGCCGGGCGGCGCTTGCGCAAGTGATGCCTATCATTCGCGGCGCGGTAAGCGACGGCAAGAAAATGATTCTAACCTACGACGATGCGGACGATGTTCTGGCTTTCGTCAATAGCCGGGATGCGCGCGAGTTGTCCCAAGTCGGCGCGGCTTGCCCGGATCATCTCGTTCATACGAAAATGGTGCCGCTCTATATTGACTGGAACCCGCAAGATGAAGATGCTGCCGCCCTGGCCGAGAAAATCAAAACGGGCATCGCGGATTTTAAAGAGGAGTATCAACAATATTTCGAACGCAACAAGCAGGAAGGGGATGTCATGTTCGAAGCGGCGCCGCGCGTCATCCTCATTCCGGGGATCGGCATGGTGAACACCGGCAAAAGCTGGGCGATGTCGCGAGTGAGCGGCGCGTTGTATCACCGGGCGATTGCCGTGATGCGCGGCGCGACGGCGCTCGGCAAGTTCGTGTCGCTAAGCGAGAACGAATCGTATAATGTAGAATACTGGCCGCTGGAGCTGTATAAATTGACGCTTGTGCCGGCGGAAGCGGAGTTTTCCCGTCAAGTCGCCTTCATTACCGGCGGAGCGGGCGGCATCGGCAGCGCCACGGCAAGACAGCTCGTCAAGGAAGGCGCGCATGTCGTGCTCGCGGACTTGAATTTGGAGGGAGCCGAGAACGTAGCGGCCGATATTAACGCACAGTATGGCGACAATCGGGCCATCGCCGTGAAGATGGACGTTACGAACGAAGAAATGGTCGTCGCGGCATTGAACGAAACGGCTTTGGCCTACGGCGGCGTCGACATTCTCGTGAATAACGCCGGACTGGCGACTTCCAGCCCGTTCGAGGAAACGTCGCTGAAGGAATGGAATTTGAACATGAACGTGCTCGGTACGGGATATTTCCTCGTGGCGCGCGAAGCGTTCAAGCAAATGAAGGCGCAAGCGATCGGCGGCAATATGGTGTTCATCGGGTCCAAGAACTCGATCTACGCCGGCAAGAACGCGAGCGCATACAGCGCCGCCAAAGCGCTTGAGGCTCATCTGGCGCGCTGCATCGCGGCCGAAGGAGGACCGATCGGCATTCGCGTCAATACGGTGCTGCCGGATGCGATTCTGCAAGGCTCGGCCATCTGGAATTCGAATTGGCGCAACGAACGAGCGGCCGCCTACGGGATCGAGCCGGATCAACTGGAGGAATATTATCGCAAGCGTACGACACTCCTCGTTAACGTATACCCGCAGGATATCGCCGAAGCGGTAGCCTTCTTCGCTTCCTCCAAATCGGCGAAGACGACAGGATGCATGCTGACGGTAGACGGCGGCGTTCCGGCCGCATTTACAAGATAGATTAGGTTCCAAGATTTACGGCTTTTCCATAAATGACGGGTTGGGAGGATGATGGGAAATGGCTGACCGCGATTATATTTTGTTTGAGGAACGGCAGAAGGATCGGGGGATCGATCTTGAAGTTGTGAAGGCGAAGCTCAAGGCGTTGAACGTGGAAACGCCGTCTTGGGGTTATGCGCATCAAGGAACCAGATTTAAAGTGTTTCAACCGGCCGGGGTGCCGCGCGACACGTACGAGAAGTTCGAAGACGCGGCGCAGGTTCACCGATTTACCGGCGTTTGTCCGAAGGTTGCGGTTCATATTCCGTGGGACAAAGTGGACGATTACGGGAAATTGAAGCGGCATGCCGCCGATTTGGGGATCGGCATCGGCGCGGTCAACCCGAATTTGTTCCAAGACGAAGAATATATGCTCGGCAGCGTCTGCCATTCCGATCCGAGAATCAGGCGCAAGGCGACAGATCATTTGCTGGAATGCGTCGAGATTGCAAGAACGGTCGGTTCCAAAGACTTGAGCTTGTGGATTGCGGACGGCACCAACTACCCGGGGCAAGCGGACATCCGCAAACGGAAGCGCTGGATGTACGAATGCTTGCAAGAGATGTACAACGCGCTCGACCCGGACATGCGCATGCTGATCGAATATAAATTTTACGAACCGGCATTTTACCATACCGATTTGGCCGACTGGGGCATGTCGTTCAACTTGGCGAACCGGTTGGGTCCGCAAGCGGAGGTGCTCGTCGATACGGGCCATCATCCGCAAGGAACGAATATCGAGCATATCGTCGCTTATTTGCTGGACGAGCGGAAGCTTGGCGGTTTCCACTTCAACAGCCGGAAGTACGGCGACGACGACCTGATTGTCGGTTCCGTCAATCCGTATGAGTTGTTCCTGATTTTCTATCAAATATTGGATGCGGCGGCGGACGCCGATGCCGGCGTACGGCGCAATGCGGCGGGGATCGCTTATATGATCGACCAAAGCCATAACATCGAGCCGAAAATACCGGCTATGATCCGGTCGGTTATGAATGTGCAAACGAATTATGCCAAGGCGCTTCTGATCGATTTGGACGAGGTAAGGAGAGCGCAGGAAGCGCAAGATGTGCTCGCAGCCGAGCATGCGGTTCGCCAAGCTTTCGAAATGGACGTCACGCCGCTCTTGCAAGTCGTTCGCGAAGAGATGGGCATACCGGCCGATCCGATGCAAGCTTACTTGCAAAGCGGCTATGCCGATCGCATTCGTGCGCGCGGCCAAGGCGGTGGGGGCTCGTGAGCGTCCTTGCCTTTGATTTGGGCGCGGGAAGCGGAAGGGCGCTGCTCGGCGAGATCGAGAGCGGGAACATTCGCGTCACGGAAGTGCATCGCTTCGCCAATGAACCGGTGCGGGTGGGAGGCCGCCTTCATTGGGACGTGCTGCGCTTGTTTCATGAGATCAAGCAAGGCATATTGAAAGCGAAGCATGCAGGACATCGTCCGCAAAGCATCGGCATCGATTCTTGGGCCGTCGATTTCGGGCTGTTGGACCGGAACGGCGAACTGCTCGGCAATCCGTATCACTACCGCGATCCCCACACGGACCATGTCATGGAGGAAGCGTACCGCATCATGCCTGCGGGCGAGATCTTCGCGCGAACGGGCATTCAATTGATGCAGTTCAATACGCTATTCCAGCTGTATGCGATGAAACGGGCCGATTCTGTCGCACTGGAACACGCGGCTGCGCTGCTGATGATTCCGGATTTGCTGCGCTATTTCTTAACGGGGGAGAAGGTTTCGGAGTTTACGAACGCCTCGACGACGCAAATGCTCGATCCGGGCGCAAAGTCGTGGGATAAGGACATGATGGGGCGGTTCGGCATTCCGACCGGGTTATTCGTTCCGATCGTAGAACCGGGCACGAAGGTCGGGAGATTGACAGCGGCTGTCAGCGAGGAACTGGGCGTCGGCAGAATACCGGTGATCGCCGTAGCGGAACACGATACGGCTTCCGCCGTGGCCGGGGTGCCGGCCGATCGGCAAGATTTCGCGTATTTAATATGCGGCACGTGGTCGTTGCTCGGAACGGAGCTTGAAGCGCCTGTCGTTCATGAACAAGCATACGCCTGGAATTTCACGAACGAAGGCGGAGTCGGCGGCACGTTTCGTTTGCTGAAAAATATGGCGGGCACTTGGCTGATCCAGGAATGCAGGCGAATATGGGCGGTGGAAGGCAAGCATTACGAGCATGGCGAGCTCGTCCGTTTGGCGGAAGAAGCGCCGCCTTTCCAGGCATGGATCGATCCGGACGACGCGATGTTCTTGAGTCCGCGGCATATGCCTGCCCAAATTCAGCATTATTGCCGTTCGACCGGCCAGGCGGTGCCGCAAACGGCAGGCGAAATGATGCGTACCGTGCTGGAAAGCCTGGCATTCCAATGCCGCTTCGTGCTTGAACGTACGCAGCGGTTAAGCGGCCGCGAATTCCCCGGCTTGCATATGGTCGGCGGTGGCATTCGCAACGAGCTGCTGGCGCAATTGACGGCGAATGCGATCGGCAAGCCGGTCTGGGCCGGTCCCGCCGAGGCGAGCGCGCTCGGCAATATGGCGGTGCAGTGGATCGCATTGGGGGAGATCGGCACTTTGGAAGAAGCGCGCGCGATGATTCGCGCCTCCTTTCCGCCCGTCGCGTATGAACCTGAGCGGAACGATGATTGGGAGCGCGCTTATCGCAAGTTTTTGCAGGTTGCGGAGGCTGGGAGGCAAGCGAACTAGTGCCGTGCCCGCCCGCTGTTCCGCAATGAATTATGAGGTGTAAACGATGCTTGCAGCAGAAAGACACGAGAAAATCGTTCGGGTCGTCCTTGAGCGAGGAAGCGCCAGAGTAGCCGAGTTAAGCCGCCTATGCGGGGTGACGGAGGAAACGATCCGCAGAGATTTGGACCGGCTGGAGGCAAGCGGGCGATTGCGCCGCAGCCATGGCGGGGCGGTCGGCGTCCAAACGCCGCCCGAAACGCCCTACTTCGAACGGGAAATGTTATCCGTAGAAGAGAAGCGCAACATAGCGAGATTGGCCTTGGAGTTTATCGAGCCGGGCGAACGCATTATATTGGATGCGAGTACGACCGCATGGCATATGGCTTCGATGATGCCGGACATTACGTTGACCGTGCTGACAAACTCGATCAACGTAGCCAAGGAACTGAGCGTGAAGGAGAAGATGGAAGTCATCTGCACCGGCGGCGTGCTGTCGCCGCTGTCGCTGTCTTTCGTAGGCCCGCTCGCCGAACGGTCGCTGGAGCGGTACTATGTGAACAAGGCCTTCTTGTCTTGCAAAGGGCTGCATCCGGAGAAGGGCGTCAGCGAATCGAACGAAGATCAGGCGCGCGTGAAAAGCAAGATGATCGAGCAGGCCGACGAGGTGTTCCTGCTGGCCGATTCGAGCAAAATCGGCGTGCAGGCGTTCACGCGCGTAGCGTCATGGGAGGCGATCCGCAAAGTCGTCACCGATGCCGAAGCCCCGGCCGATTTCGTCGCGCAGTTAAGCGGGTTAGGCATTGAAGTTATACAAATCGAATAATGGCTGTATCTAATAACGCCCCGGCTTATCTTCGGTCCAGGGGCGTTTTTATTTTCTTTGTTCCTGTTGCTCTTTTTCTGCTTGTTCCTGTTTCTTTCGGTATTCCTCTTCCACCTCTCTGCGCTTAAGATTCATTTCGTCCACCAGATGTTGTCCTTCCGTTTGAATCCGGCTCAACGCTTCTTCAACCGACTGCTCTCCGTTTAGCGCTTTATCCGATTCTTTCGTGACCAAATCCCGGAGCTCGGTATAGAGTTGAAAATCGAGATCGTCTCGCATCCATCCTTTGACGGACACGGGCTTCAAAGCGTAAAAAGGCGATAGGTCGTGGCCGTCTTTATCGATGTTAAAGGCAGTCCGCATCATTAACGCGTCCGTATTTACGATTCGCGAGCGCAGTTTGGCATACTCTTCTCCGTGTATATATTTGATAACTTCCCAGGCGGCCCGCTTATGCGGCGAATGAGCATAAATGCTGAACATCTCCGCAGGCCGGGCATGCGTCGTTTCGTCGGGATGCAGGGGATCGATCGGCGCCGTGACAACCCCCCAACGGAACGGTTTCCAATCTTTCAAGTCTTGTTGTACAAGGTGAAAGTCTACCAGCATACCATAGCTATGAAACGACATCGCGGCGCGGCCCATGATAAAATCGTGAGTCTCCCACTTCAAACCGGAAGAGCCGTCCGGTTTTACCGCTCCGGATTGAACCGCGCGCATGACTTTATCGTATAGATTCGTCCAGGAAGCGGTATCCATTAGAAGCTGCTTCACATCGGCGCTTACCATTTGCAGCCTTTCCGTTTCGCTGATCAACTCGAGCATGATCCATATTTTATCTTTGGAATAATAATTTCCTCGCGCAAATCCGTAGACGGGCTCCCCGCCATCGTTCGCAGGAAAACGCTGCGCCAATGTTAACACCTCGTCCCACGTCATCCCGTTTCGTGGCGGCTCAATCCCATATTTCTCGAATAAATCGATGTTGTAAAATAAGGCATGATTACGAAATTGGGGCGTTAATCCGCACAACGACCCGTCTCCTCTTGCTTTCAGCAGGTCAATCATGCCGGGATACATGCCGTTCAAATCGAATCCGTCTTGCCGGATGTACGGATCGAGCCTGTCGATCAGGTTATATTTCATTAGTAATGGCGTATCCCCCGCGATAATAAGGTCCGGCTGCTTCGCTTGGACCAACCGGATGTATTCCTTCTCGTATTGTTCCTGCAGTTCGATTTTGTACAGATCTCCTTCGCTAATCAGTTCAAATTCCAGATTAGGAAATTTGGACGCCAAATAGGATCCGTATTCGTAGTCGAAACTGCGCGGATTCCCGCCATACAACACAGTTAACTTCAAGGGCCGATTAGGGTCGAAAGGTTCGTCCTTCGCTGTGCAGGCAGCAAGTGTCAATATAATCGCAAGAGCGATCGCAACGATCTTTTTCATGGCAACCCCCTGTAAATCGTCTTCTCTTTTAATAACGTAATAATCAACCATAAATTCATTTATAAATGATCTTTTTCTATAACATGGAATATACCTGCTTGCATTCATCATGAAATTATGAGAAACCGATTGGAAGGGGGAATTTCCATTATGAAGGGGTGAAATCCGATTATTGGCTTCTGAGGAGAATTGGTTTTTCCTTTATTTTCCCCATATTACACTGGCGTTGCCTCGAAAAAGGCTGCAGATTCGAGTCATGGAGGTTGTCATGCGTGATTGGCCGGCAACTCGCCGTGACGGATACCGATTCCTGCAAAAAGAGTCAATATCTTAATTCACCAACGTTGATGTAACCGGCTTTATTGAGCATATCAAAGGGGATACCTCCCTATTTCGAAGGTGATCCGCGCGGACCTAGGCTTCTTAGTTTGGCGCTAACGAAACTAACAATCCTTATTAAGCTCAAAATGAAGACGTTCCCATTATAACGAAAGTACGCATCGCTATTCATTGAAAATCGTTCGTTCTACCGCCTTTTTCTCTTCATTAGCGTGTTTAAGATTCGTAAAACCGGTGCATCCGGAGCGAATAAGGAACGGTTATGAAAAACCCCGGAAATTCCAACTTCACAAGGACTTTCTGATTCCAAAGAAGGTAATTTCGTTCCTTATCGCGACTATTCGGCGAGACCAACCATGCCCCGGACACCTCTCGTGCAACCATTCGGACTCCCGCCTTTCATTGCTTCCCTTGTAACGCCAATGGCGTTGCATTAACTTTTCTCAGCAATAGTAGAATAGCTGCGTGGATTGCCGTGCTATTCCTTCACATTTATTCTACCGCCCTGCTCCTCAAATTCGCGGACATAGGATACGTTAATTGTGACAAACGGCCCGATTTCGGACCGTTCGCGGACAGACGATCCTTTATTCTCGGCAAAAGTGCAAAAACAAGCCCTCCGACGAACGGATAACGGAACCAATGTCCGCCTAAACAGCGAATAAGCGATTTGGACGCATAATAACGACCGTACGGTCCGGATAGCATTTGTCGATGTAACGCCATCACCCAAAACGAGCGGCACACGAGTTGAGTCCGCCGATTTCGTTTGAAATTTTATACACAAAGTCGCGATTTGTGACTTGTAAACCCGAAACACCAATCACCGCCGCTAAGCTGAACTGCATCCAATGGTTAGACACCATCTAACATACGAAGAAAGCGGCGACGCGAATCAGGTCTTTGTGCCGAAACCGAGGCTCTTCTTTAGATTTAAGGCAGTGTCCTATCTAAAAAAATATTTCCTCCAAAAATAAATATTATGATGGCTAAAACCTCCCGTAAAATGATATAGTTATATCGTAACCTAAAATCATGAACCAAAAGAGAGGGACCGAGCGATGAATCCAAAGATTGAGCAAGGCGCGAACATTTTATGGGTCGACTTCCTGGCAAATGGCCTGCGCCTGGCCGACCCGGAACAACAGCGAAAACTGGCGGACAACGCCAAGCGAGCGGGCATAACCCATATCGTCGTCGACGCGAAAATACCCTACGGTCACACGACCTTTCCAAGCCAATTCGGCTATCATGTCAGCCGTTGGTCCGACGGACGCTACGATATGTGGAAGGGACGCGACTTTCTGCGGGAAATGATCGATGCGCTGAAACCGGCCGGGCTGAAGGTGTTGGCGAACGTTGACGTTTTTGCCGAAGGGACGGCCGAATCGCGTGACGGGATCGCCTATGACCGAAAAGAGTGGCAGGTTATGTTTTACAATCCCGATATGTCGTCCGCCCCGGTGGCGGCGGAAAATGCTTCGGATGCGACGATTTTCGTCAATCCGATCCACCCGGAAGTAAAACGCCACGAATTATCGATTATCGAAGAAATTGCCAAGAACTACGAGCTGGACGGAATCGTGCTCGACCGTTGCCGCTATCCGAACATATACGGCGATTTCAGCGAGTTGAGCAGACAGCGGTTCGAACAGTATATCGGCCAGCAAGTAGAACAGTGGCCGCAGCATATTTTTACCGTACAGGAAAGTGCGGACGGAAAGAAACAGATCGAATTCGGACGTTGGTTCGGGAAATGGACGGAATGGCGTGCCTTAAACATTAAAAATTTCGTGAAAGAAGCCAAGCAGCTCGTGAAATCGCTGAAGCCCGAATTATTGTTCAGCATTTACGTCGGTTCGTGGTATCCTCTGTACTATAACGAAGGCGTCAACTGGGCCAGCGAAACGTATCGTTCCGACTTGCCATGGGTTTCGGAGGACTATCATCGCTCCGCCTATGCCGATGAACTCGATTTCCTCATGACAGGCTGCTACTATCCGGAAGTGCGGATCGAAGAAGCGGAACGAAACGGCCGTCCCGCCTCTTGGTACAGCGTCGAAGGGGCGATCGACATCAGTTTGCAAGCGGTTAACGGACAAATACCGGTCGTTGCGAGTCTTTACCTGAGGGATTATGCCGGCGATGCGGAACAGTTCAAAAAAGCCGTTCGCATGTGCAAAGAAAAATCTCATGGCGTCATGCTGTTCGATGTGGTTTATTTGGAAGAGTATCATTGGTGGGGAGAATGGGAATCCGTTCGATAGCCGAAGACCTTTGAGCAGTCATTTCCGATTCCCAAGCTGAAGACCTCCCGAGAGTGAGATATCGGGAGGTTTTTCTATCTACATTCCGTACCGCGGACAATTAGAGGAGTAATTTTCCGAAATTAATAAAAATAGTGGAAAAAATCATCTAAGCGTGATAAAGTAAAGAAAGCGTTATCAATGGAAGGATATATTTTCCAATACGCTGATTTGGAATCCGATATGGAGATTAAATCCTCCCTCAAGTCTTCAATAAAAGGAATATTCATTCACAATAATAATATTCTACTAAAAGGAGGTGATGCCAATGCTTGACGATAGCTTTACGGGCCTTAAGATCGGACGGTTGTCCGGACAATTGCGTGATGCAAAATAAAGACGGGGGTAACGTTCTAACATGAAAAAATTTGCAGCCATCATAATTTGTTTTGCGATGATGATCGTTCAGGCGATCTCCTTCCCGACAGCGAAGGCCAGCGGAAGCGAGCCGCCGGTAGGAACAAACGGGATTGTTACGGATCGAAACGCCGGAGAGGGGCCGGTTGCGGGAGGGGACGCGCCGGACAACGAGTCGGTTACGGAAGCGGTATATGAGGATGGGGAGACGGCCGTTGACGAGAGCAAGCTTTCCGGAGATCCCGCAGATGCGGACATTCCGACGGTTACGGCATCCAACGGACAATCTATTTCGATCAATGATGTAAACGCTGACATTTTGGAAGCCGACAAGCTTTTCCTATTTACGCGCGACTATCATGAGAAACAAGTTACAATACTGCCTTGGTGGGTGGCGGCGGTTGTCGACGTCGAAGACGGCAGCGGCAATTACCTTATCCGCACAATCGTATCCAAAGTCGACGGCAGTCCGGCAGAGGCGCTCGATATTCCCGTAAACGGCTTTATTCTGCTCGGCCACGGGGCGGCAGCGGCATTTATGAACGCGAATTTACGCGTAAACGACGAGATCGTCATGAGCGGAGTCGCGTTGCCCGAGCCGATTACAGGGTCGAAGATTCTGTTGGAAAACGGGACCGAGCATGCCATTGACGGGGTGAATCCGGCTGAGTCGCTCGATAACGGAATCGCCATTTACTCGCTTGAATACGGGAAAGCGACGCCTTCCTTTACGGCCGACACGGTCGAATATATCGTTGTCAACGACGTTGTTGTGTTCAAGAATACGCAAGGCGATAAAGGAACCCGCATTCCGACAACAGGGTATGTGCTTTCTTTGGCGGGCGGCGCGGCGGAAACGGTGGGCGATCTCAACGTAGGGGATTCCATCGCAACCGTCAATGTCGAGATTCTAACGCTGCCTTCCAATTACGTCGCGATTGACAGCGCGGCGGCGGGCAAAGTTTATCTCGGGATTACCAAGTTCAACTCCGAACGGGGCTCCGGCGACGTTGTGCTGTTCGATCCTACGTTTGGCGCATCGACGAAACGCAACGCCTGGGGTATGGAGTTCGCTTATGCAGACGGTATTGTGACTCAGGTAACGAATTTCAACGGCCAACCCAACGATACGCCTATTCCCGCCAACGGATATGTCGTGTCGATCCATCAAGGGCACCCGATTTACAATCAATTAAACGGAAAATTGGAAGCCGGCGACAAAGTGGAATTAGTGAGAGAGCAATTCACCTATCAAGCGAGCAAAGCAACGTATGACGCCTACAATCCGAAGGTAAAGGAAGATAATCCGGCAGGTTGGGACGAGGAGAACGACAAACCGTACGGCGGATTCCGCGGCGCCGACCAGTTGATTATTTACGATGAAGGATACGGCCGGGAGACGACGGGGACGAACGGTTACGGCAATGAAGTTGTCGTGAACGACAAAGGCTATGTCGTTAAAAACGGAGGCAATGACAGCGTTATTCCGCCCGGCGGCATGGTGTTGTCCGGACACGGCAAATACAACACCTGGCTTGTTCAGCATGCGGCCATCGGGTCGAAGGTGACGATTCGCCCGGAGAAAAAACAAGCGATCGTCATCTTAACGCCGGAGTCTTACCTGGAACGGGCCGAAATCGATATAGAAACCGTGAGCCAAAAAGCGGCTGCGGCAAAATTGCAGTTTTTGGACGTGCCTTACGAACGAATCGAGCGCGCCATCTCCGAAGCGCAAACCCTGCTGCGGCAAATTAAAGAAGCGGCTGCGGAAGAAGGGTTGGAGGGTGAGCGGGCGCGATTGGACGAACTGAACCGGTTGACGACCGAAGCCTATTACTTAACGTTCGAATCGCGCAAGGTCGATCATCGTGCGCTATGGCTCCGTCCGAAGGAGACCAATCTCCAACAGGTAATCGATCATTTGGACCGGATTCAAGCCGTGAACATTAACGCGATCTATTTGGAAACATGGTGGAACGGATACGCTTCCTTTGCCACCGAACATCCGCTTACGGCGATGAATCCGATCAACAAAGGGTTCGACGTCTTGGATGCCTACATAACGGAAGGGCATAAACGCGGCATTGAAATCCATGCGTGGGTGCATAACTTCTTTATATTACCGGGCGCGCCCGTATTGGAGAAGCATCCGGAATGGCTGATGTACACGCGGGAAATCAAACCGGGGGGAGAAGCGGTCATTCAACCGTCACCGGATCAAACGGGGCTTTCTCTGAATCCGGTCGATCCCGGGGCCAGACAATTTATTTCGGAAGTCTATCAAGAATTGCTAAGCAAATACGATATTGACGGGCTTCATCATGATTACGGACGTTATCCCGGTTCGCCGGCCGACTATTCCAAGGATTACGGCTATGAGGATTATACGCGGCAAGCGTTTAAACAAGAGCATGGCGTCGATCCCGCCGAGGTTTTCCCGGGCGACGAGAAATGGGATGCGTGGGTCCGCTTTCGAATCGATGCGATCAATTCCTTTATCGAACGCACGGTGCATGAAGCGAAAGCGTTGAAACCGGATATTACAATTACTGCGGCCGTATGGCCTAATTATCACGAAGCGCCGTACACGCATTATCAAGAAGTAGAGAATTGGCTTGACAACAATTTGCTCGATAACACGTTCCATATGTCGTATATGCCGGATTGGAGCGTTGTTGTCGACGATTTGGAAAAAACGCTGGACTTGGCTAAAAATAAAAGCTTCAGCACTTCGGCGGTAGGAACCTTTATCAACTTGACGCATACGGCCTTGATGGATCAGTTGGACCAAGTGAATCGACACGGTTCGGCCGGAACGGGAATTTTCGAGTTTGAATCGCTTTTCTACGGAGGCTACGGCGATATCGTCAAATTGGGGTCGCATCGCGAACCGGCGATCTCGCCGGATCATCGCAAGACCGAACCTGTATCGCTTATGTTTAAGGAATTGGCGCGTAAAACGGATGAAATCTATGTTCCTTACCAAGGCATGAGTCCGGAAGCCGCCAAATCTGTCGCCGATATTGCGAGCACCCTTGCGGCCGGGTTGAAGCAAACGAATGAAATGAAACTGGAGAACGCGATCGGCGCGAAATCCGGCGTGACCAAGATCCGCAGCCTGATCGCCGATAACCATGCGGTCCATGCCGAAGTGAAGAAACGCATCGAGCACGATTTGGACTTTATCGAGTATATGTTAGATGTATACGCTGCCAAAACAGGGCAGTCATTGGAACCGGTCGATCCCGGAACGCCGTCCGAGCCGAAGCCGGGCACGGGTTCAGGATCCGGAGGGTCGGTATCTTACGGAACGCCGACAACTTCGCCGTCGGCTCCCGCAGCCGGCTCTAAAGCGGAATATACCGTTTCCCATACGGACGGCGTGCTGATGAAAGACAGCGCGCTCACCGTATCCAGGACCGATGCGAACGGCAAGACGGAGACATCCTATCTGCTGCATGCCGATGCGCTGCGCGAAGGGCTGGATAAGCTCGACGGCGGGAACGGGAAGCGGATCGTAACGGAGTTGGACGATGAGGCCGACACGATCAGACTCGGCATTCCGCTGGCATCTTTCCTCGCGGGAGCGAACCGGAACAAAGAGGCGTTGATTTCGCTAAGGACGACGGATGCCGTATTTGAATTCCCGCTGGGCTTGAAGGGGATCGACGGCAAAGTCAAACAATGGGGCGAACAAGAGCAAGAGAAGGACGCGGCGCTTTATGTTGTCATCCATAAGAGCAAACAACGGCCCGCGGTGAACGGAGGCGGATTTGCGAGCGAAATCTATGAATTTGCGCTCGTTATTGAGAGCGACGGTGCGGAGATCGCCGCAATCGACGATCTGCGCGATCCGCTGATCGGGCATACGATCATTGTACATCGTCCGCTCGATACCGACACCGCGACAGCGGTTGCCGTCGATCCAAGCGGGAAACTTTCGTTCGTTCCATCGTTCCTGCGAGTGAAAGACGGGAAGACGATCGTCGAGATCATGCGCAATACGAGCGGCCGTTACGCTGTCATCCAAAGCGCCGAAACGTTCCCCGACACTGCGGGACACTGGGCGCAATCGGAAATCGAGCGGCTGGCTTCCAAACGGATCGTGCAAGGCGTTGACGACCGTTCCTTCGCCCCGAACGCCAAGGTGACGCGAGCGGAATTGGCCGCCCTTCTCGTCCGCGCGCTGGGCCTAACGGATGGGACGGGAGCGGCCGCGGCCAGCGGTGCGGACGCCGCTGGGCAACTGTCGGCGTACAGCGACGTGCAGCGGACGGACTGGTTTGCGGGAGCGGTTGACTCCGCCGCGAAAGCGGGAATCGTCAACGGCTTTGCGGACGGCTCTTTCCGGCCGGATGAAGTTGTCACCAGGGAGCAGATGGCGGCGATGATGGCAAGAGCGTTCGACTTCGCAGGGACATCGCCCGCTCGAGCGGCTTCGGCCAATCCGATTCCATTGGAAACATTCGCGGACAGCCAGGCGATTGCAGCCTGGGCTCAAGCTGCCGTTGCCGTGATGGTTGAGGCCGGCGTTTATCAGGGAAGGGATGACGGTACGATCGCGCCGCAATCGCACGTATCCCGTGGGGAAGCCGTCGTCGCTCTACAGCGATTCCTTCGAACCGTTCATTACATTAATTAATACCATTGAGAGTGAAAGAGGGGAGAAATGAAATGAGTAAAACATTGCGTATAACCGCTTTGCTGCTTGCCGTTTCGCTGATGCTTTCCATGCTTGCCGCCTGCGGCGGCTCCAAAACGAACGAAAATGGGCAGGAGGCCGAGAGCGGCCCGGTAGCGATCAATTTTTGGACGATTTCATTAAGCCCTACCTTCGACGATTACATCAAAGGCAGAATTAAAAAATTCGAAGACGCCAACCCCGGCATTACCGTAAACTGGACCGATCTCCCCTACGGCTCGATGGAGAATAAATTGCTTGCCTCGATCGCCGGGAATCAATCGCCGGATGTCGTCAATTTAAACACGGGCATGGCGCTCAAGTTAGCCGATAAGAACGCTCTGGTCGATTTGAAAAAGGAAGCCACCGAAGAGCAATTATCGATCTATTTCGAATCGCTGCTTCACTCGGCCAAAATCGGCGAAAGCATCTATGCTTTCCCGTGGTACTACGGCCTTGGCGTCTTATCGTTAAACAAGGAGATCTACGAGGCCGCCGGCCTGGATCCGAACAGGCCGCCCTCCACCTGGGAGGAGATGAAAGAACATGCCATTGTCATTAAAGAAAAGACAGGCAAATACGGCTTCGTACCTATTTATAATCCGCCGATCGATATGTTCTTGCGCGGGGTGCCGATTATTAACGAAGATAAAACCAAAATCGTCGTCAATACGCCCGAAGCGCTGGAATGGGCCAAGTGGAATAAAGATCTGTACGATCAAGGCATCGTGCCCAAAGAGAGCATAACGGCCGATGCGGGGTACGCGACCGACAAATATCAAGGCGGGCAAATCGCCTCCTTTGTGACCGGTTCGCAATTTTTGAATCGGATCAAGACCAATGCCAAGGATGTGTACGATAAAACGGTGGTCGCTCCCATCCCGACCGTTTCGGCGGACGGCAAAGTTCACGGCGGCTTAATGAATGTCGTCGTTCCGACGATGAGCAAGCATCATCAAGAAGCCATTCTGTTCGCTCATTTTATAACCAACGACGAGTCGCAATTGGAATTCGCCAAGATCGTCAACATTTTGCCTTCTACCAAGGAAGCGGCCAAAGATCCGTTCTTTACGGAGGGAGACAGCAACGAACCGGAGGACGTGGCGAGAAGAATTACCGCTACGCAAACCGATAAAGCCATCGACTTTACGCTTGGCGTCAATAAAGAAAGCGAAATCCTCGAATTCCTGTGGAAATATTGGAAGGAAATGCTCCTTGGAAAGTTAACGCCGGAGGAAATGCTGCAAAAAGCCGAAACGGATATGCAGGCCAAGTTGGATGAAGTGTTGGCCGAGGAATAGGTGAATCGAATCTTCGATAACGCGCAAAGGGTGAGCCTGTACTCACCCTTTGTCAACCAAAATAAGCAAGGGGTGATGCATTGTGGCGAAAGCTACAATTACGAATTTAAGAAAAAAACGCTTAATTTTTTCCTATGCCATGCTTGCCCCGGGGATCGTCGTGCTGCTTGTCTTTACCTTTTATCCGATCATTTACGGATTGCCGCTTGCGTTCACCAATTATTCCGTCATTGAAGACACGAAATGGGTTGGTGCGGCCAACTTCAACCGGATGTTTGGCGACCCGGATTTCTGGAAGGCCCTCACAAACTCGCTGCTCTATGTTATCTGTGTGCCCGTCATCCAGATTTTAGCCATACTCATGGCAGTGCTCGTCAATAACAAGCTGCGCGGGGTTCATTTCTTTCGCGTCGCTTACTTTATTCCGGTCGTAACTTCGATGGTTGCAGCGGCGATCGCCTGGAAATGGGTTTACGAGGAAAAAGGGGTTCTAAACTATATTTTGCAATCATTGGGCGTGATCCATGAACCCATTTCGTGGATGGCGCTGCCGAGCGTCGCCTTGTTCGCCGCCATGGGCGTTACCGTCTGGAAAGGGCTTGGCTACTATATGATGATCTATCTCGCCGGACTGCAATCGGTTCCTGCCGAATTGCAGGAAGCTGCGCGGATCGACGGCGCCAGTCGCTGGCGCGTCGTTTGGAGCATTACCATTCCGTTGTTGCAGCCGTTCATTTTGGTTTGTACCATTATGTCGGTCATGGGCGCCGTGCGCGTCTTTGACGAAATCTTCGTCATGTTCGGGCCGAAAGGAGACCCGGCCGGCGCGACATTGGTCACCGGAGTGTATACCTATAAACTCGCCTTTATCGACTTTAACTTCGGTTACGCGGCCGCAGTCGGTTTGATCGTTTCGCTGATTATTATGATTTTTACGATCCTGTCGTTCAGATTCAATCGAAAGGGAGGCATGTCGTACTATGAGTAATATGTCCCCGTCCTCCGCAGTTAGAGCGAACCGGATGCCGCGCCGCCGTCCGATCTCCGCGAGAAAAGCAATCGGTGCGTTCATTCTTTATATTTTAATGATCATTGCGGCGTTGATTTGCTTAGGGCCTTTCCTGTGGCTCTTGTCCACGTCCCTCAAAACGGGAGAAAACTTATACGCGTTTCCGCCTCAATTCATACCTAATCCGATTACATTCGAGAACTATATTAAAGTTTTCGATATTATGCCGCTCTGGAATTACATGTGGAATACGGTCGTGATGACCGCGGCGGGAGTCGGTTTGAACATCGCATTTTGCCTCATTACCGCCTATCCGCTTGCGCGCATGAGTTTCCGCGGACGCAATTTTATTTTTTATGCGATTATCAGCACCATGATCTTGCCTAACGCGGCGGGAATGATCGTCAACTTTCTAACCATCAACAAGCTGGGCTTGTACAATACGATGACGGGCGTTGTCCTTCCGTCGGCCATTAGCGTCTTTAATATTTTTTTGCTGCGTCAAGCGTTTATTACCATTCCGCGTGAAATGGAGGACTCGGCGCGAGTGGACGGAGCGGGCGAGTTCCGCATTTTTTGGAACATTATGATTCCGATGATTAAACCGACGATTTCCACCGTCCTCATTTTTGATTTTATGGCTTTTTGGAATTCGTTCCTATGGCCGATTATCGTGCTTGACGATCCGAAGAAGTACCCGCTTGCTCCCGCGCTTTCGTATTTGCAGGGCTCGCTTTCCTTTAATTTCGCTTATATCGCCGTCGGAACCATTATTTCCATCATTCCGATCATTGTCATTTTCTTGATTTTGCAAAAACAATTTATTAACGGAATGGTCGGCGCCGTCAAAGGGTAAGACAGGAGGAATTTTATTCATGAAAATTCATTTTCACGGAACGGCGGCCGCCGAGGGCTTTCCCGGCTTGTTTTGCCGCTGCGAACACTGTATGAAGGCCATTGAATTGGGCGGAAAAAACATCCGAACGCGCACTTCCGTCACGATTGACGATGTATTAAAAATCGATTTTCCGCCGGATACGTATTACCATGTTCTGCGCGACCGTTACCATTTGGCCCGGGTGGAAGACCTTTTTATTACCCACACGCACCACGATCATTTATATGCAGACGATATCCGAATGCGCATGCCTGTATTCGCCAGCGAACCCGCTCACCCGCTCAACATTTACGGCCACGATATGCCGATGCGGCTCTTGACCGAACATCTGGAGCGTAACGAAACCTGCTTTCGCTTTCAGCGCATCGTCCCGTTTGCGGCGGTAGAAGCGAAGACGGCGCGCGTGACGCCGCTTCCGGCCGATCACAATCCGATGGAGACTTGCCTTCTTCTCTATATCGAACGAAACGGCAAACGCATATTGTACGGCCACGATACCGGCTGGTTTCCCGACGAAACCTGGTCCTTCCTCCAAGGGCGGACCATCGACCTGGCGATTATGGACTGCACGAACGGACTCCTGCCTGAACGCCGCAATCATTTGAACATCGAGGCTGTCGTGGAGATCCAAGACATTTTCCGGCGCGAGGGCATATTTCATCCGGGGAGTCAAATGATCGCGACTCACTTTTCGCATAACATCGGCTTGATGCATGACGATTTAAGCAATATTTTCGAACCGCACGGGATTATTACAGCTTACGACGGCATGATCCATCATGTATCGGAACTCGCATAAGTCTTGTCCTTGCCTATTTCGCATGATATCGATAAAATAAAATAGAAGGAATCAACCTTCTAAATCATTTAAAAAGAAGATTACATTCTATCGATCGGGAGATGGAAAGGGGATTTTGCGCTTGTCGACCATACAAGGGATGGGGAAAACTTTACTGAACATACAAAGTCATCTGAACGGACTAACCAAAGCGGAACAAAAAGTGGCGCAATATATTTTGGATAACGCCTCCGACATTATTTATCACTCGGTAACCGAACTGGCGGAAAAAGCCGACGTCGGCGAAACGACGGTGCTGCGCTTATGCCGGAAGCTCAAATTTCAAGGATTTCAAGATTTCAAATTATCCTTGGCGCAAGATTTGGTGAAACCGATCGATCATTTGCATCAGGAAGTTACGGAAGAAGACGATTCTACCGCGTTGAATGAAAAAATTATCGCCAACCATATCCGCACTTTGGAGCAGACGAGAGAACTGGCCGTTTCGGAACAGTTAGGCAAGGCGATCGATGCGTTGCATCGGGCCCGATGCATTTGTTTTTTCGGCGTCGGTTCGTCCGGGCTGACGGCAATGCAGGCGGCGCACAGTTTCTCCCGAATAGGCAAGCAAAGCAGCGCCAAGACGGACACGCACTTTCAAGCGATGGAAGCGGCTCTGATGACCAAAGACGACGTGGCTGTCGGCATATCGATCTCCGGCAGCACCAAGGACACGATCGAAAACTTGACCCTGGCCAAAAAAGCGGGAGCCACCGTCGTCGCCATTACAAGCAACGCCCGTTCGCCGATCACGAAAGTGGCGGATATCGTCCTGTTAATGATCGCCAGGGAAAACCCGCTGCAAGGCAGCTCGCTTTCCGCCAAAATATCGCAGCTGGCCGTCATCGACATTTTGAATGTCGCCGTCTCGTTGCAAATGAAAGACGAAGCTTTGAAGTTTAGAGAAGTAACGGCCAAGGCCATTTCCGAGAAACTGTTCTAAATAAAATAGGTGAACTACGCACAGATTAACACTGCGTAGGGGGACTCCGCATAAACTAGCGCAAAATGGGAGTTTTCTTCTGCCAAAGAGCCTTTCGTAGGCTCTTTTTTTTGTGGAGAATGCGGGGTTAGCATCAAAGGTCCTTGCGGATGAATCGCTTTTCTTGAAGTCTTCCTAGATCATATTGGCGTAGTAACGAAGTCCGATATGACGTCGACGGAAAATCCTTCTCAACACACTGGTCCTTTACAGACGGAACCAGTCTCCTTTTCCAACTGCCGTTCGCCGTTCTTTTGGAGCTTTGGCGCTAACGAAACTGACAATCCTTATTTGGCTCAAAATAAGGGTCCTCTAACTATAACGAAACTACCAATCGTTATTCACCGAAAATCAGCGGCTTTCTCTCCTTTTTCCCCGGAATAACGTGTTTCAGTTTCGCTACACGCTGAGCAAGCCGATTTATTGGCCAATAGCGTTTCTGTGTTTCGTTAGCGCCCCCCCCACGCCCCGCGTCCGTTCCATCGCGCTCTCGCCGCGATCCCGCTCGGCTCAACGCACGGAGCTCGCCACCTCGGAAATATTGGATAAATCTTTCATTATGAAAAAAATAGTGGAGATTTTCTCCCGATCATGCTACAATGAACGTGCAAGAGAGAAAAGCGTTGCAGGCATAATTCATAACCGTTTTTTTCGCAGAAATCTTTACAGATGCTGCACAACGAATTACGACCCTTTTGTAAGCGCTTATCAAAGAGTCGACCTGCAAGATTTACGGCCATTTCTTCTCTCGGCTTGAGAACAAACAACACATTACAAACAAGAAAGGGTGCAGGGGCATGTATTTCAAAGGAAGACGAATGATTTCACTACTCTTGGCGTCAATCATGATGGTGGGTCTATTGGCGGCGTGCGGTTCGAATTCGTCGGGAAACGGAGGGGCCGCTCCGAACGGGGACGGAAAGAAGGCGGAACAAGTCACGGTAGAGTTTTGGACGATTTCGTTGCAGCCTACCTTTAACGATTATTTTCACAATTTGATCGCGGAGTACGAAGCGCAAAATCCGAACGTCAAGATTGATTGGAAGGATTATCCTTACGATGCCGTACTTAATAAATTGATGACGAATATCGCGGGCGGCGAAGCGCCGGACGTGGTGAACCTTAACACGGAATTGGCGAACCAGATGGGAACCAAAGACGCGCTGGTCGACTTTAATCAGGAGCTGACGCCGGAGCAGAAAGCGGCTTATTTCCCGGGCATCTACTCTTCGACGGAGATGGACGGCAAAGCGTTCGCGCTCCCGTGGTATACCGCTCTTCCGGTCTTATTCCTGAATAAAGACTTGGTGGAAAAAGCGGGGCTCGATCCGAACAATCCGCCCGCGACGAAAGAGGAATTAAACGAGTGGGGCCGCCAAATCAAAGAAAAAACCGGTTCCTACGGCTATATCTTCACGATGGAAGCGCGCACGCTATTGGAAGAAAACTTGCCGTTCCTGACCGAAGATTATAAAAAAGCCGCTTTTAATACGCCGGAGGTAGAAGAATACGTTAAAGAAAATTTGCAGTTGTTGCAAGACGGCGTGATTCCGAAGGATATCATCAACTACGACAAACAAGTGCAATACTTTGCAAGCGAACAAGTGGCCATGTCCTTGTCCAGTTCCCCGTTTATTAACAAAATCAAAACGGCGGCGCCGGACGTGTACGAGAAAATGGTCGCCGTCCCGAGTCCGGTCGGCAAAGCGGGCATCCGCTATTCCAACACGATGAACATCGTCGTGCCTGTAGCGACATCGCATAAGAAAGAAGCGGTCGACTTCGCCGTATTCGTTACCAATGCGGCCAATCAGCTTGAGTTCTCCAAGGTCGCCAATACGTTGCCTTCGACCGTGGAAAGCGCCAAAGATCCGTTCTTCTCGGAAAACGACGGATCCGTGGAAGGCGTAGCCAAGACCGTATCCGCGGTCAGCTTGGATAAAGCCGAAGATTTCTACCTCGGGATCGAAAGCGCAAACGATGTGAACCATGCCGTCACCAAGGCACTGGAGAACATCTACTTAAACGGCGCGGATGTGAAAAAAACATTGGCGGACGCGGAGAAAGAAGTCAATGGCATTTTGGGCAATTAATACGTCAGGTTGGGCAGGCTCGTCCTGCCCGATCTTATTAAAGGCGGTGGATTACATTCATGAATAAAACATCAATCTTTTCCAAGCTCGGCAAGTCCGAAGCTTCTATCGCTTGGTTTTTCATGGCGCCCGGTTTGATTTTGCTGGTCCTGTTCGTTTTTTGGCCGATTATTTACAGCGTCCCGCTGGCGCTAACGAATTACTCTGTCATTGGCAAAACCGATTTTGTCGGATTCGATAATTTCGTGAAAGCATTCCAGGATAAAAACTTTATCACGTCGCTGGTCAACTCGCTGCTATATGTGATCGTCGTACCGTTTATCCAGATTATCTCCATTCTTATGGCGATTTTGGTCAACAGCAATGTGAGAGGAATTAAATTGTTCCGTACCGCCTATTACATTCCCGTCGTCACTTCCATGGTCGCGGTAGCGCTCATTTGGGGATGGCTGCTGAACCAGAACGGAGTCGTGAACTACGTGCTGACGAGCGTAGGATTGATGCAAGAGCGCATTACCTGGTTGTCCGACAAACATACGGCGCTGTGGACGCTGATGTTCATCACGATGTGGAAGGGCCTCGGATACTATATGATGATTTATTTGGCCGGACTGCAATCCATTCCGAAGGATATGACGGAGGCCGCGATGATCGACGGCGCGAACCGGTGGCAATCGATCCGTAAAGTGACGATTCCGTTATTAAAACCGTATGTCTTTTTCTGCTCGCTCATTTCGTTAATGGCCGCGATTCGCGTCTTCGACGAAGTATTCGTCCTGACGCAAGGAGGACCGGGGACCGCCACCTTAACGTCCAGTCTATATATTTATCAGCAAGGTTTCCAAAAATTCAATTTCGGCTACTCTTCGGCACTCGGCTTGGTCGTCAGCGTGATTATTGGCGCGCTCAGCATCATCATCTTCAGATTCAACCGGAAAGGCGGTGTCAATCCATATTAATACGTGTTCAAAAAAGTTGGCGACTTTTTGAACAACCTCTATTAATGGATGAGTGATATGAAAAGAAAATCATTTAATTTCGCGAAATTAACGCTGCTGTACGGATGTTTGATTCTGTTCGCCATTTTTATGATGGGGCCGTTTCTATGGCTGTTTAGCGTATCGCTCATGCCCGGCAAGAACGTGTTCAGCTTTCCGCCGGCGATTTTCCCGACATTCGTCGATTTCGACAATTACGTTCAAGTATGGAAATACATGGACTTCCCTCAATATTTATGGAATACGCTCGTGATTGCCGTGATGGGCGTCGTCATGAACATCTTTTTCTCCTGCTTGACGGCCTATCCGCTCGCCGTATTCCGTTTTAAAGGCCGGGATCTGATCTTTACCTTATTGGTAGCGACGATGATTATCCCCGCAGCGGCCGGGATGGTCGTCAACTACTTGACGGTGAAGGCGCTCGGACTGATGGGCGGTTTTCTCGCGGTTGTGCTTCCTTCGGCGATTACCGTATTCAACGTATTTCTAATGAGGCAGGCGTTTATGGGCATGCCGCACGAATTGCGCGATTCCGGCAAAGTGGACGGCGCCAGCGAGTTCCGCATTTGGTTTCAATTGGCGTTGCCGATCGTCAAACCGGCGATTGCCGTCATCGGTTTATTGGAGTTTATGGGAATGTGGAACAACTTCCTCTGGCCGATGATCGTGCTGAACGATACGAAAAAATATCCGATCGCGTCTGCGCTCAGCTTTCTGAACGGCCAATTCGCTTACAACTTCGGTTGGATCGCCGCAGGAACCGTCATTTCGGTCGTGCCGATCATTATCGTGTTCCTGTTTACGCAGCGGTACTACATGGAAGGCATTTCCGGCGCGGTCAAAGGATAGGCGCGGGTTAAAGGATGAATAAGCTCGAGGACGGTCAGGAGGTTGCAAGCGTGATGAGAGATTTCCATTATTATTTTCGCGATTACTATCATTGCGGCGAGTATATAGAGGTTCAAGGCGACAAACTCATTTGCGAACTGTCGTCGAAATATGCCTTGAATCAGCAATTCGAAGGGGTCATTCATTCCGATCGGATCGAAATTGTCAGCAAACACAAAGAATTTGTAGAGCGGCGGTTCGGCTTGGGCAATATCAATCTCGATTTCGAATACGATCCCGAATTGGCGGAAGACGGTTACGTCCTCAAGGTGGAGAAGGAACGGATTCTCATCGCCGCCCGCAACAAACGGGGAATCCAGTATGCCGTCGACGCGCTGGACGTCATCGCCGAATCGCGCGGCGGAAGCATAAGGCTGCCGCTTGTCGCGATCCACGACGAACCTTCCTTTCGCATAAGAGGCATCATCGAAGGATTTTACGGCGAACCGTGGACCTTTGCGGATCGGCTCGATTCGATTGAATTTATGGCACGGCATCGCATGAATACGTTTCTGTACGCTCCGAAGGACGATAGATACCATCGGGAGCTTTGGCGAGAGCCGTATCCGGAGGCGGAATTTGCTAACATTCGCACTTTGAAGCAGCATTGCGACGAGCGGCATATCGACTTTTACTATTGCATCAGTCCCGGCAACGATATGAAATTCGCTTCCCCGGCGGACTTCGAATGTATTTTCCGCAAGCTGCGCGCGATGATGGATATCGGCGTCAAGCATTTTGCCGTACTAATGGACGATATCGATTACGTGCCGAAAGAAGAGAACGCGCATTTTCTGGAACGGCCCGGGTTGGCGCATGCTTATTTGGTGAACGAAATAAACCGATTTTTACAAGAGTCGCTGCCGCATTATCGTCTGGTGATGTGCCCGTCCGAATATTGGTCGTATTGGGACACCGAGTACAAAAAGGATATCCGGGAGACGATGGATGCGAGCGTACTGGTATTTTGGACGGGATATTTCGTGTTCGCCCCCGTCATCGACCGCAAGCATGCGAGCGACAACCGTCGTTTCTACGGGCATGATCTCATTCTATGGGACAACATTCCCGTTAACGACGCGGATCGCGGCCGCATCTTTATGGGACCGGTGCGCAACCGGTATTCGCGCTTGGCGCAGCACGGGCACGTCGGCTTTGTTTCCAATCCGATGAACCAGTGGGAATTGTCCAAAATTCCGCTGATCACCTTGTCGCACTACATGTGGAACAGCGAGCGATACGAGCCCGACGTTTCCTGGAACCTGGCCGTCAACGAGTTTGCGCCGGAACTTGTCGACGCCATGACGTTTTTCTGCGCGAACAACGATAACGGCAGACTCTGGTTCGGCCGGGACGAAGCGCTGGAGCGGGCGATCGAAACGAGGGATGTGGCGGTTGTGGACCGGCATTATCAACAATGGGCATCCGTCCTCGAGCAATTGCAAGCGTGGAACAATGAGAAATTTCTGGCGGAGGCAGGGCCGTGGTTGGAGCGGGCGCAGCACGATATAAGGCTGTGGCGGGCCATTCGAGAAGCGTTAGCGAGCGGAACGGAACAAGCGAAAGCCGCCGCGGCGGAACAAATCGCTCGAAGCAAAGAACAACAAACGCGGATTGGCAGCGATATCGCGCTGCGCGCGGCGGAACGGTGGGGACTGTGCCCGCAGCCGGAGCCGACGACCGAAGGATAGGGGATGATATAGCGTGAAAAAAATCATATACATTCCGTTGGACGAACGTCCGTGCAACTACGAATTTCCGGCGCTGCTTGCCGCGGGAACCGAGTATACCGTCGTACGTCCGGACTTGAGCATGATGGGACTCAAGAAACGCCCGGGAGACGTCGAGAAGCTGTGGGCGTGGTTATTCGAGCAGGCGCGCGATGCGGACGGGGCTATTGTGGCCTTGGACACATTGTTGTATGGCGGGATTATCCCTTCGCGGCTGCACGGGATGACGGCGGAACAATGCGATGAGCGGCTGGAGAACGTTCGCAAGCTGAAACGAATTAATCCGTCCATGCAACTGTTCGCGTTTCAACTTATTATGCGTTGCCCGCGGTATTCCAGCAGCGACGAAGAACCCGATTATTACGAAGATTGGGGCAAGGAAATTTTTAAACGGGGCTATATTCGCCATCGAATCGAGCTTGGCATCGCGACGGAGGAAGAACAACACGAACTGCGGCAGATCGAGGCGGTTTTGCCCGAAGACGTATGGCAGGATTATACCGAACGCCGCGCCGTCAACTTGGCTGCGAACAAGCGGGCGATCGAATTGGTGAAAGATCGTGCCGTTGATTTTATGGTCATTCCGCAGGACGATTCGGCTCCTTACGGCCTAACCGCGGTCGATCAGCAGGAGATCCGGGAACGCGTCAAGGAATGCCGGCAGCAATTATCCGTTTATATGTATCCGGGAGCCGACGAAGTGGGCTGCACGTTGCTTGCGCGCATGATCAATCATTTCGAGCGCCGCAAGCCGCGGGTGCACGTTCATTTTTCCAGCGTGCAGGGGCCGTTTGTTACGCCTTTATATGAAGACCGTGTGTTGTACGAATCGGTTAAATATCAAATTATGGCGGCCGGCGGGCTGATGACGCCTTCCTTCGCCGAAGCGGATATGGCGCTTTGCATCAACACGCCCGGCGAGAGCATGATGGAAGCCAATAACCAAGGTCAGCCTCATTTGGGATATCAAGTATATCGGAACATTGTCGAACTGGTCGAGATCGCCGACGATATCGTTCGTCGGCTTGGCAAGCCTTGCGTCATCGCGGATGTCGCCTATTCCAACGGAGCGGATCTGGAACTGCTGCAGTTGCTTCGCGATAAGAAACTGCTATTCGAACTGGCAGGCTACGCAGGCTGGAATACGAGCTCGAATACGCTCGGGACCTGCATCGCGCAAGGCATGATCTATGCGGTTTACGGCGATACGCCGCAGCACCGCGATTTTCTGTCGCTGCGATATGTCGAAGACGGCGGCTATTGCGCCTTTGTGCGCAGGGACGTATGCGATCGCGTATTGCCTGGTATGGGGTACGATTATTTCGCCGTCGACGGCCAGCGGGGACAAGTCGCCGAACGGGTTAAAGCGGAACTGAACCGTTTTATCGAAACCCGGTTGCGAGACGACGAGGACGAATACGAGATCGTTATAGACGATTGCTATATGCCTTGGAGCCGGATGTTCGAGGTCGGTTTGAAGACGCATGTGCGCAATAAAAAGAAAGGCAATGGGCAGGAGAAGAAATGAATAAGAGGAAGCATCTTTTCAGACATCAATGGTTTTGCGGGAATGAAATAAACGAAAAGTATGGGAATAAAACGTTAGCCGAAAGAGGTGAATATCTATGAACCAGCAGCCGCTGTTCGACCGCATTCGCAAAGGGTTGATCGTATCGTGTCAGGCACTTGAGAATGAGCCTCTCTACGGAGCGGAGACGATGGCCAAAATGGCGAAATCGGCCGCCGTCGGAGGCGCCGTCGCCATTCGCGCCAACGGTTCGCAGGATATCGCCGCCATCAAGAGCGTTACGAACTTGCCGATTATCGGTATCATCAAAAGAGATTATCAGGATAGCGACGTTTATATTACGCCAACGCTGGAAGAGATTCGGCAACTTATGGAAGTGGGGGTCGATCTGATTGCGCTGGATGCGACCCGGCGTCCCCGGCCGAACGGGGAGACGCTCGAATCGCTCATCGCTTATATGAAAGAACGGGGCCAGAAAGTGATGGCCGATATATCGACGTTGGAGGAAGGGCTCTATGCCGCTTCGCTGGGCGTGGACTGCGTCTCGACGACATTATCCGGCTATACGCCGTATTCGCCGCAGCAGCCCGATCCCGATTACGCCTTAGTCAAGGAGGCGGCCGAGCGATTAACGATTCCGGTCTTTGCGGAAGGGAAAATTCATACGCCGTCGCAAGCGGCGCAAATGCTCATGATCGGAGCCCATGCCGTCGTCGTCGGTTCTGCCATTACACGTCCCCAATTGATTACCGAAAGGTATGCGGCCGAAATCAGGAAAGCGATGAAACAATGGATTTGAAGACGTTGAACTTGTAAAAAAATAGATGCGGCGTTCGGCGGCGGCAGCAACGCCGAGACGCCGGTAAAGGAGCTTGCGACATGAAGAACGAACGATTGACGGACGTCGTCGTCCTCGGAGGCGGCCTGGGCGGATGTATGGCCGCATTGGCCGCAGCCAAAATGGGCGTGCGCGTGATCATGACGGAAGAGACGGATTGGCTGGGCGGCCAACTGACAAGCCAGGCGGTTCCGCCGGATGAACATCAATGGATCGAAAAATTCGGCTGCACGCAAACGTATCGCGAGTTTCGCAACCGAGTGCGTGCGTATTATAAACAAAACTACCCGATGACGGAGGAAGCGAGAAACAACGAGCTTCTTAATCCGGGCAACGGCTGGGTAAGCCGGCTATGCCATGAGCCGAAGGTGGCGTTGCGCGTAATCGAGGATATGTTGGCCCCTTACGTGAATAGCGGCCGTATCACGGTATTCTATCATTTCAGGCCGACTGCAGCCGCCGCGAACGGAGACCGGGTGGAAAGCGTCACGATTACGCATACAAGCACAGGCGAAGAAATTGTGTTAAGAGGAGAGTATTTCCTCGATGCGACCGAATGCGGGGACGTGCTGCCGCTAGCGGGCGTGGAATATGTAACGGGAGCGGAATCCAAGCGCGACACGGGCGAACCGCATGCGCTGGAAGAGGCGAATCCGCTCGACATGCAATCGATCACGCATGTGTTTGCGCTCGATTACGTGGAAGGCGGTGATTTCACGATCGAGAAGCCGGAGCAATATGATTTCTGGCGCCAATACGTGCCGAAGCACACCCATTTTCCGCTATTAAGCTGGTATGCGAACGACACGGACGATACGACGCAGATGAAGGAATACGGCCTCTTTCCCGACGGGCGCAAAGACGCCGCCGGACGCGAGGTGCTGCCGCTGTGGACGTATCGCCGCATCGTCGACCCGGCCTTATTCGAGCCCGGGTTATATGAGGGCGATATCACATTGATCAACTGGCCGCAGAACGATTATTTTCTCGGCCCGATTATCGGCGTCCCCGAAGCGGAGCGGCAGGAGCATTTGGCCAATGCCAAGCAGTTGAGCCTTTCGCTCGTCTACTGGCTCCAGACCGAAACGCCCCGCCCGGACGGGGGGCGAGGGTACCCGGGCATCCGGCTGCGCACAGACGTGCTTGGCACCGAGGACGGGCTGGCGAAATACCCGTATATTCGCGAATCGCGGCGGATCAAGGCCGTTTATACGATCACGGAGCGGGATGTCAGCAAAGAAATACGCGGGGCGCAAGGGATATGCCGTTACGACGACAGCGTCGGGGTCGGCAGCTATCATCTGGACGTCCATTTGACGACCGTCACGAACCGGACGTTCTATATTCCGAACTATCCGTACGAAATTCCGCTCGGGGCGCTCCTGCCGATTCGGATGAAAAATTTGCTGCCGGCTTGTAAAAATATCGGCACCACTCAAATTACGAACGGCTGCTATCGTCTCCACCCCACGGAATGGAATATCGGGGAGTCGGTCGGTTATTTGGCGGCCTATGCGTTGCGGAATAAAGTGACGCCGCACGAAGTGCGCGCCGATCGGGAGCATCTTCGCGCTTATCAGGCGCTGCTGCAACGGCAAGGGGTCCAAATTCATTGGCCGGACGATCTCGAACTTTAATGCAACGAAAAACCGCCGCTGGCATCGCGGCGGTTTCGTTATATTAATTGCCTGCCAAATTGCGCTCCTGCTTCTTGGCGCCGAATGTAAAACTGCGCGCGATGTAGAGCGCCGGCGTCGAAGCGATGGAGACAACCGATTTGGCGACATAGGTTGTGATCAAAATTTCCAGCCATACGTCGAGCGTGTAAAGGCCCGCGAAGGCGATCGCGCAGAAGATCAGCGAGTCGACCAGTTGGCTGATCAAAGTGCTGCCGTTGTTGCGAATCCATAATTGATTGCGTTTCGGCGTCACCTTTTTCAAGAATGAGTAAATGCGAACGTCAAGGAATTGGCTGCAGAAGTACGCTGCCAGGCTGCCGATTGCAAGCCGCGGCATGAGGCCGAAGATCGTTTGCAGCGAAGATTGGGCAATGTCCGTTTCCTGCGGCACGAACACCAAAGCCATTTGCATAATAATCGTCGTAGCGATCAGCGTGAAGAAGCCGAACCATACCGCCTTCTTCGCATCCTTCTCGCCGTATTTCTCGTTCAGCAAGTCGCTCGTCATATAAATCGTCCCGTACATCGTATTGCCGAGCGTCATGACGATGCCGAACATTTCAATGGTTTTCGCTACTTGAATGTTGGCGATCACCGTTGCGAAGCCGACCCAGGCGTACAAGCCTTGCTTGCCGAACAAGCGGTAGCAGGCGAGGAACAATGCGAAGTTGACGACGACAAACCCCACACCCCAAATAAAATTGAACATGACGAATAAAGCCTCCTTAGTTTTGATAACGCGGGATGGTTACGAACCGCGGCGCTTGGCACGAATCCAAGCGCATTTCATTAATGTATCACAGGCGGGCGCAAATGAAAAGAATTACCTTGCTGTAAACAGAAATTTCCGGTCTAGAACCTGTCAAGCGGAACGGTATTTCAAGGGGAAACCCGCCTTCTTGAGCGGCATATGGCCAGGCGGGAACGTCATCGTGATGACAGCCCCGCCGCCGGTATTGTTGCGCGCGGCAATCTCGCCGTTGGACCGTTCGACGATCGCCCGCGAAATAGCCAATCCGAGCCCGGACTCGCCGTCTTTCCCTTTCACGAAGCGATGGAACAGATAAGGCAATATCGTTTCGTCGAAGCCTTGGCCGTCATCGGCGACAGCAAGCCTGACCCATCCCTCCTGATCGCGGCTTAATCGGATATAGATATTTTTGGCGGCATAACGCGCGGCGTTGGATACGACATTCAGCAGCGCCTGCAGCAGCTTATCCCGGTCAGCGGCGACATAGACTGGCCCGTCTTCCTCCGTCTGAGGGTGCATCACAAGACCTTTTTGCACAAGCAGCGGATTCATTCGCTCCATCGTTTCCCGGATCAAATCTTTCAAATCCACACGTTCCGTCCGATATACGTCCTCTTCGCTATCGAGCTTGGCAAGCAGCGTCATTTCCGTGACGATCTTGGTCAATCGGGCGCTCTCGTCCATGATGATATCAAGCCCTTTGCGCATGCTCTCGCCTTCAAATACGCCGTCGCGTATGCCTTCCGCATATCCCGCAATGGACATGAGAGGGGTCTTTAGCTCATGCGACGCATTTTGCACAAATTGCTTCTGCACCCGATTGAAGCGGTGCAATTCCGCGGCCATATCGAACACGGTTCGCGCCACCGATCCGATCTCGCCTCCGGCACGTATGAATTTGACATCGGAGAATCGCCGTTGCTTCACTTTTTTCAATTCTTCATTCAAATCCATTAGAGGACGCATCAACTTCTTCGTAATGAGCAGGCTTAATAGAAACATCAATGCCGCGCCGAACCCAAAGACGATCAACAATCGCCCGAGTAATACTTGTTCGATTTCCCGAATCTTGCTTAGAGGCGTTCGCAATGTCAGCGTTCCTTCGGGGACGGCGACGATCTCGGTGATGTACGCTTGGTTCCATTCGTTCTGCGGGCGTTGCAGGATCTTGACCGTGTCGCTTGTCATTACTTCGATAGGCTTGGTTTTATATGCGAAGGTTTGCTCCACGATGTTGCCGTTCCGATCGGTTAAGATCGCTTCCGTCGGTATGGTCGTTGCGGGAACGAAGACATGCGCATCTCCGCTTTGGATCGGAGCGACATCGGAAAATTTGGCGATGGAAACCGCCATGGACTGGCTGACCGTTTTCATTTCTTCCTTCTGCGTTTCAATAAAGTGATTCATCAACACATAATGAATCATCACGGCGGCAATCGATAAGACGAGCACTAATGAGACGCCAAAGGCGATATTCATCTGATGGATTAATTTCATATCTTTTCACGCTCCTCTTGCCGCATCCGATAGCCATGTCCCCATACCGCTTCGATCGGGAAATGGGGCAGCTTTTTGCGCGTGCGCTTGATCAAATGATCCACGGCCCGGTCGCTGCCGAAGTAGTCGTTCCCCCATACGAAAGTCAGCAGCTCGTTTCTTGAGAACGCCCGATTCGGATGCTCGGCGAATACCGTCACCAATGCGAATTCCTTGCTCGTTAAATCGACTTCTTCCCCCGACCAGAACGCGCGCCGTTCGTCTAACAGCAATTGAAGCGGTCCGATCTCTACCTTGCGGGACGCTTGTTCTCCGGAGAGCGCATCGCTCATCGCGCGCATTTTATACCAGCGCTGAAGCTGGCGCTTCACTCGGGCCACAAGCTCCCTCGGACTGAAAGGCTTGACCATATAATCGTCGCCGCCTAACTCAATGCCTAATATTTTATCCACTTCATTATCCCGCGCCGAGATCATAATAATAGGAACTTCGGCCTCGCTTCGGATTTTTCGGCAAAACTCATACCCGTCCATCCCCGGAAGCATGACATCCAGCACCCACAGGTCCGGAGGATTCGTCCTCCATAAAGCCCATGCTTCTTCGGCCGTCTCCAGTCCAACGGTTTGATAGTTTTCCTTCTGTAAAAACGCCTCTACCAAATGGCGTATATTCGAATCATCGTCGACAACGGCGATCACAAAGGGTTGATTCATGCTCCGACCTCCTGATCATTATCAGCTTTAGTATAACAGTCCGCAAGCGGGACGTGGGATTTTGCCATCGTTTTTCCACAAATGGGCCAATGTTCTGCCATCGGCGTTTCGTACACTAGCTAGTAGAGGTTGTTCAAAAAGCCCCCTTTTGATCACGAAGATGAGCTGGGAGCGAACTCGACATCGAATCTTGCGTTCACCCTCGAAGTCCGGTGCTCATGTAGGTTTTGCCTACACTCCGCTCCTCCTTCTTCGGGTTCTCGCAACCTTCTCGGTGCTGAAAAGTCGACTTTTTGAACACGCACTAGTAATAGATTCTCTATAACCGAAAAGGAGTGTTCGAGATAAAAAAAATCGCTGTGGGGGCAGGAATGAAAGGGAAGTTTGTAAACAAGGCAGTATTGACGGTTCTATGTTGTTTGCTTGCGGCGGGATGCGCGGGCGGCGCCGGCCGGAAGCCGGTTGAAGAGGCCCAATCGACGCTTAAAGTTCTTTATTTCAACGAAAGCGCATTTTATCAGCAATATGGCGACTTATTCAGCATGGAGAACAAGAATGTCGAACTCGAGGTGGTAAGCACTCAAGGCTTGAACAACAATTTGGAAGACAAAACATACGAAGAAGCGTTTAACGAACTCGTGGAAAAAGAGAAGCCGGATGTGTTGTTGTTAGACCCGGGCACTTTTGCGGAATATATTAACGATGGCAAGCTTCTGGAATTGGATCCGCTCCTTAAGAAGGATCAATATTCTGTAGAAGGAATTTATCCGGGGTTGCTCGATATGTTAAAGGAATTGGGCGGAAGCAAGCTGTACGGACTTGCCCCCACCTTTTACGGGAACGCGGTTTTCTACAATCGGGAGTTGTTCCGGAAGTATGGGGTAGAACCGCCGCATGACCAAATGACCTGGCAGGAAATATTGGACTTGGCGCGCCGGTTTCCGGCGGATGGGGACGAGGAGTCGCGGGTATACGGGTTCGGCAATGACTATTCGGCATCCGTGGACTATTTGATTAATAAAATTGCGAGCTCCGAAGATCTGATGTACGTCAATCCGGCAACGATGAAAGTGACGGTCGACACCGATTCCTGGAAAAGGGTCTATGAACTTGCTATTCAAGCCAGCAGCGCGGGAGTGGTCTATAGCCCGAAGGATGGCGGTTTTATGGGCGGAACGATCGAGCAATTCTATCGAAGCCAACCTTTCCTTATGGGACGGGCGGCGATGATGGTAGGCGATCCGTTTACGCTGCAAATGTTGAAGCAAGCGAAAACCGCAATCAAAGATTACAAACCGTTTGAGCTTGGAATGGTGTCCGGGCCTGTAGATCCGGCCGATCCTTCGACGACCCGAAATGCCGGCATCAACGAAATTTTTGCCATTCACGCCCAATCGGCGAATCAAGATATCGCGTGGGAATTTCTGAAATTCGTGAACGGCGAAGATTACGCCCGAGTGAAATCGAGATCGATGAACGGCGATTTGATGTCAAGGATGGGGTTTATGAAAGACGATAACGGGCAGAGCCTGGATGTGTTCTACGCTTTGAAACCGAAGCTGAACCGGAACGATATGAATTCGCGTAAAGTTCCGACGGAATTCCGCGGGCAGTTCCAATCCTTGATGAGCGAAGAGATTGCTCTGGTTCAAGAGAACAAGAAGTCGCTCGACGAAGCGCTTAAGACGATTCAGGAGAAAGGGCAAGCGGCTTTGGATCAAGCATTGAAAGTGCAAAAGGACAATAAGGGGAACCAAGGCGGCGACGCGAATGAGGTGTTTATTATGCCGCGGCCGGCAAACTAAAGATTTGTGTAAATCCCTGGCTTTGAATAGGCGGCTTCGTGCAACCTATTTTATAGCCTGGGATTTTTTGCGTATCATGTTACTTAAAAACGGAATTCGCGTTATACTAAGGAAATTGAGTAGCCAGATTTACTTAGACAGGAGGAAATTTGTTCCATGATACCGATCGCTAAACGCGCTTTGCCATTCTTGTTAACCGCATTCCTCGCAATTTCCTTGACCTGTAAAACTGTGTCCGCCACCGAATTTACAACCCTCCCTGAACCGGTGTGGACAGCCGCCGTACCGGCCAATACGACAACGGACGAATATTATAAGAACCTTTATTTCACGGGACAAAGGCCTCTTCCCGTCGTAAACTCCGATTCCCGAACTGCATTTACATTCCTGTACCAGTCGGGTCTATCAACAGGCAAGTACAAATTACTTGCTTTGGACGACGACAATGGGCGGCAGAAATGGGTGCATGCTTCCCCTTTTAAGTACAATCCGTTTGATATGGATCGATTCGGCAACGTTTACTACCAAGATGAAGAAAAGTCCGGAAACCGGATGATCTACAAGTTGGTCGCCCTGGATGCAAATAATAAGCAACGCTGGGTGAAGACGTTTGACAACTCATTCAATTACAACGTGCTTGACGACGGACGCATCGCGGTCGTTACTTTTTCCAGGGAGAACGTCACGGTTACCCTATACTCGAAGGAAGGCAAACTGCTCGTTGCAAGGAAGTTTGACGGGGAAATTCGACATATTCAGGGAAATTACATAGGAGTACGAAACTTAAAAGCGCCGAACAGTACAACAACGATCGATATCTATTCCATATCTTCCGGCAAGAAAATCGTGACGGTTGCACAACCGCAGGATTATATCAGTAACGTATATGCCGACTTCGACGTGCTAAGCGGCGGAACTCTTCTCGTTCCCATATACAATGCGAAGACCGGCGTAGAGACCCTGAACGGCTACGCACCCGACGGGCAGAAAAAATGGAGCAGGACCTTGCCAAAACCGTCGCAAGTGACTGAAACCGGAACGATGTACGCGAGAACCATTTACGACTCCTTGTTCGTGTCTGTCGGCAACAACTTTGTGATTCAGGAAAAAAATAAACTTAGCTTGTATGACACAAACAACAAACTGATCGCGGAGAAGACGTTTTCGGAATTGCCGGGACAGGGCAAATTGCAAAGGTTAGACGATCAGACCTTCGTCTTTGGAGCAGTAGAGGAAAAAGAACCGTGGTATTTCGCATCCGAACCCGAACCTAAGAAGGCGATCTATTATGTCCTGGACTCTCGTACACTGGGGATCATGAATTCGCTCGTGATTGATGACGCCCTTTTTAACCAGGCGGATGTACGCTTTCATGATGCGAATACGTTTTATATTGACACGAAGGATCGCCTTGCCAAGTATGTTCTGAAATAGTCTGTCATTGTTGTGTTAGTTCCTAATGCTCGGTTTATAGGTAGTTGACCGCGCGGCCGAAGCTCTCCGAAGTACATTTCCAGTTGACACCGGCATCGTCTAAGCCTACATTTTTAGAGTATATTGGTCATCCGTTGCCGGGGAGTGACTGCCTTGTTCATGAGCGGAATATACCGGAAGCGCATCGGCAGCAATTTGTTCGTTCGAATGGTCTTCATATTCTCTGTCATTGCGATTATAACGATCGTGACGCTTTCTCGCTGCAGACCGCCGGAGTGGGAACTGTTCGATCTGGAGAAGGACCCGTACGAAGTGAACAATGTATACTCGCACCCCGACTATGCGGACACCGTCCGCCAGTTGAAACAGAAGCTTGCGCGGCTGCAGCGGGAAGTTCTCGACGAGCCTGTGGAGCAAATCGATTAATCGTTCTTGACAGAGAGGGCTGTCCCATTAGTCATCGAAGATGCCAATGGGCGGCCCCTGTTTTTGTAACCGGAAAATCCGGGTAAGCATGAAGTGTCTTCACGACAAGCGGCAAGCGCGGAAGAAACCGCTTAATGAAGCAGTATAACGCGCTGTCGGTTCGACGCATGACGGAGCCGGAGTGTGTATTCGGATAAAGCAGTCTTCTGCCTAGAAGGGGATGTCTCACATAGTTTCCAAGGCGATTCGCGCAGCGCTTTGTTTGGCGGTAGCGAAACTGGTTATCCTTATTAGGCTCAAAATGAGGACGTTCCTATCCTAACGAAAGTACGTATCGCTATTTATTAGAAATCGGCGGTTTTACCGCCTTTTTCCCCTCATTAACGTGTTCTAGTTTCTTTACACGCGCAACAAGGTAATTTACAGGCTAATAGCGTGTATATGTTTCGTTAGCCCGCCTGAGGTCGCCACCCGCTGCGGTATTTTATGAAATGATTCTATCCTGCAAAAAATACAACATTAGGAGCGGTAAAACTGCAAATTTTGCAGTGATGTTGTAAAAAATACAGCATACTGGCGCCTAATATGCAAAATCGGCGACGATGACGTGTTTATGTTGTACATTCTACAACCATTCGGTCCGTGAAGCTCATTTCGGTTCAGTAATGTTGTACAGAATACAACTTACATGTTGCCTTCGGATTGGGAAGCGCCCAAGTCGCTCGATCCGCGTAACCGCTCGTTCCGCTTAGCCGCTCGATCCGCTCGACTGCCGCCGGTTTCTTTCGAAGCGGCTCGGCGCCGCCTTCTGTTCAACGATAACTTGGGCGAAATCCGTTTCCAGCTAGGGCGTTTCCTTACTCGGGGAAGTCGATGCTGCGGATCGTTATCCTATAGCCCAGATACGGTTTCCCACCTCGGAGAGCGTCCTTTATCTTTTCTCCCGAATTCCCAGCAGCTCGGGCACCGTAACAAACGTATACCCTTCCTGCTGCAGCCGGGGGATGAGCGCGTCAAGCGCCTGCACCATGCCGGAGAGGTCCTGGTCCCAGTTGCCGGCGCTATGCATGAGCACGATCGAGCCGGGCCGAAGCTGGCTAAGCACAATGTCCTGTATCGTCGCGGAATCGATTTGCTTCCAATCGAGGGAGTCGACGTTCCAGCCGATGACTTTATACTTCATTTTGACCAGTTCCGTCATTAATTCTTCCGTTAAAGCCCCATAAGGCGGGCGAAACATTCGCGGCTTCATCCCCGCCGTCCGCTTGAGCGCCTTATCGGTCTCGGCCAATTCCCACTTCATCCGTTCCACGCCTTCTTTGACCAGCTTCGGGTGCCAATACGTATGGCTTCCGATCGCATGGCCTTCTCGGTGAATGCGCTGCGTTATTTCCGGCAATCCGTCCGCTCTCGAACCTAACAGAAAAAACGTGGCTTTCGTATCGTATTTTTGTAGAATGTCCAGAACCTGCGGAGTAAAGCGGATATCCGGTCCGTCGTCGAAGGTGAGCGCAATTCGGTTTCCTTTCTCCGGGCCGTGCAAGAAAAATGTCTCCGGGAACTTGCGCTGCAGTTCGGCGTTGTCGGCTGGTCGAACGACGCGCTCCGTCGTCTCCGAGCCGCCGGCGAGTTCGTTCGCCGGGTCGGCGGGATCGGGGAGGGGAACGGCTTGGTCGATTTGCGTTCCGCGCGCGGCGGTTCCGCCGTTTGCCAGCGAACTCTCGTTCGTTTCCGCGGCGTTTTCGCTATGTATGGACCGGTCCGGTTGTTCCGCCTGAGGAGCCCGGGCCGTGCAGGAAACGATGACGAGCGCGGCGATCGTCAGTTGAATATAGGGTGCAATCCGTTTCAAATGATATAACCTCCATCGAACTTCGTATGTTCGTAATGTGAACTGGAAGGGTCGGGAATATACATCGGTTGGGCGATATTCCCGGTTTCAGCAACTTCCCGGCTCGGCGAACATTAAAAAAACACGATTCCACAAAAAGCTACGACATGGAGGAAGCCGAAGAAAGCGTTTACGATGTAGATAGGAATTCACATCTTATGGCGTAAAGGAGGTCTGTTATGAAAGCTTCTGTTCAGGCCGCGGCGGGAATGAAGCGGAAGGGCGGCGAGTACAGCGTGCTTCGATTTATGTGGAAGTACAGGGCGCTCTATTTTATCGCGATTCCGGGCATTTTGTATTTTCTTGTCTTCAAGTACGTCCCGCTGCTCGGATCGGTGATCGCTTTCCAGGACTTTAACATTTTCAAAGGGTTTTTCGGCAGCGAATGGGTAGGGTTGAAGCATTTCCGGACGATGTTCGAACATTACGATTTTTTGCGCATTTTGAAAAACACCCTCCTGATCGGCATATACGATCTGTTGATCGCGTTCCCGGCTCCGATCGTGCTGGCGCTTCTTCTCAACGAACTGCGGCTTGTCGTATATAAACGCATCCTGCAAACGATCGTATATATGCCCCATTTCTTGTCATGGGTCGTGATCGCGGGGATGTCGGTCGCCATCTTATCGCCTTCCACCGGTATTTTGAACCAATTTCTCGCCTGGTTCGGCATCGAACCGATATATTTTCTCGGGGAAGAATCTTATATCCGCGGCGTATTGATCGGATCGGGCATATGGCGCGACGCCGGATACGGCACGATCATATACTTGGCCGCCCTTGCCGGAATTAATCCCGATCTGTACGAGGCGGCGGAGATGGACGGGGCGAGCAGGTGGAAGCAGACCTGGTCCATTACCGTGCCGTCGTTGTTGCCGACGATCATGATCTTGTTTTTGCTGCATATCGGCAAATTTCTCGACTTCGGATTCGAACGGGTATGGGTGTTCTTGAACGCGCTCAACATGAACAACGGGGAAATTCTCGACACTTACATTTACCGTGCCGGTTTGCTGTCGCAGCAATACAGCTACACGACCGCCGTCGGCATATTCAAATCGCTCGTCGGCCTTGCGCTTGTCATGATCGGCAATTTTCTCAGTAAGAAAACAACCGGAGAGAGCTTGTATTAGAGGGGGAAATCCTATGAATCGCAAAGTGAGCGTGGGCCGGCGAACGTTTCATGTTTTTAATCTGGTTCTGTTGACCCTGATCGGCCTTACGATGTTCCTGCCGTTTCTAAATGTCATCGCGCAGTCGTTAAGCTCCTCCGACGCGATCATACGCGGAGAAGTCAGCTTCTGGCCGAAACAGTTTACATGGATCAACTATCAATACGTCTTCAGCGATGCGTCGATTTGGCGGGCGTTCGGCGTATCCGTGTTCGTTACCGTCGTCGGTACGTTCGTCAATTTGGTGGCTACCGCGTCGCTCGCGTACCCGATATCGCGCCAGGAATTCGTCGGACGCAATGCCGTCGCGATGATGGTGCTTATTACGATGATTTTCAGCGCCCCGTTAATACCGAATTTTATTTTGATCAAAGAGCTGAATTTAATGAACTCGCCGTGGGCGTTAATATTGCCCGGCGCGATCAGCGCATTCAATTTTTTCGTGATGCGGTCGTTCTTCGCGCAGCTTCCCGCCGAATTGATCGATTCGTCGCGCATCGACGGATGCGGCGAAATGCGGATCATCTCCAGCATCGTCGTGCCGTTGTCCAAACCTGTCATGGCGTCGCTCGGGATTTTCTATGCCGTAAGCCATTGGAACGCATACATGAATGCCCTATACTATATAAACAAGCCTCAATGGTGGCCGCTGCAGGTCAAATTGAAAAAAATGTTCGAAACGGACGATATCAGCATCGACCCGTCGGCATCGCAATTCAGCGATTTGGTGCATACTTCGCCGGAAGGGATCAAGATGGCGGCGATTATTGTCGCAACGCTCCCGATCGTGCTCATCTATCCGTTTTTACAGCGGCATTTCGTCAAAGGAATGATGATCGGCTCGATCAAATCTTAACAAAACACCAGCGCACATTAATTCATTCCATTTTGTAACGGCTGAAAGCGCTTTATAATCAAATCACCTTTAAAGGTATATTTTTTCTAATTTGGGAAAAGGGGGACTACGATGAAAAAATGGATTGGCATCGCGTTAGTAACGATTTTGACGCTTGGCATGCTGCTTGGCTGCGGCTCGGATAAGGCGGGCGAGACTCGGAATGAAACCGGGGGAGGGGAACCCGCCCCGCAGGAGACGGACAATAAACCTGCCGAACCGACGAAGTTTTCGATTTCCATGCGTACGTTAGCCTTTGGACATGTGGAGAACTCGCCGAATATTAACGAAGACAAATGGGTCAAGAGACTGGAAGAACTGACGAATGTGGATTTGGACATTCAATTGGTGCCGCATAAAGAATACGAGCAAAAAATGGTGCAAATGTTCGCGACGAACGATATTCCCGATGTCGTGCAAGGGCAAGGCGGCGTGACCGGCAAAGAAATGGCCGGTTCGGTCGAAGCGGGCGTATTCATGCCGTTGGACGATTTGCTGAAAGAGCATGGGCAAAATTTGTTGAAGGTCATTCCGCAAGACGCCTGGAACCAGATGACGTATGACGGTAAAATCTACGGCATTCCGGAATGGTTGTCCAACCCTTCGCGCCGCGCGACATGGATTCGCAAAGATTTGCTGGATCAAACGGGACTTCCGGTGCCGAAAACAGTGGATGAGTACTTGAATGTGCTTCGCGAATTTAAGAAAATAGGGGTAGAGAATCCGTATATGGGACGTCAAGATTTCAAATATGCGGATACGTTCTTCGGCGCTTTCGACGCGTTCCCGTATTTAAGCCAATTCGAGCTGGTAGACGGCCAAATCTTGCCGAAATTCGCCGATAGCGACAAAATGATGAAAGCGCTTGAAGTTTACAAAACGATGTATGACGAGGGCTTGATCAATAAAGAATTCGCCACGATTAATCCGACGACGTTCAAGAATACCATTCTATCCGGCAAAGCCGGCATATGGTCGATGAACGCCAACGAACTGCTGCAGTGGGAAGCGCAGCTCAAGCAGAACGCGCCGGAAGCGGAACTGGAAATCATCTCTTCCCCCGTCGGGCCTGACGGCAAAGGCGGATATTACTTGTACGGCAGCGTCAACCGCTCCTATTTTATTAACAAAAATTACAAGGAACCGGAAAAAATCATTCAATTTTTCGACTGGATGGTTTCCGAAGAAGCGGAGAAGTTTTTCACGTTTGGCGTAGAAGGCGAGACGTACACGGTCGACAACGGGGAAATCAAATATACCGCCCCGACGGAAACGCAAGCGGTAGACGAAGAACGTTACAGACAGGCGTTTTTATGGATGGTTCAAGATACGACCTACAACAAAGGCGCGCTCAGTTTGACGGAAGAAGGCCGCAAGCTGATCGACGTATACGACAACATCTTGGCGAATGAAGGGCGCGACGGCATCGATTTCGAGCCGCGGCTGGAAGCGCTCAAGAAAAATCCGGATATTACGCCGAATTCCGATACCGCGGCGCCTCTGATCGTTCAGCATATGGTCAAGATGGTGTACGGCCAAGAGAAGATCAGCGACTGGCCGAAAGTGGTCGAGGAATGGAAGTCGAAGGGCGGAAACGACGTGATTAAAGAAGCGACCGAAAAATACAACAACAAGCAAGGCGTTAAGATGCCGCGCCGATAATTATTGTTAATCCATCGGGAAGGAGCTCCTCCTATGTATCGAATCCTTATTGTTGACGACGAACCGATCATCTTGAAAGGCTTGCAAGTGTTGATTCAACAATCCGAGCTTCCGATTTCGTCCATACGTATGGCAGCGAACGGACAGGAAGCGTTGGAGAGGATGGAGGAGGAGCTGCCCGATTTTATATTCTCGGATGTGCGGATGCCGGTCATGGACGGACTGGAATTGTGCAAGCGCATCCAGGAGATGGACGCGGATGTGCAGACGGTGGTCATTTCCGGCTACGGCGATTTCGAATATGCCCGCCAATGCGTCGGTTACGGCGTCAAGGAATATTTGCTCAAGCCGGTATCCAAAGGGCAATTGCACGAACTGCTGGCCAAACTGGCCAAAGGCAAGTCCAAGCGCCGCCAGTCGGGCTACTTGTCGATCGCGAAAATGGATCGGTGGCTCGAGCAGTTCGAGCAGGCCGTTTATTTCTTGGAGAAAGATACGTTGGAGCGGTTGCTGGACGAATGGGAGCAAGAAATTGAAGGCTACCAGTTGCAGCGAGCGCAATATGTGGAACTGGTCGAACAGTTCGATCATCTGCTCATGAAGAAGTTGAAAGCCAGAAGCGTCAATATCGCTGTCGTCCCGTTGCAGCTGCGGCAGGATTGTTCGGCGGAAGCCGCCTGCAAGAGGTTTCGCGATCATATTAGCGAAACCTTCCGCAATTTGGAGAAGATGCGCAAAGGGAAAGTGAAGGATCCGGTCGAAGAAGCGAAGCTATATATCGAGCAAAATTTGCGCAGCGAGGTTTCGCTGGAAGAAGTCGCGGATATGCTCGGGATTCATCCGAATTATTTCAGTTTGCTGTTCAAGCAGATGACGGGAGAGACGTTCATCCAATATCGGATTCGCTGCCGGATGAACCAGGCGAAGAAAATGCTTGGCATGCAGCATATCCGAATTACGGACATTTCGTATGAAGTCGGATACGCCGATCATTCGCATTTCACGAAGATGTTCAAAAAAATGGAGGGGCTCTCCCCGTCCGAATACCGCTTGAAAAAGTTAGGAATTCAATAATGAGGGGCAGCATTTCGCGCAAGCTGTACGTCTACTTTCTAATCGTCATTCTGCTGTCGCTGTCGATTATCGGCGCCGTTACGTTCACGCAATCGACCGCCCAGTTGGAGCGCCAATCGGAACGGTATATGTCCCAAATGATTAACAGCGCCGTATATCATACGGACCTGTATTTGCAAACGTACGAGAAGGCGAGCAAATCGATCTTGTCCGATTCCGATGTCATGAAATTCGTCGATATGGAGCCGGACAATAGTTACGACTATTATTTTTTTAAGAATCAGATCGAGAAAAGAGTGTTCGACCGGACGTTCACGCTTTATCCGCAAGTGAACTTGATCGCCTTGATCGGCGATAAGGGGAGGGCGCTCATCACCCATCATGTGCGCCAAATCGATGCGAACGAATACGATCCGATGGAATGGTACGCGCTGCTCGACGAGAAGCTGCCGGCCAGCGGCGGGTACGAAATTATGAACACGAAATTATCCCACGAGGAAGGCGACCATTGGATTACGTTGGCCAGAAGGGTGAGAGGCTTGCTATCGCATGATCCGCACGGCATATTGGCCTTGGAATTGAACACCGACGAAATCTCGAAGCTGTGGGGCAATATGGATCTCGGGAGCGGCGGATATTCGTTCATTATCGACGATTCCGGCGCGTTTATCGATAAGCCGAAGGAGGTCCCGGAAGCGGATTTATTGGATGAGCGTTTGAAACAAAAGCTGCTCGGCGGCAATAAACTTTCATTCATGAGCTCGGTCGGCGACGGCGAAAAACGGATGTATGTGGCGCAGAAGCTGGAGTCCGCGAATTGGCGGCTGGTCATTTCGGTGCCTGTCCGCGAATTGCGGGAGCCGATCCATCATATTCAAAGGACGATCGTCATTGTGGCGGCATTGACGTTTTTACTTGCATTGTGGATTTCCATCCGTTTCGGCCGTTCGATCGTCAGGCCGATTCAATTGTTGACGAAAGCGATGCGCGAGACGGAAAAGGGCAATTGGATGCAAATTCAGGAAATTCGCAATCAGGACGAGACCGGATATATGATCCGCAGCTATAACTTGATGGTGACGCGCTTGTCCGAAATGATCGAACGGGTATACGAAGCGGAACTCGATTCGAAACGGTCGCAGCTCGAAGTGCAGCGAATCGAACTGGAACGGCATAAAGCGGAATTCCAAGCGCTGCAGTTGCAGATCAATCCGCATTTTCTGTACAACACGCTCGAGGCGATCAAATGTTATGCGGTGGTGCAGGACTCGGAAGAAATTATGGAAATGGTGGAAGCGATGGCCTTCATGCTGCGCTATGCCATCCAAACGAATTTGCAGGATATATCCGTCGTCAATGAATTGAAGCATGTCTTGAACTATATGACGATTTTGCAGTACCGAAGCCAGAAGCCGTTCGAGCTGGACGTTCGCGTACCGTCGGAATTGCTGCTGTACCGTATGGTTCGGCTGACGCTGCAGCCGCTCGTCGAGAATGCGTTTCTGCACGCTTTTCCGCAAGGGCTTCAGGAGCATCACTACATCCGCATTCAAGCGGAGATTGCCGGCGACCGTTTTCAAGTGATCGTGGAAGACAACGGGGAAGGAATGCCGGAGGAGAAGCTGAAGCAAATCCGCCGCAAGCTGGAGTTGAACCAGCTCGCGGAGACGGATTCGCATTCCATTTATCATCAAGGCGGCATCGGATTAATGAACGTGCATCGGCGCATTCAGATGGTGTATGGGGAGCAGTACGGTTTAACCGTCGAAAGCGCGCTTTCGCAAGGGACGAGAATGATCATGTCGATGCCGTTTGAACAGAGCATGATTTGCACATACGGAGGGGAAGAACATGACGAACATTGATTTAACGGGGCGGATCGCCTTGGTTACCGGATCGAGCAGCGGGATCGGGTTGGAGATTGCGCGGACGCTCGCCGCGGCGGGCGCGAAAGTAGCCGTCAATTACTTGCAGGACCGCGAGGGAGCCGAGCAAGCGGTCGCGGACATTCGCGCGGCGGGCGGCGAAGCGGCGTCGTTTCAAGCCGACGCGGCGCAGCCCGGACAATTGGAAGCGACGGTCGCGGCGATCGGGCAGACGTTCGGTCGATCGGTCGATATATTGGTGAACAACGCCGGCCATCTCGTGCGCCGGGTGCCGAACGGAGAGATGACGGAAGAGCATTACGGGAAAGTGATGGACGTCAATTTCAAATCTTGCGTGTTTGCCTGCAAGGCGGTATTGCCGGGGATGATCGCGAGCGGCGGGGGGCGGATCGTCAATATCGCTTCGGTCGCCGCCCACGACGGAGGCGGACCGGGAGCGACGATATACGCCGCGGGCAAAAGCGCAATGATCGCTTATACGAAAGGGCTGGCCAAGGAAGCGGGGCCGCACGGGATCAACGTGAATGCCGTATCTCCGGGTTTTATCGGGCAGACGAGATTCCATGCCGCGTTTACGCCCGATGCGGCCAGAGCGGCGACGATCGGCAAAATTCCGCTCGGACGGGAAGGAACGCCGCAAGACGTGGCCCATGCCGTACTGTTCTTCGTTTCGCCGCTGGCAGCCTATATTACCGGCGAGACGCTGGAAGTGAACGGCGGCTTATTGATGAGATAATCAGACTTGCGAGGGGAAGGGATAAGATGGGTACAGCATTATATCAACCGCAGAGCGGTCTGTTGACCGTTCAGTATCAACCGGACGAAACGACCCGGCTTGTCGAAAATCCGCCGCGATTTACGTGGATTCCCGCACAGCTCGAGGAAGACTGCTATGTGCTGCAAATTAGCGAAGACGGGCAATTTCAGGCGGAGCGGACGCTTACGTTCGCTCCGATTCCATATAATTTTTACACGCCGGACCGGGTATTGGCGCCTGGGACGTATTATTGGCGCTACGCTTTATGGGACGGGGGCAAGCAGCAATCCGAATGGAGCGTCGCGAGGCGCTTCGTCGTCCCGGAGGGCTTGCCTGCAACGGCGCTGCCCGCAAGGGAGAACCGTTATGCGCAAGCGCAGGAGGAGCATCCCCGCTTATGGCTGCAAGGAGCCGAGGAGGTGGCGCGCTTCCGGGCCAAAGTGAAGGCGGATCCGATTGGCTCCGGCTGGCAGCCGTTCTACGAGAAATCGGTGCTGCCTTGGACGGCGCGCGAACCGATCCCCGCGCCGCAGCCTTATCCGAACAATCAGCGGACGGCGCCGTTATGGAGAAGCATGTATATTGCCTGCCAGGAAGCGCTCTATGCGATTCGCCATCTCAGTATGGCGGGCGTCATTCTGGAAGACGAGGCGCTGCTCGGCAAAGCGAAAGCGTGGCTGCTGCACGTCGCGGCATGGGATGCCGACGGGGCGACGAGCCGGGATTACAACGACGAAGCCGCCTTTCGGATCGCCGGCGCGCTCGCATGGGGATACGATTGGTTGTACGGCGAATTGTCGGAGGAAGAGCGCGATGCGGTTCGGGGCCAATTGCTGCGCCGCACGCAGCAGGTCGCCGTCCACGTAATCGAGCGCTCCAAAATCCATCAAGTGCCTTATGACAGCCACGCGGTTCGATCGCTGTCCTCCGTGCTTGTGCCATGCAGCATCGCCATGCTGCATGAAGAACCGCAAGCGCGGGAGTGGCTGGATTATACGATGGAATATTACTGGACATTGTATACGCCATGGGGCGGCGCGGACGGCGGATGGGCCGAAGGGCCGCATTACTGGACGACAGGCATGGCGGCGCTGCTCGAAGCGATCGAGTTGATGAAGAAGTATACCGGACTTTCGCTGTACGACCGGCCTTTCTTCCGGAAGACAGGCGACTTTCCGCTATATTGCTACAATCCGAATACGTCGACGCGCACGTCGTTCGGCGACAATTCTACGCTCGGCGAAGCGATCAGCACGAAAGTCGGATATAATATCCGCCAATATGCGGGCGTCACGGGCAACGGCTGGTATCAATGGTATTACGAGAAGGTCAAGGATCTCGATACGGATGCGGATTCGAAATTTTATAATTACGGCTGGTGGGACTTCCGGTTTGACGATTTGCTGTATTTGCACGATTATCCGGCTGTCGAGGCCGTGGAACCGAAGGATGCCGAACCGGTCAAATGGTTCCGCGATGTCGGCTGGGTCGCTATGCATCATCGGATGGAAGATCCGGACGAGCAAATCATGCTGTTGACGAAAGCGAGCGAATACGGCTCCGTAAGCCATAGCCATGCGGACCAGGGGGCCTTTCATATTCACGCCTACGGCGAACCGCTTGCGGTCGAAACCGGTTATTATGTCGCTTTCAACAGCTCGATGCATTTGCGCTGGCGCAGACAGACGGTTTCCAAGAACAGCATTCTGATCGATGGGAAAGGACAGTTCGGCGATATCGACAAGGCGCTTAATATGGCGGCCTCGGGCCGGGTTGAAGAGGTAAGGCGCGAGAAAACGTACAGCTATGTGCGGATGAACGCAACGAACGCGTATATGGAAAACGTGCCGTATATGAAACGTTATGTGCGTGAAATTTATTTCGTGCGGAACAGTTATTTCGTCGTCGTCGATTCCGTCGATTTATCGGAGCCCGGAAGGGTGAACTGGTTGTTCCATACGCTGTACGAAATGAACGTCAAAGGGCAGACGTTTCAAGTTAACGGCCGCAAGGCGTCGATGGAGGGGCGGTTCGTATTCAGCTCGTCGGGCGATTTGACGCTGTCGCAAACGGATGAATTCGTCGGGGTGGATCCGCGGGAAATCGAGGGGCTTACGCGCCACTGGCATCTGACCGCCACGACGCCGCAGGCGGGGTCGCACCGCATCGCGGCATTGCTCGTGCCGAAGCGGAAGGCGGAGAGCGGCAAATATGTGTCTTATTTTGTGGACGATCAAGGGTTCGGCTACAATTTATATTGCACGGATAACGGAGCGACGCAGAAGATCGAGATCGCGAAGGCGTTTTGAACGGCGGGTAATTAAAAAAATACGTATTATATCATTTTTTTGTCATACCTATTGACGGCATTATGTTGTAAAATAGTTGGTAATGAGTTGAAAAGCGCCTCCTCAGGCGCTTTTTCCAACATCTTAGAAAAAGCGTCGCAGCTGCGGGTTCGAAAAGCGGATCGCAAGCGGCGGCGCGCGTGGGATGGTGAAGCCTATGAACGAACAATATGGCAGGCAATCGCCGGAGATCGTGACATTCGGCGAATCGATGGGGTTGTTCATGCCGGCAAGCTCGAAAGGGATCGCTTACTCGTCGCAGTTCGAGAAATCGTTCGGCGGGGCGGAAAGCAATGTGGCGATCGGCGTCTCCCGTTTGGGACATACGGCCGGATGGTTTAGCCAATTGGGCAGGGATCCGTTCGGCACAATGATTATGAAAGCTCTGCGCAGCGAAGGTGTCGACGTATCGCGCGTCAAATATACGTCCGAAGCGCCGACGGGACTCATGTTCCGCGAAGTCGTCGCCGGCAAGTCTTCGGTCTATTATTACCGCCGCCATTCCGCTGCCAGCATGATGGGTCCTTCCGATCTCGACGAGTCGTATATCGCCGGGGCGAAGCTGCTGCATATTACGGGAATTACGCCCGCGCTCAGCCCGACATGCCGGGAAACGGTGCTCGAAGCGGTTCGCATCGCGAAGAAGAACGGCGTCAAAGTTTGTTTCGACCCGAATTTGCGTTTGAAGCTGTGGACGCTGGAAGAGGCGCGGCCGGTTTTGTTGGAACTCGCCAACGAGGCGGATTATTTTCTGCCGGGATTGGACGAGCTTGCTTTGTTGTATGAAACGGAGAAATTCGACGAAATACTAGTAAAGTTGAAACAATTGTCGGCCGTGTGCGTCATCAAGGGCGGGGGAGACCGCACTTATTTGCTGGATGCGGGCGAATTGAGCGAAGTGCCTTATTTCAAAGCGAAGCAGGTTGTTGACACGGTCGGCGCCGGGGACGGCTTCTGCGCCGGATTTCTGGTCGGATTGTTGAAGGGGATGAGCCATGCCGAAGCGGTTCGGCTCGGCAACTTGATCGGCTCGATGGTCGTCCAAATGGAGGGCGACTGGGAAGCGATTCCGACATGGGAAGAAGCGAAGGCGGTCCTGGACAATATCAATCATATAGAACGGTAGGATAACGATATGAAAAAAATCAAATTGGTGCAACAAATTGTAGATGCAGGGGTTGTCGCCGTACTGCGCGGCAATTCCCCGGAGGAAGTTGTGAAGATGGCGGAGCAGGCAATTGCCGGCGGCATTAAAATCATCGAAGTGACGATGACCGTGCCTTATGCGCTGCAAGCGATCGAGACGCTGGCGAAGCGTTATTCCAGCGCCGATCCGGCAGCGGACAACTACGCCGTTATCGGTTCCGGAACGGTGCTCGATCCGGAAACGGCCCGTGCTACCATCTTGGCCGGAGCGGAATTTGTCGTCGGTCCGTGCCTGAATGCGGACACGGTCAAGCTGTGCAATCGGTACCGCGTGCCGGTTATGCCCGGCGTGATGACGATTCAAGAAATCCAAACGGCGCTTGAGCTCGGTGCGGATATCGTGAAGCTGTTCCCGGGCAATCTGTACTCGCCGTCGATGATCAAGGCGATCAAAGGCCCGCTGCCGCAGGCCAATATTATGCCGACAGGCGGCGTATCGCTCGACAACTTGGGCGAATGGATCAAGGCGGGCGCCATAGCGGTCGGCATCGGCTCGGATTTGACGAACGAAGCCGTCAAAACCGGCGACTACTCGCTCGTGGCGAAGAAAGCCGCACAATATATCGAAGCGTACCGCGAGAGCCGGCGCTAATGATAAGGAAGGGCTGTTCCCCTGAGTTGGGGCGGCCCTTTCCTGTTGTTGTGCCTTTGGAGCACGTTTCGTAACTGCAAAAATCCATTTATTTTTCCCGGAATGGGCTCATTTGCATGAACTAAATGCAAAAATCCAGTTGTTGCGCGCCCCAAAGGCCCAAAACGGCCTATTTTTCGTTTTGTAAATGGAAAATTGCAGTTACATGAAGCGAACAGCGGCAAATGTTAGATGGATTTTTGCAGTTGCTCGCTGCACGTTACCCTGCACGAACATGCCGGACGATTCCGTACTCAACCCGACACTCACCCCGCACGATCATGCGATTCCGTACCCATCCCGGACGCAGGTCCCACTGCATGATCCGCAGCACGATCCCATTGCACGACCCCGATGCAGATCCGGTTGCACGGTCCCGCAGCATAATCGCCTCCGTCTTGCGGGCGATCGCCGCCCTAGATCGATACCGATTCCCCCGGGCGCAATGCCGTGCCGCTTAACCCTTTCTCTTTCAACTGCTTCACCCATGCTTCCGCGTCCTGCACGATCGGCGGGAAGGTGCTGTGATGGATCGGGATGTAAGTCTTCGCCTTCAGCCACTCGGCCGCAATGGCGGCTTCGTCCGGCCCCATCGTGAAGACGTCGCCGATCGGAAGCGCCGCCGCATCGATGCGATGCAGTTCGCCGATCAGCTTCATGTCGCCGAACAGGCATGTATCGCCGGCGTGATAGAGCGTTTGGCCGTCCATCGTCAGCAAAATGCCGGCAGGCTGGCCGCCGTGAAGGAACTTCCCGCCTTCCAACTCGAGCCCCGACGAATGAAACGCCAGCGTCAGCTTTACGGTGCCCCAATCGAACGTATGCTTTCCGCCCAAGTTCAAACCGAACGTCTTCAAGCCTACGCCCGCAAAATAAGCGGCGATTTCATGAATGCCGACGATAACGCAGTCGTTCCGGCGGGCGATTTCTTCCGCATCGGCTACATGATCGTAATGCCCGTGCGTCAGCAGCACCGCGTCGACTTCAACTTCCTCCGGCTTGACGGCCGCGAGCGGATTGTTGCGGAGATACGGGTCGATTACGACCTTTTTCCCGCCCGATTCAACGATGAAGCAAGAGTGTCCCAAATATGTAAGTTTCAAGAGTACCCTCTCCTTTCATTTTCATTGATCATTGCTTCTGAATTCAATATAACATATTCGCAATCAGGTCTGAAAATCCTTGCCGCTCTCCCCATGCTGACGGATTCGGTATATGCCCGGCGGCACGGAGCAGTAATGTTTGAACGCCCGCGTGAACGAGTACAAGTTCGGATATCCGAGCGTAAGCGCGATTTCGGTAATCGGCAGAGGCGTTTCCCGCAACAGCCGTTTCGCCTTCTCCATGCGAATCTTGATCATGTATCCGACCGGAGAGACGCCTACTTGTTTCGTAAATACTGTGGAGAAGTAAGTGCGGCTGACGCCCGCCAACGCGGCGACCTGTTGAACCGAAATGCCTTCGGTCGCGTGAAGCTCCATATATGCCATGCATTCCCGGATCCAATCATGCGGCTCGGCTCCGCGCGGATGTCCGGCATCGTCGGCGAGCATGGAGAACAGCCTGTACAACAAGCTTCGCAGCCCAAGCGAAACGGAAGGCGCGGGAGCGGGCGATACGGCGCTTCTTATTAAACGCAATAGGGAATCAAGAGTCTCCCTGACCCCGCGATCGATCGCTTGTTCCACGTATGGCGCCTGTTGCCGGAATCCGGCCAGTTCCAGCAAACGATCCGCTTCATCCCCGTCGATCGCCAGCCAGCACATCCGCAGCGTCTCGGTTCCCGGAATTTCACGGTACGTATAGGTTTGTTCCGGATAGAGGCAGAATATATCCCCCTTCCGCAGCGTCTTCTGCATGCCGCCATGTTCCAGCAGCACTTCGCCGTCGTAAACAAAATGCATACTGTAGCACTCAATGCTCTTAGGCCCGACGCAATAGCCGGGCTTCGCGGCATTTCGGCCTGCGCGCACCGGCCAAACCGGCCCGTCGGTATCGATTTTGCCTGGCGTATAGTATAGAAATTCGGCAAACTCATTCCCGTATTCCTTCAAGGATTTTCCCTCCCGCCGATTCGAGTCTTTCTACTTCTCAAGATACCAGATACCTGACAAAATGACAAACGATTCGTACATCATGCCATTTTCGGATATAGGGCGGTCATGTATGATGAACGTAAAGGAGGCGAATCGCTCATGAAGAAACCTAACATTTTGCTTATTACGAGCGACCAACAGCATTGGAATACGATCGGCGCGTTCAACAGCGAAATTTCCACGCCGAATTTGGATCGATTAGTCCGCGAAGGTACGACGTTCACCCGCGCGTATTGCCCGAATCCGACGTGCACGCCCAGCCGCGCGTCCATCATTACCGGCATGTACCCGAGCCAGCACGGAGCCTGGACGCTCGGCACCAAGCTGCTCGAAGACCGTCATTGCGTCGGGGAAGATTTTCAACAGAACGGCTACAAGACCGCGTTGATCGGGAAGGCGCATTTTCAACCGCTGCGGTCTACCGAACAATATCCTTCGCTGGAGTCCTATCCGATCTTGCAGGACTTGGATTTCTGGAAAACATTCAACGGCCCGTTCTACGGCTTCGATCATGTGGAACTGGCCCGAAACCATACGAACGAAGCCCATGTCGGCCAGCATTACGCTCTATGGATGGAGGAAAAGGGTTGCGCCAATTGGCGGGACTATTTTTTGCCCCCGACGGGAACGTTGGACCCGGGCAAGACGTACCATTGGGACATCCCCGAACAATATCATTACAACACCTGGATTGCGGAGCGGACGAATGCGCTGCTTGAACAATATAAGGAAGGGGGAGAGAGCTTCTTTTTATGGTCGAGCTTCTTCGATCCTCATCCCGAATATTTGGCGCCCGAACCTTGGGATTCCATGTACGATCCGGACAAGCTCACCATCCCGTCGGCGGTGCCGGGAGAACATGACAAGAATCCGCCCCATTTCGCGATGACGCAGGAAGAGCATCCCGACTTCTCGCATCTTATGGAGAGCGGTTACGGCATTCATGGGTACCGGTCCCATCATTATTACGAGTACGGCAATAAATTCAGGCTCACGGATTACGATAAGAAAAAGCTGGTGGCCGTCTATTACGGGATGATCAGCATGATGGACAAATATATCGGCCAAATTCTCGCTAAGCTGGACGCGCTCGGACTGGCTGACAATACGATCGTCGTCTTTACGACGGACCACGGGCACTTCTTCGGCCAGCACGGTTTGCAAGCCAAAGGAGGCTTCCATTACGAAGATTTGATCAAGCTGCCGTTCATCGTGCGTTATCCGGGACATGTCCCCGCGGGGCGCGTATCCGGAGCCATTCAATCTTTGGTCGATCTGGCCCCTACCTTCTTGTCCGTATGCGGCATTGACGCGCCTTGCGGGATGACGGGAATCGACCAACGGGAAGTTTGGTTCGGAACGAAAGAGAAAGCGAGAGACCATGCGATCTGCGAATTCCGCCACGAAGCGACGACCATCCATCAGAAAACGTATGTGGACGAAAGGTACAAAATAACGGTATATTACAATCAAACGTACGGCGAACTGTTCGACCTTCAGGAAGATCCGCAGGAAATGAACAACTTGTGGGGCGACCCGGCGCATGCGGAGTTAAAGTCGGCCTTGCTGTTGAAATACGTCTGGGCGGAACTGGGCAAAGAGCCTGTGCCGATGCCGAGAATTTGGCACGCGTAAATTTGCGCATCGGACGGCAAAAGTGTTACATTTGGCAATAAGAAAGAAAGAAGATCCACCCGCATATATTGTTCATAAAGCGTTATTTCCGGCATTGCGCTTTTGTTAGCGCATGACGGCGACTGGGGGGATGCGGGTGAAAGGGAAGGCGATTATCGTTACAGGCGGTTCCAGCGGTATGGGCAAGGCGATGGCGGCGTGTTTCGCGCAAGCGGGAGCGCTCGTCGCCATTACCGGCAGAACCGCTTCGAAGCTGGAAGAGGCGAAGCGGGAAATGGAAGCGTTTCCGGGGCAGGTGCTTGCCGTTCCGATGGACGTGCGCCGCCCGGATCAAGTGCAGCATATGGTGGATGCCGCCGCGGCCGCGTTCGGGCGCATCGATGCGCTGGTGAACAATGCCGCCGGCAATTTCATATGCGCGGCGGAGGATTTGTCGGTGAACGGATGGAATGCGGTCGTCGACATCGTCTTGAACGGTACGTTCTATTGCAGTTCGGCGGTGGGGAAATATTGGATCGCGAACGGCATTCGCGGCAGCATCCTCAATATGGTAGCCACTTATGCATGGGATGCCGGCCCCGGAGTCGTTCACTCGGCCAGCGCCAAAGCGGGCGTTCTCGCTATGACGCGTACGCTCGCGGTCGAATGGGGGCGCAAATACGGCATCCGCGTTAACGCGATCGCGCCGGGGTTGATCGAGCGCACCGGCGGCGCCGAGAAGCTGGTGCTGTCGGAAGCGTCGGCGCGGCGCGCGGTAGAGAGCGTACCCCTCGGGCGTCTCGGCACGCCGGAGGAAATCGCCGGTTTGGCGGCGTATTTATTATCAGACGAGGCCTCTTATATTAACGGCGCATGCGTGACGATGGACGGAGGACAGTCGCTGCATCAAACATTTTTGTAGAGGTGATAGGATGAAGGCGGGATATATTCTAGCGATCGACCAAGGCACCACCAGTTCGCGCGCCCTGCTGTTCGACCGGCGGGGCGACATTGTCGGCATGGCTCAGCAGGAATTTAAGCAGCATTTTCCGAAGCCGGGTTGGGTCGAGCATGATGCCAATGAAATATGGGTTACCGTGTTGGGCGTGATTACGGCTGTGCTTGCGAAGACGAACGTCGGTGCGGACGAGGTGGCCGCGATCGGCATCGCGAATCAGCGCGAAACGGCGGTCGTATGGGACCGCAGTACGGGAACGCCGATCTATCATGCGATCGTCTGGCAATCGCGCCAAACGGCGGATATATGCGATCGGTTAAGGGCGGACGGCTATGAGCCGCTTTTTCGCGAACGGACGGGCTTGCTGATCGACCCGTATTTTTCCGGAACGAAGGTCAAGTGGATATTGGATCATGTGGACGGCGCGCGCGCCCGGGCGGAACGGGGCGAGCTCTGCTTCGGCACGATCGATACGTGGCTCATCTGGAAGCTTACCGGCGGAGAAGCGCATGTGACCGATTATTCCAACGCCTCGCGCACGCTCATGTACAATATTCACGATTTGCAATGGGACGACGAACTGCTGCGGATTTTGGACGTGCCGAAATCGATGCTCCCGGATGTGCGCTCTTCGTCGGAAATATACGGCATGACGCAGTCCTATCATTTCTTCGGCCGCTCGGTCCCGATTGCGGGAGCGGCGGGAGACCAGCAAGCGGCTTTGTTCGGGCAAGCGTGCTTTGAACCCGGAATGGCCAAGAACACATACGGCACAGGCTGCTTTATGCTGCTTAACACCGGTACGCAAGCGATCGCGTCGAAGCACGGCCTGCTCACGACGATTGCCTGGGGGTTCGGCGGCAAGGTGGAATACGCGCTGGAAGGCAGCGTGTTCGTGGCCGGATCGGCCGTGCAATGGCTGCGGGACGGGATGAGAATGTTCAAGTCGGCCAAGGACAGCGAAGCGTATGCGGCAAGAGTCGATTCGACCGAAGGCGTATATGTCGTCCCCGCTTTCGTCGGGCTCGGCACGCCGTATTGGGACAGCGAAGTCCGGGGAGCGGTGTTCGGTTTGACCCGCGGCACGACGAAGGAGCATTTTATTCGCGCTACGCTGGAATCGCTGGCCTATCAGACGAAGGATGTGATTATGGCGATGGAGGAAGATTCGGGGATTACGCTTAGCGCGCTGCGCGTTGACGGCGGCGCGGTGGCGAACGACTTCCTCATGCAGTTCCAAAGCGATTTGCTCGGGGTCAATGTGGAGCGGCCTGTCATGAACGAAACGACGGCGCTCGGCGCCGCTTATTTGGCCGGACTTGCCGTCGGCTTCTGGGAAAACCGCGACGTGATCGCCCAGCAATGCCAGATCGAGCGTACGTTCTCCAGGGCCATGGATGGAGAGCGAAGCGCTGCGTTGTACAGAGGATGGAAGAAGGCGGTGCGCGCGGCGATGGCGTTTAAATGACAAGACGTGGGCTAATCCCCAAAGTTCTCTGATTTTGCGTTCATTTGGACAGAAATAAATGGATTTCTGCAGTTGCGCGGGCGAAACTAGCCCAAATCTCCATTTGTAAATGGATTTTTGCAGTTACATATGTGCGGAACAACAAAACCGACTGGGTGCAGCGGGATAAGCATACGCTCCCCCGTGTCCCGGCAAGTTGAAAAAAGCCAAGCAGTATTTTTACCTGCATGGCTTTTTTTCGTCCGGGTCTTGCGGCGGTATAGCGCTTATTCCACCGTCACGAGCACTTTCGTTTTCTTGCCTCCGAAGCTGACCGTGATCGTCGCTTTGCCTTTGCCTGTCGCTTTAATGATGCCGTCCTTCACGTCGGCTACCGTAATTTTGCTCGAGGTCCAAAGCGCCGGCTTCGAGACGTCGATATCGGTGCCGTCCATATAAGTAGCCGTTGCCGTTACTTGTACGGTCGTGCCCTTCTTCATCGTAAGGGCGACTTCATCGGTTTTTAAATATTTCAACGTGTCCACATCGACCGGAATCGTAATCGATTTATTGCCGTATTTGGCGGTTACGTTCGTTTTGCCGTAGCCTTTCGCGGTAATCGCTCCATTGTTGACATCGACGATTTTGTAGTTGCTTGCTTTCCAGTCCGCGTCGGCGGTGACGTCTTTCACGCTTCCGTCGCTAAACGTGACGGTGATTTTCACTTGCGCCTTTTCCCCTGATTTGAGGGAAAGAATGCGGTGGCTCGTTTCCAGCTTTTGAAGAATATCGACCTCTACCGGAATCGACACCGATTTGCCGCCGTACTTGGCGGTAATCGTCGCTTTCCCGCTGTCGTAGGCCGTGACGAGGCCTTTATTGACATCTGCCACTTTCGGGGAGCTCGACTTCCATTCCGCTTCGCCCGTCACGTCGATCGGCTTGCCGGAAGAGTCCGTCGCGGTTAATGTAATAGTTTTCGTGCCGCCTGTATTTAAATTGATAAAGCGCACGTCCGCTTCCAGCTTGTCGGCCAAGCCGATTTCCACCTTCACGGTAACCGATTTGCCGCCGAATTTGGCGGTAACGGTAGCCGTTCCGTTATCCAAAGCGGTAACCAGCCCTTTATCGACCGAAAGCACCTTGTCCGAGCTGACGCTCCACTCGGCTTTTTCCGCTACCGCTTCCTCATATTCGTCATATACGGCGATCAGATTGATTCGGTACTCTTCGTTTTTCTGCAAAGCGAGCGATTTCGGATCGGCCGTCAATTTGCTCGGAATATCGACCGATACCTTTACCGAAGCCGTTTTGCCGCCATAGCTGGCCGTAATTGTCGCTTCGCCCGATTTATATGCGGACGCCCGTCCGCCGTTCACATAGACGATATCTTCCTTGTTCGAAGTCCATTGGGCTTTGCCGGCAATCATTTCCGTCGAACCGTTGGCGTAAGTGGCCTGCAAGGCGAGATCGACGTCTTGATTCACTTTCATGGAGATCGACTCTACCGCAACGCTGCTTCCGCCGTTATCCTTGAGTATTTCCAGACGGCGGGGAATCTCGACATCGACGTTGACGGTAATCGATTTATCGCCGTATTTGGCCGTAATGACCGCAGCGCCCGAAGAGTATGCGCTAATCTCTCCTTTGGAAACGTAGGCGATGCTTTCGTTGCTGGAGCTCCATTCGGCCTGCGCCGTAATATCATCTTCTCTTCCATCCGGATAAGTTGCCGTTAACGTAACCTTCTCCGGCGTTTGGTTTACACGCATGAATATGTTTTGCTTATCGACATCCAGCTTGCGGGTGTTGTCGACATCGACTTTGATCGTTGCCGTCTTGGTGCCGTATTTGGCGGTGATCGTCGCCTTTCCGGGACCGTATGCCGTAATTTCGCCTTTAATGATGTCCGCTACTTTCTCGTTGTCCGAGGACCATTCCGCTTCAGCCGCTACGTTCTTCGTATCGCCGTCGGGATAAATCGCCGTCAGCTCCACCGTTTCCGACTTCGCGGGACCTGCCATCAGCAAGGAAACTTGCGATTTGCTCGGCTCCAGTCTCTTGACGATTTCAACGGTGATAGGAACGGTAACGGTTTGCTTGCCGTACTTCGCCGTAATCGTTGCGGATCCGGGGCTGAGCGCCGTGACCGATCCGTTGACGACGGTAGCGATCGAAGCGTTGTCGATCGACCATTCCGCTTTGTCCGAGACAAGCTCCGTCGAATTATCGGTATATGTGGCCGTCAGCGCAATATCCGCTTTGCTCTGCGTTCCTCCAAGCCGAAGATCGAGGCTTTGCTTGTCTTTGGTTAACGATTTGACCTTCTTGGTAACGGTAACTTTCACGGTCTGCGGCATTTCCTTGTAAGTGGCGATAATGATCGCCGTTCCTTCGCTCTTGGCCGTGATCGTACCCGCGTATACGCTCGCTATTTGTTTGGAATCCTCGTCGCTTGTCCAATCGGCTTTGATCGTGACGTCTTCCGTTTTGCCGTTCGCGTAAACAGCCGTCGCCGAGAGGGATTGCGTGTCTCCGATCTCCAATGACACTTCATTTTTCGATAAAACCAGTTTAGATAGATCCGAATCGGCCGCGAAAGCCATTCCGGAATTGCCAGCACATAAAAAGACTGCTAAAATAATGGCAATAATTTTTGGGAACTTCAACTTTACGATTCCTCCTTCTGCAATTCTGGCGCCTTCTTCAATAGTTGAACTCTATAATGGTTATCGGTATGATTGTAATAAAAATGAATAGGACTTTAGAGATAAAAGTTGTCCGCCCAAGCGGTCGGGTACACGGATAACTTCTACAGAAAGGTTGATATCGGTGGAGAATAAACCTGCAGCATCCAATTTTATTAAAAATATCGTCATCGACGATTTGAAATCCGGCAAAGTCGATCAAATCGTCACCCGGTTTCCGCCCGAACCTAACGGCTATTTGCATATCGGGCACGCGAAATCAATCTGGCTCAATTTCGAACTCGCCGATGAATTTCGAGGAAAGACGAATTTGCGTTTCGACGATACGAATCCGCTGAAGGAAGATACGGAATTCGTACAAGCGATCAAGGAAGACGTCCGTTGGCTCGGGTTCGAGTGGGACGGGCTGTTCTTCGCTTCGGATTATTTTGAGGAAATGTATAACAGAGCGATTCTGCTGATCAAAAAAGGAAAGGCATACGTGGACGATTCGACGGCCGATCAAATTCGGGAAATGCGCGGCACGCTGACGGAGCCGGGACAGAACAGCCCGTACCGCGATCGTTCGCCTGAGGAGAATCTGGACCTGTTCGCGCGCATGCGCGCGGGAGAATTCCCGGACGGTTCCAAGGTGCTCCGCGCCAAAATCGACATGTCCTCGCCGAACATTAATATGCGCGATCCGGTGCTGTACCGCATCGTGCATGCGACGCATCACAATACGGGCGACCAATGGTGCATTTATCCGATGTACGCCTATGCGCATCCTCTGGAAGACGCGATCGAGGGAGTAACGCATTCGATCTGCACGCTGGAGTTCGAGGACCAACGTCCATTGTACGACTGGGTCGTAGCGGAATGCGAAATGGAACATGTGCCGCATCAATACGAGTTCGGGCGGTTAAGTTTATTGAACACGGTCACGAGCAAAAGAAAGCTGAAGCTGTTGGTGGACGAAGGATTCGTGGACGGTTGGGACGACCCGCGCATGCCGACGATTTCTGGCTTGCGCCGCCGCGGATTTACGCCGAAGTCGATTCGCGATTTCTGCCGCGAGACGGGGGTATCGCGCGGTACCGGGGCGGTCGACCCGAAGATGCTCGATCACTATATCCGCGAAGATTTGAAGCTGGCCGCGCCGCGCACGATGGCGGTGCTTAGACCGCTCAAGGTGGTCATTACGAACTATCCGGAAGGCCAAACGGAAATGCTGGAAGCGGAGAACAATACGGAAAACCCGGAAATGGGCGTGCGCCAAATCCCTTTCTCGCGCGAAATCTATATCGAGCAGGACGATTTCATGGAAAACCCGCCGAGCAAATATTTCCGCTTGTTCCCCGGCAACGAGGTGAGATTGAAGAACGCCTACTTCATTCGCTGCAACGATGTGATCAAGGACGCGGACGGCAATGTAGTCGAGCTTCATTGCACGTACGATCCGGAGACGAAGAGCGGCAGCGGCTTTACGGGACGCAAAGTGAAGGGCACGATACATTGGGTCGACGCATCGCAGGCGATTCCGGCGGAATTCCGCTTATACGAGCCTTTGATCTTGGATGAGGAAGAAGAGGAAGAGGGCGGATCTTTCCTGGATCGCGTCAATCCGAATTCGCTCGAGATCGTACAAGGATTCGTCGAGCCGAACATGAAAGACGCCGAGCCGCACGATAAATTTCAATTTTTCCGCCACGGCTATTTCAATGTCGATCCGAAGTACAGCTCTCCCGGCAAGCCGGTATTCAATCTGATCGTTTCGCTGAAAAGCTCGTTCGAAGTGAAAAAATAAGCAAAACAGGCCGTGAGGCCTGTTTTTTTACGCATGGCGCGCGTTGTGCCGGTCATTTACCGATCGGCCGGCGCAGCGGTGAAACGATGAAGCCGCGGGCCGGCTCCGGCGGGCGGGGCAAGTACGGTTCACCGCTGCGCGGAGACCGGGATTTATCATGTACAAAATACAACATTTCGTTCTCTCTGCATATAACCATGATGCCGATGTTGCAGGTTTTACAACATGCCGGGGTTAGAACGGGCCATCTCGCCATTTTCCTGGCGATATTGTTGTACAAAGTGCAACATAACGGTCCATTTTACCCCCTCGCCCCCTAAAATGTTGTATTCTTTACAACTTGTGCAGCAGCCCTATGCCGGGAAAACGATCTGTTAGACCTGATTGATTCCGGGTTAGCCGCCGGAAGTATGTTTCCACCCTCCGCTAGCATGCTTCCACCCGCCGGAAGTATGCTTCCATCCATCGGACGTATGCTTCCATCCTCCGGGGTTGCCATGCCATCCAACTGAACCGGGATGCCACCCGCAAGAACCTCCATGCCACCCTCCATGCCATCCGCCATGATGATGGGCGCCTCCCCCCATATGATGCGGATGGTGATGCATGCAATGAGAATGGTGATAGTGATGAACCACATGATGATGGTGATGATGATAGTGTTTGCCCGGATGATCTTGATGACTCGACAATGCGAATCGCTCCTTTCGATTTGTTATGACTAGCGTATTCGCCGACGCATTCCGATGATGCTTGCCCATGCCCGTTTGGGTGCGAATTTGGGCGTTGGCCGAGTCGGCGAGGCGGATGGCGGGAGACCTCCTTGGTCGTCGCAAGCTGCTCAATTCGCACGGAGAGATGCCGAAACGGTTGAACCAGGGGTAAACTATTTCCTTCCAAATTCCGATATCTGTATATAAGAATGGAAATTTCGCCTGCTCGATACCTGCTCCTGCTACAAGACAAGGCGCGGTTTCCCTAGGAAGGAGGTTCTACAATGGATATGATCATGTCGTCGTTGCAAAGCCTTGCCCGTTCGGCAAGTTTGCCCGATACCGGCGGAGGCGGAGAACTCGCGCAAATCGACAGACAAATCAGACAATTGCAAAAGCGGAGAATGACAGTTTCCAAAGAAATGGCGGAAGTCGCAACCAGCGATGCCTCGCCGGACGAAAAAAAAGAGAGACTCGCAATGCTCAGCAAAGAAATGGCGATGATCGACGCCCAAATCAACATGCTGATGAACAGAAAGAAGCAGATTCTGGAGGATAAGCAAAGACCGAAGGAGAACTCGCCGGATCGTGCATCCGACAATCTTATGGAAACGCTTGAGCCGCAGCAGTCGCTTCACGATGCCAAAGTAACGATCGACATAAGAATATAACAGAGAAACGGACGCTTCATAGGCCGGCGAACAATGCCCCGCGCATGCTCTCCCGGCCTTTTCCCATTGCCTTCTCTTCCCGCCGATCACCGCATGCTTCTTAACTCGGAAGGCGAGATGCCGAAATGCTTCTTGAATTGCCGGTAAAAATAACTCGCATCGACATACCCGACCCGCTGCGCGATGTCGCTTGTCGTAAGTCTCGTATTCATGAGCAGCTTTTTGGCCGTTTCCATCCGGAACTTGTTTAAGTAATCCGAGAAAGCGACATTCGTTTCTTTTTTGAACAATTGGCCCAGGTAGCCCGGAGATATGCGGAAGGCTTGTCCCAGCGTCTTTAAGGAAAGCTCCTCCGCGTAATGATCGCTTATATGCTGGAGCACTTGCCTGACGACAGGGCTCAGCTTTCCGTCCTCTTCGGCCATGCAATCGACAGCCGCCCCGGCGATATATTTGACATGTTCGTTCAATTGCTCGAGCGTCCGCACTTTGAACAATTTGGAGAATAGCTGCTTGTAATCGTTAGAAATCAATTCATTGCTCATGTTCATATCTTTGGCGAAATGTTTCGCGCGAATCATCATCTCGATCGCCGCGTTATGGATTTGCGACGGCGTTGCCGTGCCGGGGACCGATAGCCGACGGAACAGCGCATCGATCCATGCCAGGACGGCGTCTTTGTCCTTGGCCAGGAGCAGCTTCTCGTAAGTCTGCAAATCGATCCGGGCGGCGGCCGAATCGGCGGCGCCATGCAGAAGACCGTAATCGAGCCATTCTTCGTCGTGGTTGACCAAATCGTATTCCTGCATGTTCTTGGCACTGTCATAACTGCGGCTTACGTTGGCGAAGGAAGGCTCCGTGCTTCCTGTCGTGGCAATGATCCGCACCTTCCACAACCGTTCCATATCGGTTCGAAGTTGCCGAATCAACCGGTAGCGCGGCGCTTGCTCCGGATGGGGAGACTGCGAAGCGGCTATGATGACGATATCTCCGTCGGCGTCGCAAAAACAGACGCATTCCCCGCCGTCCCCGATCGTTTCCCGGCAATATTGATACATGGCCGCGATGACCCGGTCTTTGCGGAACAGGTAAGGCGGCAAGGCGGAGGGATCGGGAACGCCGGCCCATCCCGGCTTGTCGTTGGAGCCTGTTTCGTAATCGCCGGTTCCGGCGTTAATTCCGGCTGTCGTGCTCGGCTCCGCGAACATGTCTGCAAAGACGGGCTTCATCGTGAAGACGGTGTAGTAAGGAGCGGCGATCGGAAAGCCGAGCAATTTCGAACGGTCTTTGAGCTCCGGCGCGCCGATGCCGCCCGTTACCCAGCGGTACAAAATATTGTCGCGCAGCACGTCGAAACGGCTTTGGCCGATCCATTCCTTGCGCAGCGCGTCGTCGAGCTTGCGAACGGTATTTTTGACCGTTTCCTTCAGTTCTTCCACATTGATCGGTTTCAACAAATAGTTTTCGATGCCGAGCGTAATTCCTTGTTTCACATAATCGAACTCATGATAGCCGCTTAATATTATAAATTTCATTTGCGGGTTCAGCTTCTTCATTTCGCGGATCAATTCCAATCCGTTCATGACGGGCATCGTAATATCCGTAATGAGAATGTCGGCAGGCTTCGATTTCAGCGCTTCCAAAGCTTGCCGTCCGTCCTCGGCCTGGCCGGCGATCTCCAAATGGAACTGTTCCCACTCGATCGCATAAGGCAAGCCTTCCAAAATAAAAGGTTCGTCGTCAACGATAAATACTTTGTACATGCAGGGAACCTCCTCAATGTTTATAGGCTGCTGCGGCAATCTCGGTTTCGGGAGCTTTCATCGCCGGCAATATCATCGTTACGGACGTGCCGGACCCGAGCCGGCTATCGATCCGCAAGCCGTACCGTTCGCCGAACATCGTCTTTAGTCTTTCGTGAACGTTCGTCAACCCGATCGACTTGGACGAATGCGGATCCCGCCGCTCCAGCATGCGCCGAATCTGTTCCAGCTTCTCCGGCGCGATTCCGTTTCCGTTATCCCGAACCGTAATGCATAGATCTTGTCCCGCCAATTCCGCCGCGATCGAGATCAGATTATCGTCGCGCTTTAACCGGATGCCATGCATAATGTAGTTCTCGACGATAGGCTGCAGCGTCAGCTTGACGATCGGCCGCTCGGCCAGTTCCGGTTCGATCTCGACGTGATAAGAAAATTTATACTTATGGCGAATGCGGAACAAATCGAGATACCGCTTGCAGTATTCGATTTCGTCCGACAAGGAGATCACCGTGCCGCTCTTAATCGAATATTGGAGCAATGTGCCCAGAATATAGATCATATCGCTGACATCGTGGGCTTTCTTGGCAATGGCCCGCATTCGTATCGCTTCGAGCGTGTTGTACAGAAAATGCGGCTTGATCTGCGCCTGAAAGGCGACCAGTTCCGCCTGCTTCTTCGTAATTTCCGAGGCGTAAACCCGGTCGATATATTCGGACAAATCCGCGCACATTTGATTGAAACGGGTGGAAATTTCGAATAGCTCGTCTTCTTTTTCCATCGGAATGCGAACCGTCAAATCGCCGTTTTGCAGCTTCTTCATCGCTTGAATAATCGTTTTGGTCCGTCTGGAGAAATGTTTGATCGTAAAAAAAGTAATCGAAAGCGCGGCCAGGGTGCAGAGCGAGGTCGTCAGGATGAGCGTGTTTTTCAGCCCGTTGTCCGCGCCGCGGACTTCCGATTCGGGCATAATGCCTGCAATGAGAAACCCGGAATTGTTGGAGGCGTTCACGTTGACATAGGAAGGCTCCTCCATCGGCTTTTTGCCGTCGGCCGTATGAAGCTCGGACCAGTAGGGGTATTTCCCCCCGTAATACCGGTTCGACGAATCGAACAACACTTGTCCGTCTTTCGTTAATACGACGATATATCCTTTGATTTCCCGGCCCATATTGCGGAACGACTTGAACATGCCGTTGATATCGTAATTGATCACCAGATTGCCTACGTTTTGCTGGGTGGACGGATCGTTAATGGCGCTGACGGTCGTCAAGACATGATTGTTTTGCACGATGGCTTGCAGGCCTTGCATTTCTTCGGTTTGCATAAACCGCGGCGGCCCCGCGGCGCTGCCGGGCGGTGCGAACACGCCGGCTCCTTGCTCGAACGGATAGTATCTTTGGTATTCGTTCGGTTTCATAATGTACGCGAACTTTTTGGAGTTGCTGTACAGCAAGATGCTGTGAATATCGGGATCGTCGTCCATGCGGAAGCGGAAAAACGTGTTCATGTTCCGCGCTTTCGTATCCGCGCTTTTGGCGTAGCGGTCCAAACGGTAGCTGATATACGGGCCGAAGTCGTGCTCAAGAAAATAGAGGACGTCGTCCAGCATCGTTTTTTCCAGGTAAAGCTGCTGCATCACCTGCAACGAGTCCACATATTTCGCATCCAGATATCCCCCGACATGCTCCAGAACTTGTTTGTTGAAATCCAGGTCGTTGCGTATGGAGGTATCGGCGAAATATTTGAATACGAACACGGATAAGGACGCTAAGGAAAGAATTGTAATGCCGGAGTAAATAATTAAAATTTTGTTGAACAGTTTTCGTTTCCAATGCGTTCGGTACAATTCGGCGATGTTGAACATGCAACCAACTCCTGTCCCAATTCGCTTCAAGAGACGATGCCTGCCAGCGGGCAAGCTCATTTTCTACATGCATGTTACGAGGTTAGTAATAGAATAACATGAAGAACCTAAACTTTTCCAAAAATATTTAATTAGTGCAGCAAATCATTAATTTCGCAACTTTTCCGCCGCGAAAATATCCGTTACCGTCGAAGTAGAAGCGAAATCGCATACTTTGCGCTCGGGGAGGGGAAATATGAAAGCGCTTCGAAATGTTGCCCGCGGTTTCTATCGCAATAAAGCTTTTCTGTTGATGGTGCTGCCCGGTGCGGTCTGGTTTTTGCTCTTTTCCTATTTGCCAATGGTCGGCACGGTCGTCGCATTTAAACAATATCGTTTTCACCGCGACGGTTTCTGGGCGAGTATCGTGAACAGCAAATGGCTCGGCTTGAACAATTTCGAGTTTCTATTCACGACGAACGACGCGTTCGTGATTACGCGGAACACCATTCTGTACAATGCGGTATTTATCGTCAGCGGATTGGTCGTCTCGGTCATGATGGCCGTTATACTAAGCGAAATCGCGAATAAAAAGTTGGCGAAGCTGTATCAGACCGGCATGTTTCTGCCCCATTTCCTGTCATGGATTATCGTCAGCTATTTTGCGTTCAGCTTTCTCAGCGTCGATAAAGGCGTGCTGAATCGGATCATTGCCTTCTTCGGAGGAGAAGCGGTTCCCTGGTATTCGGATACGACGTATTGGCCGTATTTTCTCGTCGCGATGAATCTATGGAAAACGGTCGGATATTCGAGCGTCATCTATTTGGCGGCGATCGTCGGCATCGACCGGTCGTATTACGAGGCGGCGATGATCGACGGGGCGAACAAGTGGCAGCAAGTCCGCAACATTACGCTCCCGATGATCAGGCCGTTGATCGTTGTTTTGACGCTGCTGGCGATCGGGCGGATTTTCTATGCGGACTTCGGGCTGTTCTACCAAGTGCCGCGAAATTCGGGATCGCTGTATCCCGTCACCAACGTCATCGACACGTACGTCTTCCGCGGGCTGAAAGTGAGCGGCGAGATCGGCATGACGACCGCGGCCGGGCTGTATCAATCGCTTGTCGGATTCGTACTCGTCCTGACTTCCAACTATGTCGTTCGCAAAATCGATAAAGACCAGGCGCTGTTCTAAGCGCCCGGATAGGCGAAAGGAGGGGGAACGTTGGATAACGCCGCGACGAGAAGAAGGGATATTCATAGGCTGCCGCCGCTATGGAATGCGGCTTGTCATGCGATTGCGGGGCTGTTCGCTTTTGCGTGCGTGTTTCCTTTTTTGTTCGTATTCATCATCTCTTTGACGGACGAAGAGACGTTGTCGCTTAACGGGTACAGCATTTTTCCCGCCAAATGGAGCGCGGCCGCTTATCAATATTTGTTCAAAACGGGAGACCAACTATTGCGGTCGTATGGAATAACGATTTTCATCACGATCGTCGGCACGGCGATCAGTTTGGCCGTCATCTCGCTGTACGCCTATGCGCTGTCGCGAAAAGCTTTTAAGTATCGGGGACTGTTCTCGTTCATTGCGTTCTTCACCTTGCTGTTCAACGGCGGCCTCGTACCGTTCTACATCGTGGCAACGCAACTGATGCATTTGAAGGACTCCGTCTGGGCGTTGATTCTGCCGTTGACCGTCAACGCGTTCTATATTTTGATCATGCGAACGTTCTTTGCGACGATGGTTCCCGATGCGATTATCGAATCCGGAAAGATGGACGGAGCCGGCGAATTCACAATTTTCGCCAGACTTGTGCTCCCGCTGTCTCTGCCGGGGCTCGCGACGATCGGGCTGTTCAGCACGCTCGGGTATTGGAACGATTGGTTCAACGCGCTGTTGTTCATCGACGAGCCGAAGCTGGTTCCGCTGCAGTCCATGCTGATGCGCATCGAGAACAATATGCAGTTTATTTTGCAAAATTCCAATTTGCTGAACAGCGGGGGACAAGGTTTGGAAGTGATCCGGTCGATGCCGGCGGACACGGCGCGCATGGCGATGGTCGTTTTGGCGACAGGCCCGATAGTGCTCGCTTACCCGTTCTTCCAGCGATATTTCATCCAGGGCTTGACGATCGGCGCCTTGAAGGAATAACCGAATCAAAGGGAGGAAAAAAGAATGGTTCAAAAGGCAAGAAAAAGTTGGTTGATGTCGCTCGCGTTGGTCCTTCTTATCGGCTTGACGCTCGCGGGATGCGGCAGCGGCGGCGCGGGAGGCGGCGATCCGGTTGCGCAGCCGCCGCAAGCGGAAGAGAGCAAGCCGTCCGAGGCTGCCGCGCCGCAGGAGAAATCGGGGAAAGGGGAGCCGGTAGAACTGATCTGGTATATGATCGGCACGCCGCAGAAAGACACTGACAAAGTGTTTGAGGAACTGAGCAAGTACACGAAAGAGAAAATCAACGTGACTGTGAAAATGAAGCTGCTCGACTGGGGCGATTACGATACGAAAATGCCGGTGATCGCCGCGTCGGGCGAGCCGTTCGATATCGCCTTTACCTGCTCCTGGGCATTCAATTATGTCAATAACTCGCGCAAAGGCGCATTTCTGGAATTGAACGAATTGCTCGACCAATACGGGCAAGGCATTAAAGATGCGCTGCATCCGGCGTTTTTGGAAGGCGCGAAAGTAGACGGCAAAATCTATGCCGTCCCGACGAACAAAGAGCTCCCGGCGCAAAATGTATGGCGTTTCAATCAGCAACTGCTCGAAAAATACGATTTGGATATTTCCGGCGTCAAATCGCTCGAAAGCTTGGAACCGCTGCTGAAGACGATCAAGGAGAAAGAGAAAGGCATCGTCGTCTATGCGGGCGACAAGAACATTAAGCCGATCATTCCGTTCGACCTGGTGGACGAATCGTTGCCGGTCGGCATGCCGCTCGGCGGCGGAGAGAAACTGGTGAACATTCTGGAAACGCCGGAAATGATGCAAGCGTTCGAAACGATGCACAAATATTATAATGCCGGATACATGGCCAAAGACATTGCGACGCTTACTTCGTCCGATCACGACAAAACGGGCAAATGGTTCGCCGACAAGGCGAATACGGCTCCGCTCGCGGATAACCTATGGTCCGCTTCATACGGGTACAAGGTCGTATCGACTCCCGCCGACGATCCGCTCGTCTACAACTGGTCCGTTACGGGAAGCATGAACGCCATATCCGCCACGTCCGAGCATCCGGTCGAAGCGATGAAATTTTTGAACTTGCTGAACACGGATCCTTATGTAAGAAATATGGTTGGCTACGGGATCGAGGGCGTTCATTACAAGAAAATCGGCGAGAACCGCATCGAATTGCTGCCCGCCTCCACGGAAAGCTATGCCGTTCCGGGCTTCGCGCTTGGCAACGTTATGATTACGTACTTGCAGAAGGACGATCCGGATAATAAATGGGAAGAGTACGAGAAATTCAACAATTCCGCCCAAAATGCGCCGCTGCTCGGCTTCAACTTCGATCCGACGCCGGTGCAGAATGAGATCGCCGCGCTGCGGAACGTGAAGGAGGAATTTTATCCGCCGATCATGACCGGCACGGTCGATCCGACGAAGGCGGTTCCGCAAGCGATCGAGAAATTCAATGCGAACGGTTTGGCGAAAGTGATGGAAGAAATGCAGCGCCAGTACGACGAATGGAAAGCGAAGCAATAAGGCGGGGTATGGCAAGGATTGGGGCGGAACATACTAAAAATGCATGTTTCAAAAAGTCAGCAGGCTAATACCGACGAGAAAGGAAGATGACTTATGGACCAATCCCCTCAAGACGGCCGGAAGAAGATGTCCCCGGCCGAAGCGGAGCGATCGAACGCGGAAGTTCTCGACGACGATCCGAAGCTGGACCCGTTCGAGATCGAGTTTCTGCCGGAGTTCCGCGAAGGGAGAGGGCCGGAGGGCCCGTTCGTCAACGAATTCGGCGTTGTGATCGGAGACCATGAGTACGAATCGCCGCAATCGCCGCTGCAGCAATGGTCGGAGGAAACCGAGCCCGAAGTGATGTCCGGGGACCAGTGGGTTCATCCGTTTAAAGATATCGGCTTCCGAACTTCCGCCAACCGCGCCATATTCGAGAAAGGCGAAGATCCGCGGCAGGGATCGTTTATGCACCCGCCGCTGCAAACATCCAATTTGGCCGGTCCGCCGCGCAGGCCGAGGGAAGATTCCGATCCGAGCGGGCCGGAGCGGGAGAACGGCTAAGCGATGACGGCTGCCGCGCGTTGCGCGCTTGGATGCTGTGCGACGCAGACAGGCATCGCAACGTTGGTAGCCGCCGCTCGCCCGGCCGGAACGAGGCTTGCCCCCTAGAGGCGGCCTCTTCTTTTTTTATTCGTCCCGAAAGGAATTATGAGATTGGCTTATAATGCAGGAATTCCGCCCTAACCATCCCATTTTCCATCGAAGCGAGTAAAAAGATGCATGTTGCCGCACGCCGCGCTCGGGCTGCACGGGCGAGAGGCGCTACGCGGTATGGCGCTATGCGCCGTGGTCGCGGGGGGCTGCGAGCCCATGCCTCGCGGTGCGGGCTGCTTGGCCGCGTATGGTGCCTATGCGCCCTGCTGCGAGCCTGGAATCGCCGGTCGAGCAACTGTAACGAAAGTGAGCGCTCTTATTTTCGATTTTTTAGCATAATTGAAAATGTAACGGATCCGGACGACGCTATTTGCTCGTAAATGTTCGGAAAGACGTTCTACTGGCACAATAACGTCCCCTACATCCGTTACATTTTGCAAAACCGCCTATTGAGCCGCAATAACGGCTGTGAGATCCGTTACAAGTATACAACGGCATCGAACAGACGCGTCGGAAAGCGAAACGGGCCTCATGCGCCGGAATTTTCCGGCATATTGATTGAGGCAGGCGTCAATTTCCATCATACCGCGCAGCGGCTGACGACCCGTCGGGCCGTCGGGCGGACTAAACGAAACATATACACGCTATTAGCCCGTAAATCACCTTGTTGCCGGCGTAACGAAACTCGAACACGCTAATGAGGGGGAAAAAGGCGGTAAAACGGCCGATTTCCAATGAATAGCGATACGTACTTTCGTTAGGATGGGAAAGTCCTCATTTTGAGCCCAATAAGGATTACCAGTTTCGCTAGCGCCCAAACAGAGCGCCGCCGCGCGAACCCGCGTGTCCTCCTTTCAAAAAACAAGTTGAACAGGAACGTTTGTTTGGTATAATAGAGACAAACCATAACAGACGGGAAGTGAGAATGGAATGACGACGAGATGCGGCTGGGTGAATGAAGATCCGTTATATGTCGAGTACCATGACCGCGAATGGGGCGTGCCTGTGCACGACGACGGCAAGCTGTTCGAAATGCTGATTCTTGAAGGAGCGCAGGCGGGACTCAGTTGGTATACGATTTTGAAAAAAAGGGAAGCGTACCGCGAAGCGTTCGATCGTTTCGATCCGCATAAGGTGGCGCGGTATGACGGGGAGAAAATCGAGGAATTGATGAACAACGCCGGAATTGTGCGCAACCGGTTGAAGATCAACGCGGCCGTCACCAACGCGCAGGCGTTTTTGCGCATCGCCCAGGAGTTCGGCTCGTTCGACCGTTATATTTGGCAGTTCGTCGGCGGCAAGCCGATACGCAACGCGTGGACGGAGCTGAAGGAAGTCCCCGCCAAGACGGCGGAGTCCGACGCGATGAGCAAAGACTTGCGGAAAAGGGGCTTCAAGTTCGTCGGATCTACGATCTGCTATGCCTATATGCAGGCCGTCGGCATGGTGAACGATCATCTTACAAGCTGTATTTGTTACGAACGGAATCGCTGACGGGGAGCAGCGATTTTTTTCATGTCCGCCGATTTTTTTATTCGCGAAGGGGGATTCCGGCGCGAATTTCGAATAGTATGAAAGAGACATGAAATTGGTTCGTTAGACTGCCGGAAAAGGTGGGACGTGAAGATGCGCCAGTACCGGGATTATAAAGCGGTCTTTGCCGGGATTCCGAAGCCGTTCGCATACGTCGATCTCGATCTGCTCGCCGAGAATATTCGGCAAATCGCGGCGCGCGCGGGGGGAAAGCGAATCCGGATCGCGAGCAAGTCGCTGCGCTGCGTAGACTTGATGAAACGGATTATGAATGCGGACAACTTATTTCAAGGCGTCATGTGTTATAGCCCATTGGAAGCGCTTTACTTGGCGGATCGGGGCTTTGACGATTTGTTGATCGGTTACCCGGCATGCGAGCCGGAACAACTCGCGCGGATCGGGCGATACGCGAAGGAAGGGAAGCAAATGACGCTTATGGTCGATTCGGCCGCCCATGTCGAATTGATCGAAGCGGCTGCGGAGCGGGAGGGCGTCTGCATCCCGGTCTGTATCGATATCGATATGTCGCTGGACGTTCCGGGCCTGCATTTCGGCGTATGGCGTTCGCCGCTGCGCTCGCGCGAAGCCGTCGCCGATTTGATGCGGCTGATCGCCGCTTCCAAACGGGTCCGCCTCGAAGGGATCATGGGCTATGAGGCGCAAATTGCCGGAGTTGGCGACCGGATGCCCGGACAAAGGCTGAAAAATACGGTCGTCCATTGGTTGAAACGGCGTTCGGCCCGCGAAGTTCGAGAACGGAGAGCGCACGCGGTACAATTGGCGGGCGAATTAGGCCAGCCGCTCCGCTTCGTCAACGGGGGCGGAACGGGCAGCTTGCAGACGACGGCGCTCGAACCGGCGGTGACGGAAGTGACGGCGGGCTCCGGCTTTTACGCTCCCGCACTATTCGATTATTACCGCGATTTCCGGTTGCTGCCGGCGGCGGGTTATGCCGTGGAAATCGTGCGCCGGCCGCGCTACGATCTGTACACATGCGCCGGCGGCGGCTATACCGCGTCGGGATCCGCGGGACGTGAGAAACTGCCGGCGCCCTACTTGCCCGCGGGAGCCGAACTGCTGCCGCTCGAAGGCGCGGGCGAAGTGCAGACGCCGGTTCGGTATCGCGGGGACGAACCGCTGGAGCTCGGCGATCCGATTTTTATGCGTCATGCCAAGGCGGGAGAGTTATGCGAGCGGTTCGATCGGCTGCTTCTCGTTTCGCAGGGCCGGATCGTCGGCGAAGCTCGCACATATCGGGGGGACGGACAATGTTTTCTGTAGAAGAGGTGCGCCTGAACAAGAACGGATGGCAAAATTGGTCGGGCAGCGTGAGCAGTACGCCAAGCGGCGTTGCATATCCGCGCAGCGTCGAGGAAGTCGTCTCGCTCGTGAAGCAATGCGCGGCCAAGGGTACACGGTTGCGCGTCGTCGGATCGGGCCACTCGTTCACCGGGTTGGTTCAAACCGACGAACTGATGGTTTCGCTCGACTTGCTGCAAGGAGTCGAATCCGTCGACATGGACGAAGGCACGGCAATCGTGTGGGCCGGCACCAAATTGAAGCGGCTCGGGGAAGAACTGTTCGAACACGGCGTTGCGCAGGAGAATTTGGGGGACATCAATGCCCAGTCGATTGCCGGCGCCGTCAGTACGGGGACGCATGGAACCGGCATCGGATTCGGGAGCCTATCCACCCAACTTGCCGGCATAACGGCGGTAACGGCGGCGGGGGAAGTGGTGGAATGCTCGGCGGACCGGCAGCCCGAGCTGTTCCGGGCGATGAGAGTGTCGCTCGGCATGCTCGGCATTATCGTGCAAGTGAAGCTGCGCGTCGTGCCGGCATTGCCGTTACGCTACGAAAGCCGGCGAATGCCGTTCGACGAATGCTTGCGGCAACTGGAACGGTTGAAGACGGAGAACCGCCATTTTGAATTTTACTGGTTCCCTTATACGAATATCGCCCAAGTCAAGACGATGAACGAGACGGAAGAAAAGCCGGGGAAACCGAGCCGATGGAACGAATGGAAAGTGATGGCGATGGAGAACGGCGTCTTCTGGCTGTTGTCCGAAGCGTGCCGGCTCTTTCCGGGATTATGCCGACCGGTAAGCCTGTTATCCGCCAAAGGCGTGCCGAACGTGCGGGAAGTCGGGTACGGCCATCGGCTGTTCGCGACGCCGAGACTCGTGCGGTTTCAAGAAATGGAGTATAACGTCCCTGCGGATGCGATGAAGCCGGTGCTTGCGGAGATTCGGTCATGCGTGGAACGGAACCGGTTCGCGGTACATTTTCCGATCGAATGCAGGTACGTCAAGGGAGACGATATTTGGCTCAGTCCCGCATACCGGCGCGACTCCGCCTATATTGCGGTGCATATGTACCGGGGAATGCCGTACGAGCGGTATTTCGCTTGTTTGGAGGAAATATTCCAGCATCATGGCGGACGTCCGCATTGGGGGAAAATGCATACGATGCGAGCGGAGCGGCTGGCGGCCGCCTATCCGATGTGGAACGAATTTCTGCGCATCCGCGAAGGGCTCGACCCGCAGGGCATGTTCGTGAATTCGTATTTAAGCGAACTGATAGGCATAGAGCGGAAGCGGCTTAGTCCCGTCTAATCTTGCGAAGTGAGACAAGAGGGCGGCAGCCGCTATGGGGCCCCGCCCGCTCTCTTGCGCCGATTAATCCAGAACGGCCTTGATATGTTCCTTCGTCACGGCCCAATGGGTCGCGCTCCAATATTTCGCCTTATCCTTAATATAAATGATTTGCGGGGACTCGTGCTTCAAGGCGAGATCTTCCGCGATTTGGTTCGAAACCGGGCGGCTCTCGATCACTTTGACGAGAACGTAGTCGAGGCCTTCGTTCGGCTGATCTTGCAAATATTGTTCGTATTCGCGCAGCGCGTTGGCGCTGACCGGGCAAGTCGTACTATGTTTCAACACGACCTGGCCGCGATTCGCGGACGCTTCCAGCATATGATTCCATTCGTCGATGGACGTAATTTCTTTCCATTGCATACCGACATGGCTCCTTTCTATAGTTACTTCATATAAGTTCTATTCTACTATACCATAAGGACGGCGAGTCCTACATAGATGCAGGAAGCTCTCCATGCGGAGAGCTTACGTAAACAGCTTCAGGCCGATCGCGCCGGCGAGCACTAAAGCGATAAAAAAGACGCGCCGCCAATCCTTGGATTCGTTATACAGAAACATGCCGACGAGCGCGCCGCCGACCGTTCCGATCCCGGTCCAAATCGCATAGGCGGTTCCCATCGGAATCGAATTCATCGCGACCGACAGCAAGGAGAAGCTTGCCGCAAAGGATATGATTAACAAGAGATAAGATTGCAATTTACCGTTTGTCGCCACCTTTTTAATCCCGATGACTCCCGTTACTTCGCAGAGGCCTGCCAATACCAGACATAACCAAGCCATTATGCGTCCGCCTCCTTTTCCTTTTCTCCCGTAACCAGTTTCAATCCGATTACGCCGGAGAGCAGAACGAGAACAAGCAATATTTTGACCATGTTAAACGGTTCCCCGAATAAGAGCATTTCCGTCAGGACCGTACCGGCGGTGCCGATCCCGGCGAAGACGGCGTACACCGTGCCGACCGGCAAAATTTTCGCCGCGCGAATGACGACGACAAACGAGATGGCGATCGCGATCACGGTCAGCGCCCATTCCCACCATACGGCGGAGTGCTTGAGTCCGGAAACCCATAAAATTTCGATGATGCCGGCAATCAATACATATACCCAGCCTTTATTGGCTTGTTTCATGATTCTCTCCCCCAATGATGACTACTTGCAAATTCCGCGCCAAAACAATGTCCAGGAAGCGTCCAGCCTTTTGCGGAAACGGTCGGCGCCTCCGTACAGCATTTCCACCAGGTTGCCGTCCAACAGGCACATGAAGGCCGCCGCCGCTTGATTGGCGTCGATGCTGTCGATTTCCCCTGTTGCGGAAGCCTCGGTAAAAATACGGGCAAGCAGCAGTTCCAATTGATCCAAGTAGGCATACACTTGCTCCATGATTTCATCGTATAGCGCCGGCGGGGGAAAATAAGACATCCGCAGCCAAAACTTCATTTTATCGTTGCGCTCGTACCGCTCTTGATATTGGGCCAGCATTTCATACAGCCGCGCGTGCAGCGGCGAATGGCTGTTCAAGGCGAAATAATCGCGTACAAACGCCAATTCTTCGTGGAACACTTCTTGCACGACATGGAGGAACAAATCCTCTTTTCCTTTAAAGTGTGCGTAAATCGAAGGTTTTTTAATGCCGACCTCTTCAGCAATATTTGCTAGCGAACTGCCGTCATATCCGTACTTGGCGAAATGGGCCAGGGCCACCTCCTGAATTCGCTTTGCGGTCATGGATGATGCACCTCCTTTTCCTACCTAACGATCGTTAGTTAATAATATCTCACATTATATGCCCGGTGTAAAGGGGATCATTTGAAATAAATGAAAAGAGCGTCCTTCCTTTCAATCCGCTTTTTGGGTATCATAATAGTCATAAAACAATCGGTTCAAGAGGGGAATACAGGTGAGGCGTTCAGTCATTGTTATCGTATTTATCATTATCCTCGGCGGATTGGCCTATTATAGCGGAGGTTATATCAACAATCTGATTCCGAAAATGTTCAGCGTGCTCCTTTCGTTGTCCGTGCTTTCCATCGGGGTCGTTATCTTTTTGGAAAATCGTCATCCATCCAACACCGTTGCCTGGATTCTTCTGCTTGCGCTCATTCCCGTCGTCGGTTTCGTATTTTATTTATTGTTCGGGCAAAACTACCGGAAACGGCGGCGGTTCGACCGGAAAGCGATTCAGGATAAGGAAGTCCATCGCAGCATCGACCAATTGACGACAAGGCAGCGGGCGGAATTGGAGGAATTGACGCAAAACCAGCAGAAGCTGCTGCATTTATCCCATAAAATCTCCGATAGCGTCATCTCGTTTTCGACCAATACGAAAATTTTAACGAACGGGGAAGAAACGTTTGCCGCGATTTTGCAGGAATTGGAGAAAGCGGTCCATCATATTCATATGGAATATTACATATACCGCGACGACGCAATCGGGACGCAAATTAAAGACATTCTCGTCGAGAAGGCCCGCGCAGGCGTTGAAGTCCGGTTTCTATACGATGCGGTGGGCAGCTACAAACTGCCCTTCTCCTTCCTGGAAGAGATGCGCAGGGCGGGCATCGAGGTCGTTCCGTTCGAACCGGTCCGGTTTCCGTTTCTGTCGAGCTCGGTCAATTACCGCAACCACCGCAAAATTGTCGTCATTGACGGGAACGTCGGCTTTATGGGCGGATTGAACGTCGGCGACGAATATTTGAGCCGCAACAAAACGTACGGATTTTGGCGCGATACGCATATGTTCGTCAAGGGCGAAGCCGTTCATTCGCTGCAAGCGATATTCGTGCAGGATTGGTTCTATATGACCGGCAAGGCGCATGTCAGCGCGGAATATTTCAGACCCGAGCCGGAGCCGGAAGCCGACGGGGCGGTGCAGATTATCGCCAGCGGTCCGGACAATAAGCGCAAATCGATGAAGCACTTGTTCTTCTCCATGATTACGTCGGCGCGCAAATCGATTTGGATCGCCACTCCGTATTTTATCCCGGACGAAGATATTTTAACGGCGCTGCGGGTGGCCGCCTTATCCGGCATTGAGGTGAAAATATTGTTTCCGGCCAAGCCGGACCGCTGGATGCCGTTTCTGGCGTCGCATTCCTACTTCTCGGGATTGATCGAATCGGGCGTGGACATTTACGAGTACGAAAAAGGATTTCTGCATTCGAAAATATTAATTATCGACGGGGAGACCGCTTCGATCGGCACGGCCAATATGGATATGAGAAGCTTTCATTTGAACTTCGAGGTGAACGCCTTATTGTTTGGGACGGACAGCGTGCAAACGATGGTGAGCGATTTCAAACGGGATTTGAAATATACGAATTTGATCAATCCGGAGAAGTTTGCCCGCCGCAAGGTGATCGTCCGCTTTCTCGAATCGGCGGCGAGATTGTTCTCGCCGTTGTTATAGCGGAACGGTATGTGCCGGGCCCGAAGCAGCGGGTCCGGTTTTTATCGGCATTGATTCAATTTGCGGTATTTCAAAGGGGAAGAGCCGGTCGTTCCTTTGAATATTCTGCCGAAATGGGTTAAATTATCGAAGCCGACGCGCTCGGCAATTTCCGATACCGTTAAGTTGGAGTCTTTCAGCAGCGTACAAGCTTCTTTCACCCGAACATTGTTAACGTATTCAATAAACGTAAAGCCGGTCGAATCTTTGAAAGTTCGGCTTACATGAGAAGGGCTCATATAGAAGTTCTTCGATATATCGTCCAAGGTGAGCCGCTTTGCGTAATGATGGTTGATGTAATTGACGATGCGGGAAATTTGTTTATGGGTGCGGTTCGATTCGATGTAGAGGCCGCGATGCCCGCTATGTTGTTTGCGCCCGATGAAAATGAGCAGCTCGATGAGCAGCAATTTCAGGTAAAGATCGGACTGCGGCGATTGGTTCGTATGTTCGGCAATCATTTTATGAAACAGCCCTTCGACAAAACCTTGCTCTTGAGCCCGCAGCTTGATCGCACTCGATCCGGATTGGAAGCAGGAACAAGGATCGAAAGCTTCCCCCGCCGCCAAAAAGCCTTCGAGAAACTCCTTCTTGAACTGCAGCGTCACTCTCTCGTACATTGAACCGTTCGAATTGATTAGTTTATGGATATCGTTCATATTAATCAGCAGGAGAACGCCGCCAACGACCTGGTACGTTCGATCCCCGATAAAATAATAGAGCTCGCCGGAAATGATATATAGAATTTCGTAAGCGTCATGATAATGATCGGAAGGGATGCTGGAATGCGTTTTCCGTTCGCGGCTAATGCCAAAAAGATCCGATTTGTAAAATTTCATTGCCCAAACAACCCCCTGTAATACAAGAATGCGCTTTCATTGATCATATCACGCGGCATTGTGTTTTGCAAGTAGAAAATGCTTAGATTTGCAGCCAAAAGTGCCAAGCCCACTTGCCAGCATCGAGGCTACATCGGAATTCGTTCCATAGCTTGCTTGAAACGGAAACTCTCGCCTGTGAAGGAGAGAATATGAGCATGGTGCACAAGACGATCAACAAGTGCTGAAGTAAGCTTCGTATCGCCGAATATCGACGTCCATTGACCAAACTCCAAGTTGGACGTAACGATCACACTCTGTTGCTCATAGCAGTCCGCTATCACGTTAAATAATAACTCAGATCCGGTTTGGCTGAACGGGACGTAACCAACCTCATCGAGAATGAGTAATTCAACCTTCCTCAACTTATCTTGAAACCGGCTAAGCGTACCCGACGCAAATTTCTCCTGCAGCACGGCGACTAAATCAGAGGCTCGGTAGAACTGCACGGCTTTACCTCGGCGACAAGCCTCCACACCCAGCGCTGTTGCCATATGTGTCTTGCCCGTGCCTACGGCTCCCATTAAGAGCAAATTCTCCTTGCGTTCTACCCATTCCAATCCCTGAATGATCTCTGGACTGCTGCCGTTCGGAAAAGAGATATGGTCATAGACATATCCCTCAAAAGTCTTAATATGCGGAAATCCTGCCTGCTGGACGAGCTTCCCCAGCTTGGCACGGCGGCGACCGTCCAATTCCGCACTAAGAATTTGTTCCACAATGCTGCGAATCTCCTCATTCTGTTGAAGCGATATATAGTCCATGACATGCGCCAATCGCAGCTGCCGACATAAATCCACTAGTTCTGTCGCCATCTTAACTTACCCCCACAAGTTGATCATAGCGCCCAAGAGAGCCATCTGAACGAGTCCCCGGTGGCGACAGCGTCTCCTCCCACGTAACCGGCAAGTCTCGGCTTCCATGTTTCATGCCAAGGACGGCCGTGACGCGGGTAACCACCGTATTCTGGCCTAGCAAGGCGACTGCCTCTTGGATCTGTTCTATGGTGTACACATCGCTCCAGTGCGACAGTGCCTGAAGGCGTTCTTTTCGCTCATCCAGATCTTTCACCGTCACATACGCTTGCAATGTCTCTGGCAGCATGCGTAGGAACTGTGAATGTGTAACGCTGCGCGGCTTTCTAAGCCAACCGGTAAATACTTTCGACCACGGAACGTCCGCAGTACGTCCCGTATAAGGTCGGGGTACCTCCCGAAGCTTTTGATGGTGGCCGTTTAAAATGATCAGACGATCCCAGAACGTTTGGATCAGTACCTCGCTACCTGGCGCAACCATTCCCAGTAACGGAATTGTCGTATCTTCAATCCGAATCTCCCCGTACTTGTTGACCACCGCAGTCGCCAACCGAAAGGCCTCAAATCCGTGTTCCGGCAATGTAAGTAGCTTACGGCGGTCATCCTCCCATAGATCAGCGATCCGGCGGTTTTGAGCATAATGCTGGCGTTCACGATCTAGCATGGCCTGCTCAGCGAAATACGCAGCAAGCTGTTCATGGCTTTCATAAATTGGAATGGGGACGGCCCAGTTTCGCTTGGAGTACCCGCATTTGTTCTCCACATGACCTTTTTCATGGCCACTGTACGGATTGCAGAATACGGCTTCGAACCGGTAATGGGCGCAAAATCGCTGAAAGCCTTCTGTTAATTGCCGTTCGCCTTGCTTCTCAATATGAACGACGGCAGCAGACAGGTTGTCAAACCAGATACGCTGGGGAACACCACCCGCTTGCTCAAAGATTTGCTTCATTGCTTCCAGGAAGCATTCTAGGTTCTCAGCAGGAGTTGGATAGACGAAAGCGGCGTTGCTATACGGGAAGGACATCACCAGTAACTTGTATGTAAGCAATTGATGTCCTCGACTCACCTCGAGAGTAGTAAAATCCACTTGTGCCTCTCCAGGCGGATGTTCGAGTCGTTCATACGTTTTAGCGCGTTCCAGTTCCAATTCGCTCTTTCGTTTCTGCACATAGGCTAGTACCGTACGTTGTCCGCCTGTAAATTGATGTTCGTCTCGCAATCGTTGGAATATGCGTACACCTGAATGACGTTGCTTTCGGGGGAGCAAGCGATCCTCCTCCAACCACGTGTCGACGATCTCCATAAACGGTCCCATTACGGGACTCCTGTTTTTCCGTTTGGTCACCGATGTATTCCAATCCGTTTGATCGGCATATTTTTTTGCAGTTCGCCAATGAACCCCCACACGCTGTGCAATCTCATTTACCGAACAGCCTTCTACTTCACGCAAAAACCTGATATATTGTTGTTGAGGCATTTTCAACATCCTTTCTTTCTCCTCTCGCTACGTTGTCGACAAACATAACGATAGGATGATAGTGGGATGCTGACAAGTGTCTCTTTTTTGCATCTTAATTCGGCATTTTTACGCTGCAATATTAGGCATTTCTATTATGCAATAAACAGGCATGATGGATTGAATACTGTTTTACAATCTTTTACTTGGCGTTTATATCTAGCTAACATTCGCAACGGATAAAAGAGGGCATCATTTTCGCAATAAACGTTGAAAATCGAAGTTTTTGAGAAAATATGTAGAGAATGTTTGCGAATGATTGCGCTATAGTAAACTCAGATTCGGCTGGTTGATGGACCGAATACTTCGGCAAAGGGGGAGATCAGCGTTAGGCTATTGAAATGAGCGTTTTTTGCACTACAAAAGTTTAAGCGCTTTAATTAATGAGAAAGCGAGGTACGAAGTTCAAATGAAAAGCAAAGTAACGAAGAAATGGCAGCGAACGATATCTCTATTGCTCATCCTGATGTTGTTGCCGTTCCAAACGGCGGGAATCGTATCCGCCAACGAGCCCGACGGCGGGGGGGAGGCATCCGGTCCGGAAGTCATTGCGGAATGGGGCTTCGGCCGGGACTACGCTTACGATGAAGGGGTCGTGTCCGCTACATACGGAGCTTACCGAACAGCCTCGACGATTCGGGCGATAGGCGGTCCGCAGAAAGAATATGTGAGCGGCGACGGACTTCAATATCAAGGTTGGGACAAAGGAACAGGCGCCAAATATTGGCTGGCGGCAATCTCGACCAAAGGCTTCAAGCATATTACGTTATCGTCCCAGCAGAAATCTTCGGGATCGGGACCGCGCGATTTCAAACTCGAAATCAGCAGCGACGGACAGAATTGGGTAACGGTCGAAAATCTAGTGCTGGAAAAAGGAAGCTATACCTGTAATGAATGCAAGCTAGACGAAACGCCGCTTCCAGAGGCTGCCGATAATCAGGATTTGCTGTTTATCCGCTGGATCGTCGCTTCCACGACTGCAACCGACTCCAACGCGAACGCCGAAGTGGGACCGTACGGTTCCAGCTATTTGAAGGACATTCGCGTGCAAGGCGAGAGACAGGCCGGCGCGATCATCGAAGCTCCGACGGCGGCAATTTCGACAACGCCGCGGGACGGGGAAGAAGTAGCCGTCCATACGGCAATCCATGTAGAGTTCAATAAAGCGATCAAGACGGTTCCGGGCTACAAAGCGAAGATCGTCGATAGCGGCGGTCGCGAGGTGGAGGGTGTTACGGTTGCGCCGAACCGTAGGACGCTCCAAATCGGCCATCCCGGCTTGGAAAGCGAGGAAACCTATACCGTAACCGTACCGCGAGGGCTTGCGGCCGGCGAAGACGATGTTGCGCTCGCCCATGATATCGTCTGGAGTTTTAAGACGAAGAAGCAAGATCAATCCGTCATTGCGGAATGGGTATTTCAGAACGAGGGGGACAACGGAACGTTTGTCGCTACGGGCGGACAATATCAAGCGGCGTCGATCTTGAGCAATGTAGGCGGCGTATTCGAAAGCTATAACAGCGGCAAGAAAGAAATCAGCTATCAAGGTTGGGACGAAGGCGAAGGCAAGAAATATTGGCTCGCAGCGGTCTCCACGGCCGGTTACCGGAACATCGCGTTATCTTCCGAGCAAAATTCGTCGGGATCGGGCCCGAACGATTTCAAGGTGCAGATCAGCACCGATTATCGGCAAACGTGGTCCGATGTCGAGGGCGGCATCGTGCACATGAACGTAACATCCAGTTACGACTGCCCGGACAATAGCTGCAAGCTGATCAATGTGCCGCTGGCGGGTGCGGACGATAAAGATTTGATATACATTCGCTGGGTCGTAAATTCCAATAAGGCGACGAACACAAAGGATAATCCGTCCGGCATCGGCGGGGGAGGCTCCAGCAGAATACGGGACATTCGCGTAACAGGGGACCGCATCGCCGGGACCAATCCCGTAATGCCTACGATTGACCTCGTCCGGCTGCCTAAGGACGGCGCGGAAGAAGTATCGGTCGCCGCGCCTGTGACGGTGAAATTCAACAAGCCGATCTCGGTTGCCGAAGAACAAGTCATCGCCATTATCGATAACGAGAATCGTAAGTTGGACAATGTAACAACAAAAATCGTTAACGGCAATACGTTGCAATTGGACCATCCGGCATTCGCCTACGGCAAGACGTATACGGTCACGATTCCGAAAACGGCGATTCAAGGCGACGATAACGTTGCGCTCGTGCGTGATATTTCCTGGAACTTTACCGTTCAGGACTCGCCTTACACGCCGAAATTAATCAACATGAGCTTTAACGCCGATCCTAGAACGGGCATTGCGTTTGCTTGGTATACGGATGCGATGACCGATACGAAAGTGCAAGTTGCCCAAGCTGCCAAGGCCGCCGGAGCGGCATTCCCGGAGCAAGAAGCGTTGGAGTTCGCAGGTACCGGGGAAGAGATCGAGACATTTATGGCGAAAGCCGACCGCTCGAGCGGGAAGAAGGCGAAGTTCATCAGCCATAAAGCGATAGCAGATCGGTTGAAGCCAGGCACGAAATATCTATTCCGCGTCGGCAACGGTCAGGAGTGGAGCAACATCGGTTCCTTCACCACCGATGCGGCGGAACATCAGCCTTATCGTTTTATTGTCGGATCGGATTCGCAAGCGTCGAGCAAGGCGAATTTCGAGCCTTGGGCGGATACGTTCAAGAAAGCGCGCGATTATATCGGCGATCCGAAGTTTCTGATCAGCGCCGGGGACTTGGTCGATAACGGCGATTTGGAGGAACAATGGCAATGGATGCTGGGCCTGGCGCAGAATGAGCTTCTGCACGTTCCGTTCGTGCCTGTGCTCGGAGGACATGAAGTTCAAGATTACGACGGGGACGAAACGACCCCTAACAACAATTTCTACAATCATTTCAACTTGCCGAAGCAAGTCGTGGAGAACACCCATGAAGGATCCGTCTATTCTTTCGAATACGGCGACGCGCTTTATATGGTATTCAATTCGCAATATGAGGGCGGCCTTGCCGAGAACGGAACGGATGTCGAATGGGCGGACAAACAATTTTGGGATCAAGTGGCCTGGATGAAGAACACCGTTGCGAAAAGCGACAAGAAGTGGAAGTTCGTTATCTTTCACAAAGCTCCGTATGCGGCGGGCGACAATTCGGCGCAATGGGAAGACGAACGAGTTCAATTTTACAAAAAATATTTAATTCCCGCCTTCGACGAAATGGGCATCGATATGGTGTTCGAGGCGCATGATCATATGTACATGAGATCGTTCCAAATGTACGGGGACGAAATCGTACCCGCGGATCGGTTGTCGAAGGACGAGGACGGCAACGTTCTCAATCCGAAAGGTACAGTCTACCTGATGTCCAATGCGTTCGGAAATAAATTTTATACAAAAAACAATCAATACTACTTGGATGAAAACTGGGAGCCGCATGAAGTATTGGACAAAAACGGAAATCTGATTCCGTACGACGATTATTTCGCCGCGGTGGACGAACAGCCGTTCAAAAAAATGTTTACCGATATGTACGTCTCGGATCAAGTGATGAAGTTTACCGCTTATACGGCGGCGGTTGAAGACGAAGGCAAACAAGAAGCGGTCGGCAACGGATTAATCGCTTACGATCGCTACGGCATTAAGAGAACGGATACCAAACCGGCCAAGGTGGAGCAAGCGAAGGTGGAACTGAACGGCAATCAGGCGGTTCTCGCCTGGAAAGCTCCCGCCGATAGCGAGGAACCGGTCAGAGGTTTCCGGATCTATGAGAAAAACGACAAAGTAAAAACGCACTGGAGCGAATATATCCCGGTTGTCGAAGGGGCGCAGGAGTATCGTTATATTGTTGAAGGCATCAATCCCGGCAAAAATTATGACTTTATTATTAAGGCCGTAGGAAGAAGAGATAATTCCGCGCCGATCGAAGTCAGTACGCTGGGAGGACCTGTCGAGCATGAACCGCCTTCCGCGCCGACGGATTTGCAAGGAACGGGAGTATCGGCTTTCCAAATTAATTTGACCTGGACTGCGTCGCCGGGCGCGATCGCGCCTTCGGGATACCATGTCTACCGCAACGGCGACAGAATCGGAACGACAACCGGGACATCCTATAACGATCTCGGCTTGCAGCCGGATACGTCGTACCGGTATGTCGTGAAAGCCTTTAATGCCGAGGACATCGAATCGCTGGCAAGCAATGAAGCCGTCGTGAGGACGAAACAGGCGCCGGCGGGCGAAGGCCCTCATAAAGCGTTCCCGCAGCATGCCGCCTATGCCGGAGGTTCGATTAAACCGAACCATGTGACGCAGGAACAAATGGATCGGACCGTCGCCCGGTTGTACGACGAGTGGAAAGCGAAATATTTGAAAAAGCACCCGTATCTTCCGGAGTCGGAACCCGATCAATATTATGTATGGTATGCCGACGGAGATTGGTTTGAAGAAGAATATGACGAAGACTTGGGCGTCAACTATTGGGCCACCACCGTATCCGAAGCGCATGGCTACGGAATGCTCATCACCGCCTTGATGGCCGGGCACGACCCGGACGCGAAGCAATATTTTGACGGCATGTTCCGTTATTTCAAAGCGCATCCGAGCGAGATCAACCCGAATTTGATGGCATGGAGACAAGGCGATACGGGCGCGGCCATCGTCGATGTTTCCGGCGTCGATTCGGCTACCGACGGGGACATGGATATCGCTTATGCGTTATTGCTGGCCGACAGCCAATGGGGCAGCGGCGGGGAGATTGATTATTTGGCTGAAGCCAAAAAAGTAATTCATGCGATCATGGAAAGCGAAGTGAACCGCAGCGATTGGATGCTCAGAATCGCCGATTGGGCTTCGAGCGGGAAATGGGCTTCCGCAACCCGCCCTTCCGACTTCATGCTGCAGCATATGAAGGACTACCGCAATGTGACGGGCGACAGCAATTGGGATCGGGTCGTCGATACGACGTATACGATCATTAACGATTTGTATCGTAATTACAGCCCGAATGCGGGCTTGCTGCCCGATTTCGTCTTGAAGAGCGGCGGCAAGTTCGTTCCTGCGGAACCGTATTTCCTGGAATCGGAATATGACGGGGATTATAACTACAACTCTTCCCGCACGCCTTGGCGAATCGGCACCGATTATCTCGTGACGGGAGATGCGCGGGCGAAGGAACAGCTTCGTACGCTGAACGGCTGGATTCGCGGCATCACGGGGGGCGAACCGAATCGGATTCGGGCCGGATATAAGCTGGACGGTTCGGAAGCGATTGCGGATTACGAGGATATTACCTTCTCCGCTCCGCTCATGGTGAGCGCGATGATCGATTCGTCCAATCAGGAATGGCTGAACAAATTATGGGATTACAATGCGGCGGTGCCGACGGAAGAAGACGTCTATTTCGGCAACAACCTGCGTTTGCTCAGCATGATTGTCGTATCCGGCAACTGGTGGTCGCCGACGGTTGTGGATACCGAGGCGCCTACGGAACCGACCATCGAAAGAGCGGAGGCGGTATCCGGTACGGCGGTCGATTTGAAGTGGACCCCGGCCACCGACAATTTGGGCGTCGCGGGCTACAAGATCTACCGCAACGACGTTGAGATCGCATCGACGTCGAAGACGGAATATCGAGACACGGGACTGACCCCTGGCACAACGTATAGATATTTTGTCGTCGCGTACGATGCGGCGGGCAACATGTCGAAAATAAGCAATGTGAGAATCGTGACGACATGGAAGTCTTCTAGCGGTGGAGGCGGAGGCAGCGGAAGCAGCGGCGGAACCGGCGGAAGCGGGTCGGCGCCGAAGCCGTCCGATCCCGGGAAGGAACCGGAAGTAACGCCGGAGCCGGGTACGAAACCGGAAACGCCGAACCCGGCGAAGAAAAGCTTCCATGATGTAGGCGATCGATACGCATGGGCGAAAGAAGCGATCGAAGAACTGGCTGCCGCAGGGATTATCAAAGGAACGTCGGACACCACCTTCGAGCCCGGCAAACGCATTACGAGAGCCGACTTTATTTTGCTGCTGGTGCGACTTTTCGGTCTCGAGGCCGATTTCGACAGCAATTTCGATGATGTCGGTTCGGACTCATATTATTACGATGCATTAGGCATCGCCAAGAAACTGGGCATTGCCAAAGGAGTCGGCGGCAACAATTTCAATCCGAACGCGGAAATTTCCAGGCAGGATATGATGGTGCTGACCGCAAGATTGTTGAAGCAAGCCGGGGAATTGACCGGCAGCGGAGCCGCCGCCGACTTGGGCCAATTTGCGGATGCCGCCAAGGTGGCGGAATATGCCGCGGATAGTGTGGCGGCTCTAGTCAAGGAAGGCATCGTCGAGGGCGACGTCAACGCCATTCGTCCGAAAGAAACGGCAACGAGAGCGGAAGTGGCGGTCTTCATTTATAGAATCTATAAAAAATATCTTTAAATCCAAAGGACCCGGGACTTGATCTCGGGTCCTCAGTCTGTTGATATACGCGGACGGGCTAAACGTATGATGTACCAAATACAACATTTCCTCCTCTTTTCGCTCAGTGAATGCGCCTATGTTGTACCAAATACAACATTTTGGAGAAAAACAAAGGGAAAGGGGCCTCCCTGTTGCGATTATGTTGTATAAAATGCAGGATACTCCCCTGTTCCGGCTGTTCAACCCCATTAATGTTGCACTTTATACAACTTAGCCATCCGGATTCAGGTTGTTCGGAGAACGGAAAGCGTCTTATAGTCGGGTTTTAGGCTTTTTTGTAACTTGGTCTTCCTTCCGCTAAAGGTTCGCTTTTGATCTTATCCCCTGTCCCTTTTATTGTTGTTGCTTTCCTTCCCTTCTGTCGATATCCCTCTCGTTCAGATCATCCTGATTGACCGGGATATCGACAGAAGGGGGGAGAAAGAAGATGCCGGGAACGTCAAAAAGAGCCCCGAGAGGCTCTTTCCTTGTCCGGGCTGCACGGCATGCGCGTGCCTAGCGCCGTCCGCCGCGCTCGCCGCCTCGGCTGCGGCTGCGGCGCTCGCTTGCGCGCGGCATTCCGCCGCCGCGCGCATCCCCGCGGGCAGCGCCGCGCTTGCCCGCGCCCCGGCCCGGCGCGGCGCCTGCGGCATCCCGCGCCCGCGCCGTTTGCGTCAGCGCCTGCGGCCGCTGACGCACCGTCTTGCGCCCGGCCGCAGGCCCGGGCGCATTCGCGCGCCCCGCCTTCGGCGCAGGGGCGCCGTCCCGCTCGGCCGCGTCCGGGCCGAGCTTGCGCCGCGGCAGCGTCATGCGGATGCCGCGCTCGATCGTCTCGAGCGCTCCCCGGTCTTTCGCTGCCGCGAACGTTACCGCCATGCCGGTTTGCCCGGCACGGCCCGTGCGCCCGATGCGGTGTATGTAGCTTTCCGCATCCGGCGGAATATCGTAGTTGAAGACATGCGTTACGCCTTCAACGTCAAGTCCCCGTGCCGCCACATCGGTGGCGACCAATAATTGCAGTTTCGCTTCGCGAAACCGCTTCATCACCTGTTCGCGCTTCGCCTGCGACAGATCGCCGTGCAATTCGTCCGCGGCGTAGCCCCGCTCCTGCAGCGCCTGATTCAGCGTGCTCGCGCGCCGCTTCGTCCGGCAAAACACGACCGCCAGATACGGCCGGTACTGGTCGATCAGCTTGCACAAATCGTCTTGCTTCGCACGATCCGTTGTCTGGACGACGATTTGTTTAATTTCCGAGAGCGTCACCTGCTTCGCGCGGATTCGCACCTCCTGCGGGTTTCGCAGCACTTGCTGCGCCAATTGGCGCACCTGCTGCGGCATCGTCGCCGAGAACAGCAGCGTCTGCCGCCTGGCGGGCGTCTGGGCGAGAATCGCCTCCACTTCGGGGAGGAAGCCCATATGCAGCATCTGATCCGCTTCATCGAGCACCAGCACCTTCAGCTTGCCGAGTGAGATCGATCCGCGGCGCAGATGGTCGAGCAGACGGCCCGGCGTCGCCACGACAAGATGGACTGCGCCTTCAAGCTTGCGCAGCTGCCGCTCCACATCTTGGCCGCCGTATGCGGCCAGAACGCGCGCGCCAACGGCCGGGGCAAGCTTCTTCAGTTCTGCCGTAATCTGAATGGCCAATTCCCGCGTCGGCGTCAGAATAAGGCCTTGCACCGCATCGCTTCCCGGATTGATTCGCTCCAGCATCGGCAGCGCGAAGGCAAGCGTTTTCCCCGTTCCGGTCTGCGCTTCCGCGATCAAATCGGTGCCGGCAGCGGCGTAAGGTATGGCCTCCCGCTGAATCGGCGTCGGCTGCACGATGCCGTTCGCGCGCAGAACCTCCGCCAATTCATCGCGGACTCCCAAAGATTGAAAAGTTGTACTACTCATGAATTAGCTCCCTCATTAGGTTATTTGTTCGTTGTTCATCAAGAAGTCCTTTCGCATCGCAAGCACATTCTATTTTATCATTGTACCATGAAGGGGCGAAAAACATGACGGCAAGTCAATGTGAAGTGATTCACAGACTATTTTTAGCCGGAAAGGGCACAATGAAACAAAAACCGAACGCAAAGGGAAGAATACAACGTGGCGACCGACTCTACGAATCAAGCCAGGAAGAAACAGGCTCAAGGTGCGGACACCTTCAGTTCATTCGGATTTATTATGGCGGCCATCGGCAGTGCCGTCGGGTTGGGCAATATGTGGAAATTCCCCTATATTACCGGCATGTACGGAGGGGGCGCTTTTCTCGTTTTATTTATCGTTTGCCTGCTGCTGATCGGCCTTCCGATTTTGCTGGCGGAAATGGCGCTCGGCCGCGCAGGGCGAGGAGATGCCGTCACCTCATATCATGCGCTTGCCAAGAAAGGACAGAAGATTTGGGGAGTGTTCGGACTTCTCTCCGTCATCGCTTCCTTCCTCATTCTTTGCTATTATTCCGTCGTAACCGGGTGGACGATGCATTATGCGGTCGCTTCGCTTACAGGCAATTTATTTCGGGGCGGCCAGCAGTATGCCGAGCATTTCGCCTCGTTCACCGCGGGAACGAGTCCCCTGTTGTATCAGCTCCTTGCCGTTGCGGGAACCGGATGGGTCATCGCCAGAGGGGTCACGAGCGGGATCGAGAAATTCAATAAAATTATGATACCGAGCCTGGGCATCATTTTACTATTATTAATGCTTCGAGCGTTATGGCTGCCGAATGCCGGCGCAGGCGCATCCTTCTTCCTGCAGCCCGATTTCTCGAAATTATCGGTAATATCGGCGCTTGTTGCGCTCGGACAAGCTTTCTATTCGTTATCGCTCGGCATGGGAGCGATGGTGACGTACGGCAGCTATGTCGATGCGAAGCAATCGCTCGGCAGAGCGGCGATTGCGGTCGGAGCCGGGAATATCGTCTATGCGCTGATCGCGGGCCTAATCATATTTCCGACAACGTATGCGTTTGGCCTGCAAGCGGCCCAAGGGCCCGGGCTTGTTTTCATCGTTTTGCCTTCCGCCTTTTCCGGCATGCCCTTCGGCTATCTATTCGGCGGATTGTTTTTCATATTACTTGCCACCGCAGCTTTCACTTCGCTCGTATCGCTGCTTGAGGTCCCCGTCGCCTTTACGATCAAGCATTGGGGCTGGAGCAGGAAGACGTCCGTACTCGTGCTATGCGTCACGATTTATGCGATCAGCGTTCCAACTTCCTTATCGGTCGGCGGGGCGCTCTCGAACTGGATGCTTGCAGGCAAGCCGCTGTTCGATTTCCTCGATTTCTTCGCCTCCAATTTGCTGCTGCCGATTGCCGGCTTGGCGGTCACTTTATTTATCGGCTATGCCGCCCGCAAAGGCGCGGAGGAGCCAAGGCTCGGGCCCGGAACGTTCCGGCTGTGGATGTTTCTCCTCCGGTATATCGTTCCGGTCTTCGTGACACTCATTTTCCTTTATTCGATGGGAGTGTTTGGGTAACCCGTGGGACATTCGAAGAAGCAACATAAAGGATCGGCCGGCGAGCGTTTCAGCTCGGCCGGATTTATATTGGCGGCGATCGGAAGCGCGGTCGGCCTCGGCAACATGTGGAAATTCCCTTATATTACCGGGCAGAACGGAGGAGCCGCCTTTTTCCTCATTTTTCTTGCGTTCCTTGCCATCATCGGGCTTCCGGTCTTGCTCGCGGAGCTGACGATCGGCCGCGGAGGCCGCGGGGATGCCGCCGCATCGTTCCGCAATTTGAGCAACCGTCCCTTTTGGCATTCCATCGGCCTTTTGCTTGTGCTCGGGTCGTTTTTCATTTTGACGTTTTATAGCGTCGTCGCAGGCTGGACCATTCATTACGCCGTACAATCGCTCGGCGGCGAGCTGTACCGCAGCGCGGATTACGGCGCCGTATTCGAACGGTTTACAGGCGGAGCGATGCCTGTCGTCTGGCTTGTCGTCGTCCTTGCAGGAACATGCTGGATCGTCATGCGCGGCGTGTCGGGCGGGATCGAAAAATTCAACAATGTCGTCATCCCCGGCCTATTCATACTTTTGCTGCTGTTAATGGGGTACGCGCTGACGCTTCCCGGGGCGGGCGCGGGGATCCGTTTTTTTCTAAAGCCGGAATTTTCCGAATTGACAGTTCAATCCGTTCTGATGGCGCTCGGGCAAGCGTTCTTCTCGCTCTCCGTCGGATCGGGGGCGATGATGACCTACGGATCCTATACGGACCAGAGGCAGTCATTGGGCGGGGCGGCGATCGCTATCGGAAGCGGGAATGCGCTGTACGCTCTCATGGCGGGGCTCATTATTTTTCCGACGACGTTCTCCTTCGGCATCGAGCCGGCTTCCGGACCGGGGCTCGTCTTTATAGCGCTGCCGGCCGCGTTCTCGTCGATGCCCTTCGGCAGCTTGTTCGGCGGTTTATTTTTTGTTTTGCTCGCGATCGCAGCGCTGACATCTGCCGTTTCGCTGTTGGAAGTGCCGGTCGCATATGCGATGAACCGGTGGGGCCGGACCCGCGGCAAAACGGCGGTGGCCGTTACCGCCGCTTGCTTTGCCGTTGCGCTGCCTTGCGCTTTGTCGGCCGGGGGAGTCTGGAGCGGGGTCAAGGCGGGAGGAAGAACGATATTCGAGTGGGTCGATTTTATTACCTCGAATATAATGCTGCCGGCAGGAGGCCTCATCATTACCGTGTTCGCCGGCTACGTCTGGGACCAAGCGGGCAAAGAGGCGGGATTGACCGCCGTATGGTACCGGCTTTGGATTGTTACGCTTCGTTATATCGCGCCGGTGCTGATCCTTCTTATTTTTTTATATTCCACCGGAATCATATAATCGTCGCTTCTTCTCCTTTGGTTCACTTCCGGATTCGTATAAGCTGCAACTTTTCCCGAAACGATTTCGTTTAATAGATTGGGTAAGGACAGAACAACATAGAGAGGCCGTTTCCTTGGCGGAAGCGGGCATAGCAAACAACGAAGGAGGTTTCATCATGAAGAAAGTGAACAAAGTACTTACGTTAGGCGCGCTGCTGGCGATGACAGCGATTCCTATGGCCGCGCAAGCTCAAGGGCCGGTTCAAGCGCCGGCCAATCAGGCGGCGAGCCAGGCGATTGTGGATACGAAGCTATCCGGAACCGAAGGGAAGATTTCGGACGTTAACTTTACGAAAGACGGCAAACGCATCACGGTCAAAGGCCAAGGCTTAACGCCGCAGGATCCGGGCGAAATTATACTTAACATTACGAAAGACACCGTGATTGTAGACGAGAACGGGAAGAAAATATCTTTGCAGAAAATCGTGAAAAAAGATATGAAAGTGAAAGCATACTATGGGCCGAAAATGACGAGAAGCCTTCCGCCGATCGGTACGGCGGACAAAATCGTAGCGGTCAAGGATAAGAAGGAAGAAGATAAAGACTTGGGAACGAAAGGCGTCATCGTGAACGCGAACAACGGCCGTTTGACGGTGATGGGTTCCGGTTTGACGGAGTCGAGTCAGGAGGTCATCATCCTGGGCGTTACGGACCAAACGAAAATCGTCGACCGCGACGGCAAAGAATTGCCGAAAGAAGCTTTGAAAGAAAATACGAAAATCAAAGCGTACTACGGTCCGATGCTGGCGCTGAGCATGCCGCCGATGGGAACGGCCGAGAAAATCGTCGTGCTGGACGAAACGGATAAAGTCGAAGGAAACGTCGTTTTCGCCGCGCAAAACGAGAAACACGCCATCGTGCATGTCGATGCCAAAGCGGACGGCAAAATCGACAACGACGTTGTGTTGAACGTAACCGGCAAAACGAATATTTTCAAAGTGAACGGCGAAAAAGTGGAATTGTCCGACTTGAAGCCCGGAACGAAAGTCGTCGGCTACTACGCTCCTGTTTCCGACAAAGCGACGAAACCAGCGCTAAGCAAGGCCGAAGTGATCATCGTGCAAGAGAACAATTAACTCGTATGCGCAAACTGCCTCAGGTCCGAACAGGACTTGGGGCTGTTTTTTTACCTGCTTGCAGCATCGCAATCGGGTGAAGAGCGAAAGACGGAAGTGCTTGAGGAATTTTACCAGAGCGGGTGACAACGGCTGAAAAAATGAAAATCGTCTGGGACCTTGCTAATCAGGGGATTCCTCGTATGAAAGGGGCCATTGCGGAAATTGCAGAGCGGCTGAAGTTGTCAGATTCCACGGTATACCGCTATATTAGCCTGTGGGAAAAAGCCTCTGATAAGAAATCATAATCTTAATGCGATGCGTAATACACAAACAAAAACCCGCTCCATAAGCGAGTTTTCTTTATTGTCTTTTTTAATATCAGTTTAAATGGGATATTGTACGGCCATCTTTCGTTTGTTTTCTATAATGGTTGAGTACATTGTCTGATCGGCGAGTTGAGTGAACAATCTATGGCCGGGATGCGAATTCGCTTCAAGGATCCAAATATATCCGTTCTTGTCCAAGGCAAGATCAATCCCTAGTTCACGAGTTGAACTCCATTTACTAACCGTTTCGGCAATTGTCATTGATAGCTGTTCAATTTTACGATGACATGCGTCCACTTTGGCTTGGTTATTCTTGAACTGATTTAAAAGAACCTTCTGCAAGGGTTCTGCATGCCCTCCTTGATGATAGTTGGTTAGAAATTTATGAGGCGCAGCCACACGGGCGACCATACCGGCAATCACCCATTTGTGCTCCGGCTTCTGCATGTATACTCGGATATCAAAAATTTTCCCTTGGTACCTTGCGATTTGCAGTCCCTTTTGCATTAAATACCGATTGTTTGATCTTCTAGATGAACGGACTGTTCTCAAGACAGACCCGGCTCCAACAATCTTCCGGCTTGGGCCGCTGCGAACCTCATATCCCCTGCTTAATTTCCTGACACGGATAATTCCGTTACCTCCGCTTCCGAGATCAGGTTTTATAAAGACAGATGAATGGGCTCCTAGCATCCGCAATGTTCCCGCATCTGTCATCCAACGAGTTTCAGGTAAATGCGGACGCAAGTTACGGTTCTGCAACATTACCCTATAATTCCCCATTTTCCCCATAGTCACTGAACCCTCTTCTCTTGTTTTTGTTCCAGTTACAAAGAGCATATTCATCAAGCAACTCTGCTGTATAGACTGAACTCTAAATCAAGAAAAACAGATTGATTACCCATGATATCTCCTTATGACGGATAATGCGTACAATTTTGATTGAAAAAATCATTAAAATGATTTAAACTATCATTATCATGAATATTAAGGAGGATTTACAACTCATGTCAAACAACTTCGGACAATTGACGTATCCGGAAATCAGTGCGCAGCCGGAAGCGCTCGCGGCCGCATGGGAGCGGTTGCAGGCACAAAACGATTGGGTTGAACGTTATATAGGAAACAAGCAATACGATGAAGTGATCTTTATCGGTTCAGGCTCTTCATATTATCAAGCTCTTACGATGGCAACGACATACCGGAAGTGGCTCGGCCGCCCGGCATCGGCCTATCCGTCCTCGGAGATCTACTTGTTCCGCGACCAGAGCGTCGTTCCGGGCCGCAAAGTGCTGCTCGTCGGCGTATCGCGTTCCGGCGAATCGACGGAAGTCGTGCTTGCGCTCCAATCGGTCGCAGACCTTGCGAACTGGGATATTTGCGGCATTACATGCTATGAAGATTGCACGATGGCGAAGCTTGCGCCTTGCCTCGTATCCCCGTTAGGCGGCGAGAAGAGCACCGTCATGACGAAATCGCTCAGCAGCATGACGTTTATGATGCAGGCGGCGATCGCGGTCGCGTCCGGCAATCAAGCCTTGCAAGACGAGATGAAAGCGGTGCTCGATGCGGATAGCGAAGTCGTGAAGCGGGCCGACGCATTCATGAAAGAATGGCTGCCGAAACAGACGGTCGGCAAAACGATCTATTTAGGCATGGGCGCATACAACGGATTGGCGATGGAAGCTTGCTTGAAGTTGAAGGAAATGACCTACACATGGACGGAAAACTTCGGCACGTTGGAATTCCGCCACGGACCGAAGAGCATCGTCGAGCCGGGAACGCTCATTTGCCTGCTGTTGTCGGAAACCGCACGCAGCTATGAGCTGAAAGTAGCGGAGGAGATGAAGGCGTACGGGGCAACCGTCCTGATCATCGCCGCGGAGAAGGGCGAAGATACTTCGTTTGCGGACGCCGTGTTCGAGATCGGCGGCAAAGGGATCAGCGACGAGGCGAGAAGCGCGCTATACTTGCCTTTGCTGCAATATTTAGGATTGTACATGGCGCTTCATATCGGCGTCGATCCGGATCAACCGCGCAATTTGACGCAAGTGGTGAAAATCTAATCCTTGTTGAAGGGGCAGCGAATATGAGCTTAACGATCGGATTCGATATCGGCGGAACGAACATCGTCTGCGGGCTGTTGGACGAAAACGGCCAATTTCTCGCAAAGGTGAAGCAAGGAACGGAGAGGGAGCGCGGCAGCGATTATATTATCGGCAAGCTGGCGGCCATGATCGACGAAGTGCTCGCCGAGGCGGGCGAAGACCGGAGCCGCGTGGCGGCGGTCGGCGTCGGGACGCCGGGCTTTGTCGACCCGATTCGGGGCGTCTCCGTCTTTGCCGGCAATTTGCAATGGCGGAACGTGCCGCTGGCCCGGCTGCTGGAAGAACGGATCGGCATTCCGGTATTTATCGACAATGACGTGCGCATGTACGTCTACGGCGAATCCATTCGCGGAGCCGGACGCGGGTTCGACTGCGTGTTCGGCATTACGCTCGGCACCGGTCTGGCCGCGGCGCTGGTGGACCGGGGCGAATTGTATTATGGCGGGGCGTTTATGGCCGGCGAGCTCGGACATATCCGCATCGAGGGCGAAGACGCGCAGTGCGGATGCGGAATGAGAGGCTGCCTGGAAACGGTCGCTTCGGCGACGGGAATCGCCCGGCTGGCCAAAGAAGCGATTCGGGAAGGCAGGAAGAGCGTTCTCCAGCAATGGTGCGCCGATCCCGACATGCAATCGCTCACGGCCCATCAAGTATCGCAAGCTTACGATGCGGGCGACGACGTGGCGGTCGAAGTGATGAATTATGTCGGCAAACAATTGGCCAAGGGGCTGTCTTATGCCGTTTCCTTGCTCAGTCCCGACGTTATCGTCATCGGCGGAGGCGCGGCGCTGGCGGGCGAGCGATTGTTCAAGCCGATGCGGCAGGAGCTCTCAAAGCATGTGTATCACGGCTATTGGGAACGGCTGCAAATCCGGCAAGGCCAACTGATCGACGACGGAGGCGTCATCGGCAGCGCTGCCTTTGCGCGCAAGCGGCTTGCGGAGAGATAAATCATCGCATGAATTCATGATAAACTTTTCAAACTGTAGCGGATTAGTTCCTCTGCAGTTTTTTCGTTTGCGGTATGGCTGTCGATTATACAACGCGCAGGAACTGCGTACGGCGAAGCTTTATCGCGAGGTGATCTAAGCGCTTTCGAACGAATGAGGCTCGCCGGTCCGATCGCATGAACGGTAAAGACCGGCGTTAATTGGACCCTGAATGCTCTTATGTTACAATTAGAGGGAATTTCTGCCGCTCATTTTGCCAAGCATCGCTCCTAAATCGGTTATGCGTAAAATTTGAGGTAGAAATTGCAGGTAATACGGATACAGGCATTGAATCAAGCAAATTAGAGGCAGTTTTTACCGTTACTTGCTTCAAAGCATCCCGTTTCACCCTTACGGTGGGGCGGGATGTTGACGTTTTGACGTTCCATATCCGCCTTTCCGCGATATAATAGGAATATCACATTAACGAACGGATAGGAGATGCACCGTTGATTTTTGTACTGATTGTGCTATGGCTCGCCGCGATCATATTGCTTGCGACCAACTTCGGCGATCCCGCCGTGCGCTGGCTTGCGGCGGTGGCGTTTTGCGGCGGTTCCGGCGCGATGGCGTCGGTGATCGAAGATTTCGTGCGTCCGTTTGCGGCGCGGCACGAGTTGGGACTAACGGCGGACTGGGCGCTATATATTGCGCTCACCATATTTTCGTTACTAAGCTATTACGGCTTGCCCTATTGCTATGTACGGTTTGCCGGACATTACCATCCCGGCAGGCTGAAGCCGCGCGTTTGGCGGATGTTGCGCTACGCGTTATTGCTGCCGCCCGTACTCATGCTGTTGTTCACGCAATATTACCCGCCCAATTATACCGTATTGACGCTTTGGGCCGCGCCTTATATCTTATTCGGAACGGTTCTTCTGTTAAGCAAGCGGGAATGGGAGCCTTGGCGCAAGCAGGCGCATTGGATGGTTACGCTCGTCGTCGTGCCGGCCGTCGTCTTCGCGCTCGTAATGAACTATATGTTGCCAGGGATATTCGGCATTTACGATATGTGGCGCTATAATATATGGACGATACTGCTTGCATTCAGCCTGTTTGTCGTCGCTTTGTTCAAATACGGCTTTCTCGGAGTGCAACTGCTGATCGAACGGCGGAAATTGGATATGACGATGCGCGCGATTACGTCGGGAACGGCGATTTTGAACCATGCGATCAAGAACGATTTGGCCAAAGTCCGGTTGTTTTGCGATAAAATACAGACGTCCGCGCTGCAGAGCGGCCAGGGCGAGTTGGCAAGCGACGTCGCGGTCATCGAGAGAGCGGCCGATCACGTTCAGGAATTGCTGGACCGCGTCCATCACCGGACGCAGGACATTGCGCTGAAGAAAGAGCGGCATTCGCTGATAGAGCTTGTGGAAGAGGCGCTGCGCATGCTTGAGCCGATGATGGCGCAAATTCGTATTCTATGGAAGGAAGACGATGGCGCCGCGGCTGAAGTATATTGTGACCGCGCGCAAACGCTGGAAGTTCTGAACAATATTATAACGAATGCGGTCGAGGCGATGCCGCGGGGCGGTACGCTAACCGTTGCCGTTACGCAAACGAAAAAAACATGGACCGTCGAAATTCGGGATACCGGGACCGGCATCGAAAAAGACAAGCTAAGAAAAGTTCTGGAGCCGTTCTATACGACTAAAACGGGAAGCAAGCGGAACTTCGGCCTCGGCCTCGCTTACTGCTACCAAGTGATGAAAAAACACGGAGGGACGCTTGAGATCGACAGCGTGCCGAAACAAGGAACGGGCGTATATTTGCATTTTCCGAAAGGGAAAGGAGGAGCGAAGCCGCATGAACGAGATTCGAGTCATGATCGTAGAAGACGATGACGATTGGCGCCGGGGATTGAAAGCCTATTTGGAACAGCAGCCCGATCTTGCCGTCGTAGCCCAAGCCGCCGCGGCCGAAGAAGCGCGCACGGCAGCCAGGGAAGCGCAGCCGGACATTGTGCTGATGGATATTATGCTGGTTGACAGCCTGGAAGGAATCGCCTTGACGGCGGACATTAGCCAATCCTGCAATGCGCGGGTCATTATGCTGTCCTCGCTCGAGGAGAAGGAAGTTATCTTCGAAGCGTTTCAGGCCGGGGCCGTCAATTATATCGTGAAATCCGATTTCACGAACATTCCCGAGGCGATTCGCCAAGCCTATGCCGACAGCTCGCCGATTGACGCGGGGGTCGCCGAGCGGATTCGGGAAGAGTTCCGCCGATTGCAGCAGGTGGAGCGGGAATATGAAATCCGGAAAGCGCGGGAACTCATTACGCCGACGGAACGCGAGGTGCTCGCCATGATCCATGAAGGGTATACGCAGCCGCAAATTGCGGACAAATTCGTCGTATCCCTCCGCACCGTCAAAAACCATGTCAACAGCATATTGAAAAAACTGAACGGCAAAAGCAGCAAGGAAGCCGCGCAAAAGGCGAAAGATATGGGGATTTTGTAAGAGGCTTTATCGCTCCCTCTTCGATGCGGAAGCAGCCTCGCTCGGCGCCGGGCTTTTCACGAATTGTTCGTAAGCCTCGGGGTCGTGCGACGGGATCAACGCCATATTCGGGTTCGCCTGTTCCAACGCATGCAGCATCGAAAACCATCCCTCGTATCGGCGGACATCGTAATGCGCGATTCTGCCGATGAAGCTCCCGCCTTTTCCTTCCCGATAATTTCTGCGGAAATAGGCGGCATCCGCCATAAGGAAATACTTTTCCTCATTCGATACATTCACAATCATGCCGAATTGGCCGATGGAATGGCCAGGCAGCGGAACCAAAACCATCGAACCGTCGCGAAACAGATCGATCGATTTCGGGAACGGGCCGTAAGGGACCCCGTCGCCGTCGAAGTCCAATAAGCGCAAGGCGGAACGATCGATGCGTCGGTATAGATCTTTCAAGTATCCGTTCGTTAACAGCTTGAATTTCGATTGCTGTCCGAACTCCCATTCCTGCCGATCGACGTAAATACGGGAATGGGGAAAGTCGTGAATCCCGCCGGCATGATCGGCATGCAAATGGGATAGAATCACGGTTTTGATATCCTCCGGATGGATCCCCAGCTTGCGCAATTGGGAAACCGCATTGTCTTCCGGCGCAATGCGCGCCGGCGTCGCCAACCGCATGAGCGAATAGGGCAGCTTGGACGTCGAATCGTAATAACGGGTAGAATACCCGGTATCGAACAGAATCAAGCCGTATTCGGGATGTTCGATCAGCGCGAACAAGGCCGGTCCCCAAAATTTCCCTTGCTTGTCCCCTTTCAACATCGCCGATTTGGGCGCACGGTAGAAGCCTGCATTCATGATTGTAACGCGGCATGCCGGCATATGCTGCGGCACATCGGGCAGTTTGTAGTCCATCGCGAATCTCCTCCCTATTCTTCTGCCATTATATCCGTATGCCGCAACAAATGCGAGGCTGCCGGGGAAGCGGGATCTTTTTTTTCAGGCCGGTCCGAATATCAGCAACTTTATGGAAGCCATCTCCGTTTAAAAACATGAAATACCATTTTTCAATGTTGAGGGGGATGATAGCGATATGAAATGGATTCGAACAAGCGGAATTGCCGCGCTGGCGGCTACATTGCTCGTTTCCGTAACCGTTCCTGCGGCGGCGAAGGAGGCTGTGACCGTGGTCGAAAAAACGATGCCGGCATTTGACGATTCCACTCCGGTTCAAGCGAAAATATCGAAGGAGCAGGCCATCGAAATCGCCAAGAAAAATTTGCGGATTCCAAGCGATTATAAGCTATCGAACGTGAATCTGCGCAGCAGAAACACGAACGGCGTTGCCAAAGGGATTTGGTACCTGAATTTCCAGAAAACCGACAAAGACCGTTATGACGCCAGCATTTCCGCCGGCATCGACGCGGATAGCGGACAGATCATACAATTTTATTCCTATGTGTACGACCCGAACAAAAAGCCGAGCTACCCGCCGAAGGTCGATCGGGCCGCGGCCAAAACAATCGCAGTCGATTTTATGAACAAAATCGATCCCGGCCTTGCGGCGAAGGTGAAATACAACGACAAATACGACGTCTCGGAGAAAACCCCGTTGGGCGGGGAAGTGCAGTACGTTTTGCAATTCGACCGCATGGAACAAGGTTTGCCGGTATATGAGAACGAAGTGCGGATCTCTGTGGACGGCGAGGGGCATGTGCTAAGCTACGACAACAATTGGAACGATGCGCTGAAGTTCGAACCGAACAAACCTGCTGTCGATATGAAAGGAGCGGAAGCGGCTTACCGGGAATTGCTGAAGCTTGTGCCCCATTATGTCATTCCTTACCAAGCGGAACAGAAGAAGGGGCCGTATGTCAGCTATGAAATGATCCCTTATATGATCGACGCCGCAAGCGGAAAGATATGGAGCCCGACTCCGCAGCCCGCGATCAACCATACGGTGCCGATCAGCGACAAGCCGCTTGGCGATAAACCGCAAGCCGTGCTCAATATAACGAAGGAGCAGGCGGTGAAGACAGCGACCGAACAGCTCCCGATTCCGCAAGAAGCCAAGCTGACGGGCGCCGATTACAACGAGTATGCCGATGAAATGAGCGGCACGATGTCCTCCCAATGGAGCTTGGAATGGCGGATTGGCGACAATGAGCGGAAATCGCCTTATATCGCGGCAGGAGTCAATACGAAGACGGGAGAAATTTTATATTATTCGTACAGCACCGCCGGCGAAGCAAGCCGTTCGGAGGGGGCGAAGCTGTCGGACGAACAAGCGAAAGCGAAAGCCGTCGATTTCGTGAAAAGATTGATTCCGTATGCGGCGCATGAACTGTATTTGCAGGACGGACGCTCGGGATGGGTTGACGAAGACCGCGGAACCTACTCCTTTACTCGCGTCATTAACGGCATTTACGCCGACAATGAACGGGTGGAGGTCAGCATTAACAAACAAACCGGCAATGTGGACAATTACTATAACCATTTGTCCGACATGAACTACGGTTCGGCGAAACCGCAGCTGATCGGCGAACAGGAAGCGCTCGAGAAGCTCCTTGCGACGTATTCGATTGAACTCGGGTACGTCTCGGGCAACGCGAATCAAGCTTGGGATCCGCGCCCGCTTGCCGCGTCGGGGAAACCGGCCGGAGACGCGAACCAAGCGAAGCTTGTGTACCAATTGATCAAGAAGGCGCAAACCGACGAGGCCGTATTCCTGGATGCGACTTCAGGGAAGTGGCGGAACCGCGGAACGGGAGAAGAGACGTCGCTGGAACCGATCAAAGCGACCGACATCGACAATCATCCGGCCAAACGCGAATTGGAGCTGATGATCGAATATAGAGCCATTGACGTCAAGGACGGCAAAGTGAATCCGGATGCGATCGTAACCCGCGGCGAATTGATCAAGATGCTTGTCATGGCGATGAGCGGCGGCGTGCGGCCGTTTGCGGCCGAATCGAAGGCGAAGGCGTCGTTCAGCGATGTCGGCGTCAAATCGGAATATTTCGCATATGTCGAATCGGCGCTCGACCAGAAGCTGATCGATCCGGGCGACGGCAAATTCAATCCGGAAGGCAAAATAACCCGCGAAGAAATGGCCGAACTGATTACGCGCGCGTTAGGGTACAATTCGTTAGCCGAGCGCGGCAATCTGTTCCAGACCGCTTTCCAGGATGCGGATGCGGTGGCCAAGAAAGGACAGGCGGCGATCGTCGTCGCTCTGGGCATCATGGATTTGCAGGGCGGCAAGTTTGAACCGAAGCGTGAAGTGACGCGGGCCGAAGGGGCGACAGCCTTCTACCGCTACTTGCAAGAACGCGCCCAATTGAAAGAAGCGCCGCTGCGGTACTGATTGATTGCAATTTCATATCAATACCAGTTAGTATAAGGTCAATTTGCGAACCTTTTTCGGAAATGATTGTTGCCGGAATCTTATCTCCGATTCCGGGAATCGATCGAATGAACTCATATTCTTCAAAAGTCTCGGCCAGGGCATCTATCTCCTCTTCTAGTTTAGATAGGTGCCTTTGGTATGCTCGAAATGCCCGTGTGGACAACAGCACGGATACAATCCCAAAAACGAGGACAAGTGTTGCATCGAGAAGTTGATAGCTTCGAAAACCCGCAATTGGAGTCTGCTTCACCATTCGCCACCGTTGATGGTACTGGCTTCATTGCGCATATACAAGGGGATACCTCTTTGCATATCGAGTGCGATCGGGGACCTACGCTCCCTTGTTTGGCGCAAACGAAACTGGCAATTCTTATTAGGCTCAAAATGAAGACGTCCCCATTCTAGCGAAAGTACGCATCGTTATTCATTGGAAATCGGCGATTGTACCGCCTTTTTCCCCACATTAGCGTGTTTGAGTTTCGTTAGACATTGCAACATGATGATTTACAGGCGATTAGCGTGTATCAGTTTCGTTAGCCCGCTCGGGCGAATCGTCAGCCGCCAGCGGTATGATGAAGTGGACTCTGATCGCAGGTTTTACCTTTTTACCCCACGGGACTTGCTTACCAGCACGCTATACATTTTCATAACCTCTGCGGCAAATGATCGTTCAGGACTGCATGCAGCAATCCAATCCCGCTCCGTAGGTAATAAACCCTGGCTTTCTAGCACCTGAACGAGGGGGATTTTCACAGAAGAGGGCCGACAAAACGCTTCCTCGGGCTTGAAGAGCAGCAATACGCTCGATGCAACGCCAGTGAAAAACGAGGACAAGAATCCCGTTCAGGAGCACAACTCCCCAGTCGGCATCGGTACTGAAAGCGTTCCGTCCTGTTAGCACAGCCCAATTAATTAAGGCGACACCCAACAAAACAGCACTTGCAATGACGATGAGAATACCAGATATCGGACCGGAGAATTTGGCACCGATCGCGAGTGAAAGCACAATAAGAATCAATGACTGAATCATAAAAAGCACGGCTTGTTGAATCTTACCAAGAATGAATGAGACTCGCTTTACCGGTGCGATCAGAAAACGGTCAATGACACCGTTGTTCAAATCTATCATAGCCATCGTCATACCGCTCCCTTCTGAGTTTCTTTGAGTGATTGTCCGGTGTATCGTAAATAAACGTCGTCAAGCGACGGACGGGCCAACACTGCGGAGGCTGCCTTGATCCCTGCGGCTTTCAGTCTGGTCAAAGCGGTTGGCAAGGTCGATGAACCGTCCAGGTTATTTCTTTGTAGATTCAAATGTCTCGGCGGCGATACATAAATAATAGGAAAGACCTGGTTGTTGACTTTCAAGCATTTTAAGATGAAAATCGTCATTCAAAAAGAATCTTGTTTGCTTTGCAAAGTCCGCAGCCGTTGTTTCATGTCCATGTTCATTCAAGAAATCAAGATGCTGATGAATCAACTGTTGTACTTTTTTATCATCAACTCTTAATCCGTCCTTCAGTGACTGAGCCATCCCACCCATAAAACGTTTTGCTTCCAAAGCGGATTCGTTCATGGATTGTACGTCAATTGGAGTTTCCGCATGTAAATCGTAGCCGTATTTTTCGTTCAGATACTCATATTGTTCGGACAATGCCTCCTTCCATTCCTTTTCGCTTTCAAATCCTTTAAACAGTGCCGATTTGTCCATAACTGTTCCTTTCCTGGTGTGCTCGATCGATACATCCAATGTCTGAACAAGCTGTTCCAGCCTTTGCTTACGTGCAAGAATCAGCTTTCTCTGCTCATACAAAACCGACAGCCGGTCGGGCTTCCCATCAAGAATTTGTTTGATTTTTTGAAGGGGGAAATCCAGTTCACGATAGAACAGAATTTCTTGCAGACGTTCAAGCTCTTTCATTCCATAAAGGCGATAGCCGGTTTCACTCACCTTGCATGGCAACAAAAGGCCGATCTTGTGATAGTGATGCAACGTCTTGATCGTCACATTCGCCAATTGCGACATTTCCTTTACCGTGTACCGTATTTTCAACCACCTCATTCATCACTTTAAAGGCTCCTCCAAGAGGAGAGTCAATAGTTAACTCTAACTTTTTTATTTCATCATACCTTATAATACGAAGGGCCTGGTGCAGATCATTCTACGACCAGGCCCTTTTTGGATTCCGCACATCATGGATATTACTTTAACGCAGATATCCAGCTCTATATGGCATATTGTTATTATACTATTTATTTATATATATATATTGACATATCAATAATATGACATTATATTTGGCGTAAGCGCTTTTATGTAAGAGTGAAAAGGAAAAAACAAGTAAAGAGAGGAGAATGAATACGAATGATAGGTTGGCGCAAGGGGAAGCGGTGGTTGGTCGCGACGCTGATGTCGGCGATGTTGTCGGTGTCGCTGTTCGATCCGATCGGAGGCGGTAAGGCGGAAGCGTTCACAGAAGCGAACGCGGTGCAGGCGATGGATGACTTTTTGAACACGTTTTACGATCCTGCGAAGAAATATTTCTATACCAACAGCGACCGACAGATCCACTCGCATGCTTCCGGTCCGGAGAACGGGCTGTACACCGATTATTGGTGGGAAGCCCAGCTGTGGGAGACGGTCATGGACGCTTACGAGCGGACGGCAAACGCGGAATACTACAATTTGATCGGCGATATTTACGACGGGTTTAGGGCCGCTTATCCCGATTGGGAGAGCAATCCCTTCAATGACGATATCGGCTGGTGGGCGCTAGGGGCGCTGCGGGCGTACGACCTTACGGGAGAGTCGCGCTATAAGGACATGGCCAAAGACATGTTCGATTTCATCTGGCAGTCGTGGAGCAGCGATTTCGGCGGCGGCATCTGGTGGAACAGGATCGGTTTCCTGCCTCAGAAGAATGTGGCCACGAACGCCACGGCTGCCGTGATCGCCATGAAACTTTACCGCGTCCTGAATGATAACGATTATTTGGAGAAAGCGAATCAATTGTACGATTGGGTAGAGACAACGCTGTATGCGGGCGATGGGTATATTTACGATCAATACCGTCAGGGCGAAGGAGTGAAGGATTGGGAATTCACTTACGATTTCGGGTTGTTCGCCGGGGCTTCGGTTGAAATGTATAAGGAAACCCTGGACACTTCCTATCTGGCCCATGCTACGGATTCCGTCGATTGGGTCTGCCGCAATATGACGACGGACGGCAAGACGCTGTTGTATGAAGGGCCTGACGACGCGCCCCTCTTCAAAATGATTTTTGCGCGCAACGTGCGAAAGCTCATCAATGAAGCGGGGCAGACGCAATACAAAGATTTTCTCGCTTTCAACGCTTCTCAGGCCTGGAACCATCGCCGCGACGCTGACGGCATTATCGGTCCCGACTGGTCGATCGCCCCGGACGACGGTTACATTCAGAGCGGTGCGGCGGCGGCGGGCGTCTCGATCCTGTTCCTTGCCGTTCCGGATAACACGACGGGAACGGTCGTCGCACCCGGACCTTACGAAGCCGAGAACGCGTTCAAAAGCGGCGTGAACAACGAACCGAATTCATTGGAAAGAGCGGGCTACAGCGGACGCGGGTATGTCGCCGGGTGGAACGCCGACAACACATATGTAACGTTCGCCGTAAATGCGCTCGCGGCGGGCAATTACGATTTGACGTTCCGTTACAGCGCAGGGGCTGGCCATGCGGTCCGGGAACTTCAGGTGAACGGCGCAGCGGTCCGTCCGGCGCTTAGCTTCGGCGGTACCGGCAATTGGTCGGCCTGGGACACGGTGACGGTCAATACCGCTCTTTCCGCAGGAACGAACTTGATTCGTTTGGCTTTCAACTCCGGCACCGGCAGTTCCAACTATTTGAATCTGGATTATTTGCAAGTAACACAATAATACGTTGGCGGATAGAGAGGGGTTTTATTTTTGGCACAGCAAATGATATGGGGGATCCGAGCGGAAACGGCGCAGGAGGAATGGATCTACAACTTTTGGAACGAACAGCTTGGCATCATGAATCAGATGGAGCCTTGCGAAGGAACATGCAACGATCATTTTGTCTACTGGTGGCATGCCCATGTCATCGATGCGTTGGCGGACGGCTTCGAACGGTCGCGCAATCCGCGTTATCTCGCGCGAATCGACCGGGTGATCGAGGGGGTAAAGCGCTTGAGCGGAGATACGCTGCTGCATAACTACTATGACGACATGGAATGGATGGCTCTGGCGCTGCTGCGGGTATACGACGCGACGAAGCTGGCCGTGTACAAGGATCATGTGATGAATCTGTGGGAAAGCATCAAAACCGCCTGGAACGGCCATTGCGGGGGAGGCATGGCGTGGAAGAAGGATCAGTTGGACTATAAAAATACGCCGGCCAATGCGCCTGCCTCTATTTTGGCAGCCCGGCTGTACCAGCGTTTTGGGGATACCGAAGATTTCGAGTGGGCCGTTCGCATCTATCGGTGGACGAAGGAGAATCTGGTCGATCCGCAAACCGGTTTCGTCTGGGACGGCATGAACCGGCTCGGCGACGGGAAGATCGATTACGATTGGGAGTATACGTACTGCCAAGGCGTCTGGATCGGCGCGGGACTCGAATTGTTCGCCATTACCGGAGACACTGCGTACTTGTCCGATGCCGTAAGGACGGCCGAGACGGCGACTGCGCGGTTTGCGCCCGATCCGGGGGGCATTATGGCGGACGAGGGCGAAGACGATTGCGGTCTCTTCAAGGGCATTTTCGTGCGATATTTGCGGGACTTGCTCCGTATCCGGCCGGATCTGCATCCTATTCGCCGCATGTTGTTCCGCAATGCCGAAGCGCTCTGGAACCGATCCCGCAACGAGCGCGGATTAATCGGCCGCTCCTGGCAAGGACCGGTGGAGCCGAAGGTCCAATTGAGCGCGCAGCTAAGCGGGCTGATGCTGCTGGAGATGGTCGCCTCGCTTCCGAATGCGGCGCCTTCGGATTGAGGGGTTCCAAACCGAACCGTTCGCGTCATTAGCGGGAAAATCTACCGTTAAAATGCAAGATTGGCTGCGGATATAGAGACTAGCGGTAATTGTTGGAGCTAATTTCGGAGAGATTGGGCAAAATGCCGATTTCGGATAAATTAGAGCCAGGTTTTACCTTTAATTTAGGAAAAGAGGGGACAACGGGGAAATTAACGGTATGAATTGGCGTTAAGCTGTCGGCGGGGCATTCCCGCTTGTCTGCGGCGGGGCGTTCCCGCTTATTCTGGCGGCATGGCGTCCCCGGTATTACGATGGCAAGGCATTCCCGCTTGTCTGCAGCATGGCATTTCCGCCTTCCCGGCGGTATCGCGAGCGACGGGCCGCGACAGGAGGGCGACAGCTGCGGGCAGCGAGCGGAAGATGTCAGGACAAGCGGACGGAGGGACGCACTCTGTCCGCCGTCTCCGCTCGGGCCTACGGGTTCAACACTTCCTGTGCCCATTTCTCCAGCAGCCGCTCCCGGTTCGTGCCCGCCCAATCGTGATCGTACGGGACCGTGTTCAAATCGTCCAGCGGAAACGCCTCTTCCGGCGAGACGGCATCGCGGTTTGTCAGCAATTGGAAGTTGCCCGCAAACTTGCCCAATTCCTGGGCTTCTTTCGTCAGCGCCCAATCGACGAACAATCGCGCTTCCCGCATATTCGGGGCGCCGTCTACGATGCCGACGGCTCCGATCTCGTACCCGGTTCCTTCGCTCGGAAAACCGATGACGATGTTGCGAAAGCCTTCTTTATAGAATTTCACGGCGTCATGGGAGAACATGATGGCCGTGCCGACTTCGCCCATGCCGACGTTCCGGCCGAGGACGCTGCCTGTAGAGGTGTAAGCGCCGGTCTGCTGGTTAAGCTGCTTGAAATACGCAAACGCACGGTCCTCGCCCCACAATTGCACCAATGTGGCGAGGACCGTATATCCCGTTCCGGACGAACGGGGGTCGGGCATCGCGATCATCCCTTTATATTTCGGATTCAGCAGGTCATCCCACGATTGAGGCGGATTGAGGCCGACTTCCTGCAGCCATGCCTTGTTCGACACAAACGCGACCGAGCCGGCGTAAATGCCTGTCCAGTAGCCTTCGCTGTCTTTGTACTTGTCGTCGATCAGTTGGGCGTTGTCCGACACATACGGGGCGAGCAGCCCTTCGTTCTTCGCTTGTACGAACGTGTCCGCAGGGCCGCCGAACCAGACGCTCGTGCGGGGGTGATCCCGCTCGGCGCGGATTCTCGCCAGAATTTCCCCGTTCGACATGCGGACGTATGAAACTTTAATGCCCGTTTCTTTCTGGAACGTTTCAATCGCTTTAATCGCGTGATCCTCGTACAGACCCGCATAGATGGTCAATTCGCCTGTGCGTTCGGGCGAGCATGCGGTCAGGAAGAGCAAACACGCGGAGAGTAGCGGCAGCGCCCGTCGATATCCTCGTCTCATCTTCCATCCCCGCTTTCCCGCTATCTTTTTATATTACATGCAACGAATGTTCGGAAAACTGCAACGATACGAATTCGCCCACCCGGTGAACGCTTTCCTCCGACGGATTGTTTTCCGTAATTTGCAACGTTGTGCCTTCAAACTCCACTTCATATTCTTGCGTTTGGCCCATAAAGACGCTTTTCGTCACGACGGCGACATTCTCTGTGCCTTTCGTCAGCCGAACGGCTTCCGGACGGACCACGACCGACACTTCGTCGTTTACCCGGTGAACGCCGGTATTTCTCGCCATCATTATACCAGTTTGGGTGCGGATATGCAGTCGATCCTCCGTTGCCTCGATTACGCGGCCGTCGATGAAGTTGGCGGTTCCGATAAAATCGGCGACGAATTTCGTGGCCGGCCGCTGATATACTTGTTGCGGCGTGCCGATCTGCTCGATTTGCCCTTTATTCATGACGATGACCCGATCGCTCATGCTCATCGCCTCGCTCTGATCATGGGTGACATATATGGCGGTAATGCCGATCTGCTGCTGGATGCGGCGGATTTCGTCCCGCATGACGAGGCGCAGCTTGGCGTCCAGATTGGATAACGGCTCGTCGAACAGCAGTACGCCCGGCTCCATCACCAGCGCCCGCGCCAAAGCGACGCGCTGCTGCTGGCCGCCCGAAAGCTGCGAAGGCATACGGTCTTTATACTCCGTTAAGTTCATGATGTCCAGCACGCCATGAACTTTCTTCATAATCTCGGTTTTGGACAGTTTCTTAATTTTCAGGCCGTAAGCAATATTATCGAATACGCTCAGATGCGGGAAGAGCGCGTACGATTGGAATACCATCGTGCAATCCCGTTTATTCGGAGGAATCGTATTGACTTTCTCCTCTCCGAAGTAAATATCTCCCGCTGTAATATCTTCAAAACCGGCGATCATGCGCAGCGTTGTCGTTTTGCCGCAGCCGGAAGGGCCGAGCAGCGTCACGAACTCCCCCGCCTCGATTTGGACGTTCACATCGGATACGGCGTATACGGTTTGATTTTTTTCGTCTTTAAAAGCTTTGGCAACATTGCGCAAAGAAACAGATTTCGCATTCATGGGAATACCCTCCTTGACTTGCTTTGGAAGTTGTACGTCTTGGCATTGTCTTTACATGAGGGAAGAATCGTTCGTTCCGCCCCCTACAAATTTGAGCGCCGTATTCAGCAGCAGCAGGGCCACGATCATAATCACGATCAGGATCGTACAGTAAGCGCTGGCTACGCCGATTCGGCCCGTCTCCACCTGGCTTAGAATCGATGCCGTGATCAGGTTGAATTTGGCCGAGATGAGGAAGATGACAGCGCTCATCGCGGTCATGCTTTTCACAAATCCGTAGACCAGCCCGCTGAAAAAGGCCGGCTTAATGAGCGGCAGCACGACGCTCGTAAACGTCTTGGACTGGCTGGCGCCAAGGTCGGTCGCCGCTTCCTCGATCGACGGGTCGATCTGCTGGAGCGAGGCGATACCCGACCGGATCCCGACCGGAATCGCCCGGACGACGAACGCGGCGATAATGATGGCGGCCGTGCCTGTGAGCGCAAGCGGCGCCTTGTTGAAAGACAGAACATATGAAATACCGATAACCGTTCCCGGAACGGCGAGCAAGAGCATGCTGACCATTTCCAACACTCTTTTGCCGAAAAATTGCTTGCGTACGATCAGGAACGCGATGATCATGCCTAGCAATCCGGCGATCGGCGTAGCGATGATCGACAGAGTCAGCGTGTCGCGCATCGCTTTCTGTCCGATCGAGAATACATATTTATAGTGATCGAGCGTAAAGCTGTTGTTGATGCCCCATAATTTGATGAACGAGCCGATCGGCACCAGCACGTAGAAAGCGATAACCGCAAGGGACAAGATGAAGCAAGCGCCGAACAGAATATTTTTGCCGACTCCTTTTTCGATCATCTTGCGTCCGTGCGTCGGTTTCCCCGTCACGGTAACGTAGCTTTTCTTGCCGACCCAAAACTTCTGCAGGACGTATACGATAAAGGTGATCATCAGCAGCATCATGGCGAGCGAGGCGCCGGCTTGCATATCGTAGCTGCCGACCGCTTGCAAATAGATCTCGCGCGCGACGGTCGTATAGTTGCCGCCGATCGTCATCGGGTTGCCGAAATCGGCCAGCGATTGCACGAACACGAGCAAGAAAGCGTTGGCGATGCCGGGAACCGACAACGGAAGCGTGACCGTCAGAAACGTTTTTAATTTGCCCGCTCCCATGTTGGAGCTGGCTTCTTCCAGCGAAGGGCTGATCGAACGGAGCAAGCCGGCCAAGGTGAGAAACGCGACCGGAAAGTATGTCAGCGTCTGAACGAGCACCAATCCGTGCAGTCCGTAGATGTCGGCATTCGTCATTCCCAGCAGATGCTTGGTAATAAAACCTTGCTTGCCGAACAATAAAATGGCCGATAACGAGATGACGAACGGCGGCGATATGACCGGCAAGATAGCGATTCCGTTAAACAGCTTTTTGAAGGGAACCTTTACGTAAGCGAACGTATAGGCGAACAGGTATGCGATAACGGTCGACAGCGTCCCAACGATGAAGGCGAGAAGCAGCGAGTTGCGCAGCGCTTCGAACAGCCGGCCTCCCGAGAACACTCTGCGGTAGCCGCCGAGATCCAATTGTCCGTTTGTTGTGATAAAGCTCGTCTTTAAAATTTGGAATAATGGATAGACGATAAAAACACACAAACTAAGCATAACGAGCACGATACAAAGCATAAGCAGCGGATCGCGCGATATTTTGGAGCGTTTCATTCCGTATCTCCTTTCAAGTGATGTATCGATTTCCTCCATTCTCATCGTAGCGGATACGCTTACAAAGGGACAGTCCAACGTTTTGCCGCTTCTGGCGGCAGAAAAACGTGCGCAATTGGCGAGTTTGGGCGTTGCCTCTTTACAGGATGACGCAAAAGGTTTACCATTTATGAAAGCGGTTTACTTACGGAAGGGTGAGACAACAATGCTGACAAGCCGCCAACAACAAATGCTGTTGCAACTGATTGAAGAAGATTCCTATATATCCGCTAACAGATTTGGGCAGGAATACGGCATTTCTCCGCGAACCGTTCGCCACGATCTGCTCATGCTGGAAGAATGGCTGCGCGATTACGGCGTCAGCCTGGAACGCGACCGCAAGCTGGGCGTCAGAATTGAACTCGAACCGGAGCAATGGGAACATATCGATAAGGAACTGGCGCGCAGACCCGAATATGTGGACGGAAAGCTGCGCGTCCTCTTAATGCTGAAACGGCTGCTTGCGGAAACGAAGCTGCGGACCGAAGACGTGCTTGATGAGTTCAAGATTAGCCGCAACACGTTGCTGCTTGACATTGCGGAAGCGAAGGCATGGCTGGCGGAACGGGGGCTTGAGCTGGTGCGGGAACGCGGCTGGATGAAAATCGGCGGCAGCGAGCGCTGCCAAAGGAATGCTTATCTGGAACTGCTCCGGACGGAAATGACGGATGAGAAAATATTGCAGTTCGTGCTGGACGGCGCGGCGCCGCTTGGCAACCAGCCCTGGAATTCATGGTTTCGCACCGAGGACGCGCATTTTCTGTTCGATGCCGTCAAACGGCTGGAACGGCGCTTGTCCATCGAATTTTCCGATGCAGGCTGCTCGGCTCTGATCTTGCATTTGCTAATGGCGATGGAGCGTCTCAAGGGAAATCATGCGATTCTAATGGACCGCGAACTGCTGCTGGAACTGCAGGACACAGAGGAGTTCGGCGTCGTGCGCGATACGCTGGCCGGACAAGTCGGGCGTTACTTTGGCGTCGAGATGCCGCTGGAGGAGATCGGGTATATTACGCAGCATGTGCTTGGGGCGCAGAAGAAGAGCGGGCAGTCGGCCGGCGATTCGCAATATGTGCAACTGGCCAAGCGCATCGTCATCGGCGTCGAGCGCGAGCTCGGACATCCGTTGCAGCGAATGGAGCAAATCGTGCAGGGGCTTGCCGTCCATTTGAAGCCGGCGATTTATCGTTCGAAGTTCGGGCTGCATACCAAGAATCCGCTCATAGAACAACTGGAGCAAGAATACGGCGCGCTGCTCGGCATTCTCGAGCGGGTAGCGGCCGAAGAGATGAAGCCGTTTGACGTTTCGCTCGACCGGGATGAAATCGGCTATATTGTCATGCATATCGGCAGCGGCCTGAACCAACGGACCGTCGCCCGGAAGAAGCGGGTGGCGATCGTCTGCAGCTCCGGTCTCGGCACGTCTTCGATTCTCCACAGACGGATGGACGCGCTCTTCCCCCATGTAGATGTTGTGGGAGAATATTCGTACCAGGATGCGAAGCATATTACCGTATTCGACGCGGACGCGATTCTGACGATGATCGACATCGGCCATGCCGTACCGGTGCCTTGGCTGAAAGTGTCGCCGCTGCTGCCGGAAGAAGACCGGGAGCGGGTGGCGGCTTTTCTCGGCGTCGCGCCTCCGGCGCGGCAGGTCGAGGCCGAAACGATTCAGACGGTGAACCGTATTCTGCGTATTACGGAGAAGTACGCCCAAATTACCGATCGCGGCAAATTGCTGGAAGAATTGCTGCAAATGTTCCAAGGCAGCCCGAAGTTTCTGCAGGGGCGGGAACTGACCGCGCTGCTGCCCGTTCATTCCATTCGGCTCCAACTGCGCGAAACGGATTGGGAGACGGCTGTTCGTCTGGGAAACAGGCTGCTGTGCGAACGGGGATTGACCGGATTGCAATATGAGGAGAAACTCGTCGACATGGTACGGTCGCAGCAGCATCATTTCATTATCCACGAAGGCATCGCTTTCCCGCACGCCTCGATGCTGGACGGCGTCTGGGATACCGGCTTCAGCCTGCTGACGTTCCGCGAACCGCTGCCGTTCGGGCCTGCGCGGCAGCCGGTCTGGCTCATCGTCACCCTGGCCGCGGCCGACAAGGAGCAGCATGTCAAGGCGTTGTCCACGCTGCTCGCTGCGTTGAACGACGAGGCGTTCATGATGCGGCTGAAAGAGACGGCGAGCGCGGAAGAAGTATGGAACGGATTGAGACAGAGGGAGGGCCTATGAACACGATTGTTGTCGTATGCTCGAGCGGCCTTGGGACGAGCTTGATGATTCGTATGAACCTAGTTTCCCTGTTGCAGGAATACGGCATTGCGGCGCATATCGAGCAATGCGACTCTTCATCCGTCAATATGTACGACGCCGAGCTGGTCATCGGCGCAAGACAAGTCGTCGAAGCTTTACCGCTTCGTCCGGGCCTTCGAACGATTGCGCTCGACAGCATTACGGATAAGGAACATTTAAGGCAGCGGCTCGCGTCGAGCGGTTGGTTTGACAGGCGGGCAGGGGAAGACGTGATCGAAGAATGAATTTGACGCAAACGATCAACAAAGGACTGTTCGGGGAACCGGCGTTTCTGCTGGGGATGATCGCCCTGATCGGCTTGCTGCTTCAGCGGCAAAAGCCCGTACGGGTCGTCGGGGGAACGGTAAAAACGATGCTCGGCTACACGTTGCTGCAAATCGGCGCCTCGGCGGCCGGTTCCTCGCTGTCGAACCTGTCGGCGATTATTCAGAACGGGTTTCAGATTATCGGTATTATTCCGCATAACGAGACGATTACGGCCCTGGCTCAGATCAACTACGGACAGGAAATCGCCTTTATTATGCTGATCGGCATGGCGATGCATCTCGCCATCGCGAGATGGACGAGCTGCAAATATATATTTTTGACGGGCCATCATATTTTGTTCATGGCTTCGATGCTGGCGAGCATACTATCGGCCTTCCCTTTGCGCCATTGGGAACAATACGCGATCGGCGGCTGTGTGCTGGCTTTAACCATGTCGTTCGGTCCGGCCCTCGCCCAGCCGTTCGTGCGCCGAACAGTGGGCAGCGGCGACTTTGCGATCGGCCATTTCAACAGCGTCGGATTCGCGGTGACGGGATTGATCGCCTTCCTGTTCAAGTCCAAGACGGAAAAACCGGTCCCGGAGACGTTCAAGAAGATGCAGCCTTTCTTCCAAGACAATATGATCGTCATCGCCGTGTTCACGTTTATTCTGTTCCTGTCCTCCAGCTTGTTCGCAACTTCCAGATCGATCAGCGAAATATTCGCAGGCCGCAATTTATTGATCGTATCCGTCATCCAATCGATATGGTTTGCCGGGGGCGTATATATAATTTTGCACGGGGTGCGCATGATGCTGTCGGAGATTATTCCCGCATTCCAGGGGATCGCGCAGCGGCTCGTACCCGGTTCCATTCCGGCGCTCGATTGCCCGGTGCTGTTTACGTATGCGCCTGTGGCGGCAATACTGGGGTTTTTGCTGAGTTTTGCCGGGGGCCTTGCGGCCATGCTGCTGACGTTGAACGTACAATATACCGTCATTATTCCCGGCATCATCCCGCATTTTTTCTCCGGAGGAGCTTCGGGCGTCATCGCGTATAAAATCGGGGGCAGGAGAGGGCTTGTCGTCGCGACGTTGTGCCACGGGTTTCTGATTACGATGCTGCCTCTCTTTCTGACGCCGTTGCTATCGGGGCTCGGCTTTATACGCGCTACGTTCGCCGACAGCGATTATTCGGTAGTCGGCATTATCGTTCACGATATTATCGAGGTTTTGTTGCGTTAAGAGTTCCATCTATACATGAAACCTGCCGGACGCATGCCGCCGGCAGGTTTTTGCGTGAGCCTTACTTTTTCACTTCGTTGTTCCATTTGTCGATCAGGCTTTGCCGCATCTTGCCGGCCTCGGCCAGATCGTAATCGATCAGGTTGAGTTTGGAGAAATCGATGCCTTTCTCCGGCTGTTTCGCATCCGGATTCGTCAACGTTTGGTAGCTGCCCGTACGTTGTCCCACTTCCTGAGCGTCTTTGTCGAGCGCCCAATCGATGAATTTTTTGGCCAATTCCTGATTTTTGCTGTTCTTGATCATGGCAATGGCGCCCGTTTCATAACCTGTTCCGTCTTCCGGGAAAGACAGCTCGAGCGAATCGAAGCCTTCCTCTTGGTATTTCACGATATCATGCGCGAATAGGACGCTGACGGCCGCTTCGCCCATGCCGACCATTCTGCCCGTAGCCGTTCCGCTCGTCGTATATTGCGAAACTTGGCTGTGCAGCTGCTTGAGATAATCGAATCCTTGCTCTTCGCCTCCCATTACTTTCAGAATCGTGTACATAATCGTATAGGCGGTGCTGGAGGAGCTTGGATCTCCCATAACGACATTTCCTTTGTAAACCGGGTTCAACAAGTCTTCCCATTTCGTCGGCGGCTGCAAATTATGCTCTTTCAGAAAGTCCTTGTTGGACGCGAATCCGACCGCTCCGACGTAGATGCCGGTCCAGTATCCGTCCGGATCCTTATACTTGGCGTCGATTTTATCCGCTACCGGCGATGTGTAAGGCTCCAGCAGGCCGTCCCCCTGCGCCGTCAGGAACGTATCGGCCGCACCGCCGTACCAAATGTCGGCTTGCGGATTGTCTTTCTCCGCCCGGATTTTGGCGAGAATTTCGCCGCCGGACATCCGGATCATCTCCGCCTCGATGCCGGTATCTTGCGTAAATTGCTTCATCGCTTCAATCGCATGGTCTTCTTGGAAACCGACATACACCGTCAATTTGCCTTTCGGCTTATCGTCCGTTTGGCCCGAAGATTCGTTCTGCGTTCCCGAAGACGAATCCCCCGTTCCGCCCGCCGACTGCGACCCGCCGCCGCATGCGGTAAGCAGAGCCGTAACCATGGCGAAGATCGTAAGTGCGCTGAACCATTTTTTCATCGTTCGTAACTTCCCCCTTCTGGTGACTTCTTAATTCGTTTCAGTACCATCTTAATGGTTGCGCTTTCAGTTCACCAGTCCAACTTCCTGCCGTTTCATGCGGCAAAAAATAGAGCATCTTTGTCCGTACATCGCTATGCCGCCGGCAAGGGAGCCGCCATTCCAGAAAGCTTTCCTTGAATTTGAGCCGCCGCAAACTTACAATAATCAACGAAGCGCGGCCTTGCCGCCGAGACTTGATATCGTAATCAACCAGAGGAGAATACAAATGTGGATCAAGCGCAGTTTATTTGCGAAATTGCTTGTCGGAATGCTGCTGGCCTCTATCATTCCTTTTTCTTTATCCAACATCGTTTCGCATCGGACGACATCGAAATGGGTCGAACAGGAAGTCATTTCCCTTAATCGGCAATCGATGGATTTAAGCATGGAAAATATTAAACGTTACTTGCAAGAGTTACGAGTCGTTTCCGCGTCCTATTATCAGGACAACGAGCTTATGAACAATTTGCGCAGAACGGAAGCGACGCCTCTCCTGCTCATTCAAATTACCGACCAGTTGAACAAGCTGTATGCGAGCCGTTCCGAGATGCGCGCCGTTCGCTATATCAGCGCCATGAACCATCACACATACACCCGTCTTGGCGACGGAAGATTCGGGGCGGACCGAGGCAATGCCGACATCGATTTGCCGGCATCCCCGGAAGCATGGGATGAAGCGAACGAATTCGAAGCGACGGAGCTTGGCAACGAGCGGGTGTTGGCCCTGCATCGGTTGCTTGTCGATTATCCCGAATCTACCGTGTTGGGATTGACATCGCTTTATGTCGGGATGGACGAGCTGGCGAGATTGATGGAGTCTTTATCCAAGCCGGATAAAGGAGAGGCAACCTTTTTATACATCCAGGACGATTTGAGGCTGTTATGGGCTTCGGAAGAGGAAGATGCCGGCACGGTTGCGATGACCGAGCCGGATTTCGGGCAGAAGGGCGGATTTGCGACCGGAGAGTTCAAGGACAAGCCCGGGATCTTTATTTATACGAGAGACCAATTTAAAGAGATCCCGCTCACGATGGTGAAATTCGTCCCGAAGGATACGATTAACGAATCGGCAGACAAGACGTTGAATCGGATGCTGATCGTTCAATTGGTCGCCATCGCGTTCGTTATCTTGTTCGCCTCGATTTTATCTTTCATGACCATTGCCCCGATCAAGCGGCTTTTGCGATCGATCAGCAAGGTTCAGTCCGGCAACTTCGACGTGGAGCCGGCAGGGGGAAACAAAGATGAATTGGGCGTGTTGGAGCAGCGGTTTCAGACGATGGTCCGCAATTTGGACGATTTTGTCGACCGGGAATACCGCAGCCAATTGGAATTGTCCACAGCTCGTTTGAAAATGCTTCAAGCCCAAATCAATCCGCATTTTTTATACAATACGCTGCAATCGATCGGCACGTTGGCTTTGCGTCACGGAGTCGAGGAAATAAGCGATAAAATCGCCGAATTGGGCTCCATTCTTCGTTACAGTATGGATTTGAAGACGGAAAACGTGCCTTTATACAAGGAAATTCAGCATGTGGAGCATTATTTGTCATTGCAGATCGGCAGATTCAAAAATAAACTATCTTACACGCTATCCTGTCCGGACGAAGCGCTCGGCTTGATCGTACCGAAGATGATTCTGCAGCCGTTGGTGGAGAACAGCATCATTCACGGGATCGAGAAGGGGAGCGGGAAAGGCGATTTGCATATCGGAATCGAGTTGAACGGAAGCGAGCTTTGCCTGCGTATTATCGACAACGGCAAAGGCTTCGAACCGGCGACGATCGCGCGAATCGAACAGGAATACGCGAGCCGCCAAGCGCCCGGCCGGCGAAAAGGCGGGATCGGGCTGGCGAATGTGCTGCAGCGATTGCGCATTTGTTACGGTTCGGCTTTTGTATGGGGAATACAAAGCCGTCCCTATGAATCAACGATCATTACTCTTCAGTTTCCGGTGCATGATCAACAACAGGGAGGAGACCAATCGTGAAAGTATTGTTGGTAGACGACGAAGAGCATGTAAGAGAAGGAATTACCTTGGCGGTCGATTGGCGGAAATTCGGCGTTACTGAAGTATTGGAAGCGGAAGACGGGCGGCAGGCGTTGGCGCTTGCCCGCGAGCATAAACCTGCGGTAATGTTCTGCGACATGAACATGCCCGGCATGGATGGGGTAGCGCTGCTCCGATCGCTGCGCCGGGAAAGCTTGAAGACGCAAGTGATCGTCGTAAGCGGGTACGATCATTTTGCTTATACGCATGCGGCGCTGATGGCCAAAGGGGTCGATTATTTGCTGAAGCCTTTTCGCAAAAAGGATTTGGAGCAAGCTTTGACAAGGGCGGTCACCGCCTGGAGGGAGCAGGAAAGCAGCGAAGAGGAAGAGATCCATGCAGGTTACCGGATACGTCAAGCGGAAGACTTGTTGGACGAGCATAAGCTGGCCGGCTATTTGAAAGGGGAATTCGCTTTTCATGAAGGGATACGCCATATTTTCGCGAGGAGGGGGCTTCCCGCAGGTTCCGTAACGGCGGCGATGCTGCTGCCATCCAACCGTTCGGATATTCAATACCGGCGTTTTCAAGGCGATGTCGAACTGTTTGCGTTCGCCTTGCATAATATCGCCCATGAGGTTTTGGAGCCGTACAACCCTTATTACTTATGCAGACTGGACGATGAGCAGTGGGTACTTTTAACCTTTTGGGGCTCGTCCGGCATGATGCCGTCCAAACAAAAATTTTATATCGAGAAATTAGCCCAATGCTGGTTGGATACGTTGGGACTGAAGATGCTGATCGGGATTCACGAGGGGGAGGCCGGCGCGGAGACGCTGCCGCAGGCGATCGCCGGCGCGCGCGCGGCGCTCTTGATGTGCGACGTCATATCGGGCGTCCCGCAACATAAAGACGATGCGACGAAATTGCCGAGCTTGGCGGAACGCCGGATTTTCCTGGAGACCGCATTGCAGAGAAAGGATAAGGCGTACGTCGCCGAGATTGTCCGGTCCTTTGCGCAGGAGCTGAAGGATCGGGGAACATTGCGGTTGAAAGATCTGCAGGGCTATACCTATGAAGCGAATCTGCTTTTGGAAAAGGCGTACCGCGATCGGCCGTCGGACAACAATGCCGCCGTTTCGTTTATGCCGTTATGGATCGCGGATATCGACGAATGGCAGCGGCTGTTCGCCGAAGCATGGTGCTCGCTGATCGACCGCAGCGGCGGCGGGTTCCCGATCCGCAGCATCGAAGCGATCCATGAATATATAACCCTCCATTTTCAGGAGGATATATCCTTGGCGATGCTATCCCGGAAATTCAATTTCAATCCGTGGTATATCGCGCGCAAGTTCAAGGAGACGTACGGCACGACCATCATTACCTATTTGACGGAGCTTAGGGTAGAACGCGCCAAATCGCTCCTCGTCGGCACGAATATTTCCGTGTCGGAGATGGCCGGGCTGCTCGGTTATACGGATGAAAATTATTTCGGCAAAGTATTCAAGAAACAGACAGGCCTATCTCCGCTTCAATTCCGGAAAGAAAACAGGCATGTCTAAGCCGCTCCTCGCCTTTGAACCGAAGAAGTCCCGATATTCCCTTTTTGGGTCAATATATTCTCTGCCGTCAACCTCTGGCAGTCTATTAGAATAAAGAGCATAGGAAACATAATCAACGAAAACTACAGGGGGAACGAGTTGTGAAGAAAAAGTTATTCGCGATGCTCACGGTTTTCACGATGCTTGGCGCGCTTGTAGCGGGCTGCGGCGGCGGCACCGAGAAAAACGCCGACGTTAAGGAAGCCGCGGGGGACAACGGCGGGGAGAAAGTAACGATCAAGCTGCTCCAAAACAAAATCGAAATTACGGATAAAGTAAAGGCGATGGTCGAGGACTATATGGCCGAGAACCCGAATGTGATCATCGAAGCGCAAGTCGTCAAAGATTATAATACGATTCTGAAAACGCGCTTCGCTTCCGGGGACGAGCCCGATATTTTTTATTCGAACGGATACAGCATCATGGAATCCTGGTCGGAAAATTTGCTTGACCTGTCCAATGAACCGTGGATGGAGAAAGCCTCTCCGTTATCGATCGAGGGCATGACGGTAGACGGCAAAAAGCTGGGCTTCCCGCTTGCTTTCGAAGGTTTCGGCGTCATCTATAACAAGGATTTGTTCGCGCAGGCGGGCATTGAGCAATTGCCTGCCACGTTTACGGAACTGAAAGAAACGGCCGAGAAGCTGAAAGCGGCCGGCATCGAGCCTTACACGGAAGCTTATCAGGAATCCTTCCCGTTATACCATTTGTTCAATTTGCCGTTCGCCTATGAGAGCGACCCGGCCGCATCCTTGGACAAATTGAAAAACGGCGAGATGAAAATCGGCGACCTGAAATATATCGACAATTTCTTCGACGTACTGGGACTTGGAGCCGATTACGGAAAAGGTCTCGAATCGTTAGGCGTCAACTACGATAACCAAATTTCCAACTTCGCCACGGGCAAAACGGCGATGATGCATCAAGGCGTTTGGACGATCGATCCGATCCAGAAAGTCAATCCCGATTTGAATATGGGGATGTTCGCTCTTCCGCTTACCGACAATCCGGAAGAAACGAGAATGCCGGTTTCGGTACCCGGATACTATGTTGTGAACAAAAATTCCAAACATGTCGACGAAGTGTTGAAGTTTTTGGAATGGCTTCATCAGAACGGGCAGAAATATATTGTAGATTCCTTTAAATTTATTCCTGCTTTCACCGATTTGCAAACGACTCCGGAACTTGGTCCGCTCGCAATGGATATGTCCGCTTATGTCGAGAACGGAAAAACCGTTCCTTGGGCGTTTAGCGCATGGCCGGTCGGCATCAAGGAAGATTCGCCTAAAATTTTGCAGGCATATATCGGAGGCCAAACGAACAAAGAACAGACGCTTCAAGAATTGCAAAACGCTTGGGACCTTCGGGTAAAAAAATAAAGTCATTGGCAGGTTCCTGGTTGACAATTAACGGCCAGGAACCTTTTACATTCCTATAACTGTAAATGAAAGGAGAGAATGACGTGAAGTCGAAAACAAGACAATATTTGGTCTATTCCGTTTTCGTAGCTCCGGCCGTGCTGTTTTTCTGCTTGATTATTCTGCTTCCGTTCGTACGAGGCGTCATTTATTCGTTTCAAGATTGGAACGGGATCAGCAGCAACGTTGGCTGGGCGGGTCTGGACAACTATCGCATGTTGTTCGAAGACCGCTACTTCTGGAAATCATTCGGATTTACCATTAAGTATGTCGCCGTCACGGCGATCCTGTTTAACATTTTCGGGTTCCTCATCGCTTTGGCTTTAAACGTAGCGCTCAAAACGAAAAACTTGCTGCGCACCGGCTTTTTCTTGCCGCATGTCATCGGAGGCGTCATCATCGGGTTTATTTGGCAATTTATCATTGTCCAGCTCTTCGGGGAAATCGGCCAAATGACCGGCTGGGCCTTATTTCAGAAAAACTGGCTCAGCTTGCCCGGTCCGGCGTTCTGGTCCATCGTCATCGTCGCGGTATGGCATTCGGCCGGTTACTACATGATCATTTACTTGGCGGCGCTGCAAGGGGTGCCGAAGGATTTGCTGGAAGCGGCGGAAATCGACGGCGCCGGACGGCTGCGCCGATTGTGGAATGTTGTCGTGCCGATGATCCGCCCGGCCATGACCGTATGCGTATTTTTGGCGATTTCCAGCAGCTTTAAAGCGTTCGATCTGAACTTTTCTTTGACGAAAGGCGGTCCGTTCGGGTCGACGGAGTCGCTCGCTTTGCAAATTTATACCGATGCGTTCATGAAAAACCTGTTTACTTACGCATCGACGAAAGCCGTTTTCTTCTTCGTCATTCTGGCGTCGATTACATTGATTCAAACGGCGGTTATGAAACGCAAGGAGGTGGAAATGTGAAGCAGCATCGTTACGGCGCGGGGAAATTCCTGCTGGAACTAATCATGATCGTATTGGCGCTTCTCTTTCTTTTTCCGATCTACATTACCTTTATAAGCGGATTTAAATCGTTTAGCGAAATTATCGAATCGGCATTGGCGCTCCCGAGCAAGTTTCAATTCGATAACTTTATCACCGTATGGAAACAGCTCGATTTCTTGAAGGTGTTCACCAACTCATTGCTCGTTACGGTCGTGTCCGTCATTCTGATCTTGCTGATCAGTTCGGCTGCCGCTTATCAATTGGTAAGGCGTCCGGGCGTTGTAAGCCAAATTATTTTTTTCGCTATCCTGTCTTCGCTGGTCATTCCGTTTCAAACGCTGATGATTCCGCTCGTCAAGGTGGCGAAAGATATGAGCCTGATCGATTCCTTGTACGGCTTGATTCTTATGTATTGCGGGTTCGGCTTGCCTTTGGCCGTCTTTTTATACCACGGCTTTATCAAATCGGTGCCGCATGAGCTCGAAGAGGCGGCCCATATCGACGGAAGCGGGCCATTCGGCGTCTATTTCCGCATTCTGCTCCCGCTCTTGAAGCCGATCACGACGACGATCGCCATCCTGCATACATTATGGATTTGGAACGACTTCTTGTTGCCGTTGATCACTTTGACCTCGGAGAAGAATAAAACGATTCCGCTGGCGTCGTCGGTATATTTCGGCGAGTACAATAACGAATATCATCTGGCTATGGCTGCGATGACGCTGGCCATTATTCCGATGGTCATCTTCTTTCTGCTCATGCAGAAGCATATTATCGCAGGGATTACATCCGGTGCGGTAAAGGGTTAGGAAGAAACGGACGAAAGGACGAATCACGATGAGAGTTGTCATTTTGGGAGATTTCCATTTGCATTCCGACCAATACGACGCGACGCGATCGGCAATGGAGGATATCGCAAATTGCAATCCGGATTTGGTTATACCGCTGGGAGACTTCGGCAGTCAGGGGATGATCGGGCGGATCGAAGGCCTTGAAGAAGCGTTCGAATTTTTGAAGCAAACGGGAGCGCCGTTAAGGCCGATCCTCGGCAATCACGATTTGGAACTGGAATCGGGCAACGGCGTTCAGGCAAAAGGCACGGTTCAGCGGCGTTTTATGGAGATGTTCGATCTGGACAAGCCTTACGGGGTGCTGGAATACGACGATTTCCGCTTCTTCTTCGCTTCCACCGAACCGCAAATGCCGAATTCTTGTTACGACGTGCAGGAATGCTTCGTATCCGACGAACAATTCGATTGGTTGGCGCGGAAATTGAAGGAGCGTCCGAACGTGCCGGTCGTCTTCTTTACGCATGCTCCGCCGATCGGATGCGGGCTGCGTACGGTGCCGAAAGTGCATGTGCGTTCGACGAACGCTTATTTGGATCAAAATCACCAACCGCATCGCTGGCATGAATTAGTTAAAAATACGCCGGAAATCGTCATGTGGTTCTCGGCCCATTATCATCTGAGCCATATTCATACGGATTCGCATACGTACCGGCACGGCACTCATTTCTTTATTACCGGAGTGCACGGGCCGACGTTCACGCGCGACGGAGGACGGCAATCGAGAATTTTGGATATCGATGCCAATGCGGTGCGAGTGCTAACCTTGGATCATACGAAGCGCGCGATCACGGACGAAGGCGGGTGGGAGCATGCCGGCAATGCGAAAGAGCTGATTGCTCCGACCGAAGTTTCGCTCGCTCCCGTTCATTCCTGTTCGGTAGGCGAGGAGCCGGCCATTCGGAACGGTATCGTGCCGCTGTCTTCCAAACGGTATTTGGTTTCGACAGAGGACGGTTTTACGTGGGAGGCGGAGCCGGAAACCGAGTCCGTACTCGGTACGCTTCATATCGGCGCGCCTTTGAAAGGGATTGCCGTGACGCCGGGCCATGTATGGATGGCTTGGGACCGTTTCGTCGGCCGGACGGATCTCCGCAGCCCATGGCGGTTCGTCCGCGATGCGGATGGAGCATGGCCGTTCGAGAAAGTGCGGTTCGAGAGCGAAGCGACCGCGATGGCGGAACGCGATTCCGGGGGAATCTGGGCGGCGGTCGGCACGGAGCTTTGGAGCATTGACGATTCGTCCGGTCCCGGCAAGCTGACGATCGAGCGGACTGCGGCATTGCCGGAATCATGTTTGCAACTGTACGCGGAAGGAACGAAATTATGGATGCTTGCCCATTCGGGCACATTGTACCGTTACGACGACGAGACGCGCGGATTCGTATCGGAGCATACAGGCGTTGCGGCATGGGATGCCTGGCGGGATCAGGAAGCGGCGATCGTGAAAGAGAACGGAGATTTGTCTATCGTTTCGACGGACGGATGCAATCGTTATGTCCTTCCTTTGATGGGTTTGCACCCGGAAGGGGACGAGGGGAACATGCAGATCGTCTGTCTCGGCAATCACCGCATCGCGTTTCTGATTGGCGGGCAAGCTTACTTTGCCGCAGTAAACGAACGAATATTGCGCAAGTTCGATACGGCGGAAGGACGGGCGGTCGCCATTACGCGTTCGTATCCTGACGGAGACGCCTGGATTTGCTCTTCGATCGCCATCGCTATGAACGCGGTCAATGAGGCAAAGCGCCCGAAGCTTCAAGTATGGCGCATCGAGACGAACCGGGAGCGCCTGTAGCTACGTTCTTGGCGATGACGAACCGGTATAGACCAAGCCGGTTAACAGGGACGGATTCGAGGACATCATGTCAGACAATACCGCTCCAGCGGAAAATGGATAGGCAGCCGTTGAAGGACCTTTAAATCAGCAAGCCTGCAAAAATACATCTTTTTTCTCGCGACAATGGAGTATGGGGTGATTTGGTAGGGAATTCCTGTATAATCGCAGGCTTTTTTACCTACCCTCCTGTTTCGATGAGAAATACCTGGATGATTGCAGGAATTTGTAATCGTCACGGGAAATCTTCATGGCGCAACCGGCTGGATACGCGGGAAATCGCTTAGCGCAACGTTATCGTGGGAAGGGGGAGTCGTTTGGAACAATGGGACAAAGCGTTTGGCATATTACCCAGTGGGAATTGGTTCTCAGGCTGATCATGGCCGCCGCCGTGGGCGGTCTCATCGGCATCGAGCGGGAGAGGAACAATCATGCGGCCGGTTTCCGTACGCATATTCTCGTCTGCTTGGGATCCGCGATGATTATGTTATTGTCGATTTACGGTTTTGCCGAATTTGCCGCCGAGCCGAACGTACGGATGGATCCCGCCCGCCTGGCCGCGCAAGTCGTCAGCGGCATCGGGTTTCTCGGCGCAGGCGCCATTTTGCGGAACGGCAATGTCATTAAAGGCTTGACGACGGCCGCATCGGTATGGGTTGTCGCCGCCCTCGGTTTATGCGTGGGAGCAGGCTTCTATACCGGCGCGCTCGTTTGTACGCTATTGGCGCTAATCAGCTTGCATTTATTGAACAAATGGGAAAAAACATGGGGAAAAGAACGTAGAAATCGGGAATTGGACATTGAATTGATCGATTACGCGGGCGTACTCGCCGAGCTCCATGCCGCCTTGCGCGAGAAAGGCATCCATATTGTCAATATGCGGATCGTTCCGGGCAAAGCGGCATCCCGTCCCGCAGGGGAAGCGCCGGCAATCGCCGTCAAACTGGTGCTGCGGGTCAAGTCGCCGGACAAATTGCTGGCGGCGATCGAAGAAATATCGAAATGGGAGCATGTCGTTTCCGTGCAATCGGAACAGCTGCCATAAATGCGCAAGAAGCAGCGGTGCAGAGAGAGGGGCCCGCTGCTTTTTTGTTTGCCGGCGTCTCGGCGACCCGCCTTATATCGGAATATGTGGGGTTCGTTATGATAGATTAGTGTGCCGGTGTTAGTTTATCCCGCGTGTTTCGGTTATACCGTTTCTGGCTCTCGCCTCGTTCCTCTTGATTTTTTCTCCCTTTTGTCGATATCCCGTTTGGTCAGTAGGTTGTTTATCTTCCCTTTGTCGATATCCCGTTTGGTCAGAAGGTTGGTTTATCTTCCCTTTTGCCGATATCCCGCTTGGTCAGAAGGTTGGTTTATCTTCCCTTTTGTCGATATCCCGTTTGGTCAGAAGGTTGGTTTGTCTTCCTTTTGTCGATATCCCGTTTGGTCAGAAGGTTGGTTTATCTTCCCTTTGTCGATATCCCGTTTGGTCAGAAGGTTGGTTTATCTTCCCTTTTGTCGATATCCCGTTTGGTCAGAAGGTTGTGTTTATCTCCCTTTTGTCGGTATCCCGTTTGGTCAGAAGGTTGTGTTTATCTTCCCTTTTGTCGGTATTCCTTTCGATCAGAAGTGGGGCTCCGCTATTCCGGCCGTTCAGAGAGCCGAATTGATTACGAAATTTAGGCAGGAACGGGAATGGCTCGTTCGTATCGAAGGCATAGGCGGCAAACATTTGCATAATGATCTTGTTTTATTCTCGTCTCCAAATAAAAGTTGTACACCGTTTAGTACCACTGTGTACTACGTTCGTTCACCTTGACCCCAAGGAATTTGCATCATGAGCAAAGGGGATTTCGACAGAAGGCGAAATAAGAGACAGAAGGACAGGCCCGACAGACACGGGATACCTAGCAGGCACATGGTACCTAGCAGACACGGAATACCTGGCAGACGCGGATTCAGAGAGGCGAACCGGCCCCACGATTGCGCCGATGCTTGCGGTACAGCGGGGGCTTTCAGTTTTGCGGATTTTACTATATAATATATTAGTTAAGTTGTTATGATAATTAAGGAGTGTATTGATATATGGCTTTGAAAGCGGGCATCGTAGGTTTGCCGAATGTAGGGAAGTCGACATTGTTCAATGCGATTACGCAAGCGGGGGCGGAATCGGCCAACTATCCGTTTTGCACGATCGACCCGAATGTCGGTGTGGTGGAAGTGCCGGACGAGCGTTTGACCAAGTTGACCGAATTGGTCGTTCCGAATAAGACCGTTCCGACGGCCTTTGAATTTGTCGATATCGCCGGTCTTGTGCGCGGCGCAAGCAAAGGCGAGGGGCTTGGCAATAAGTTCTTGGCCCACATTCGCGAAGTGGATGCGATCGTGCATGTGGTGCGCTGCTTCGAAGACGAGAACATTACGCATGTAGACGGAAAGGTCGATCCGATCAGCGATATCCAGACGATTAATCTGGAATTGATTCTCGCGGATCTGGAAAGCGTGGAGAAACGGATCGAACGTTCCCGTAAAAATATGAAGAGCGGCGACAAAAAATATGCCGCCGAAGTCGAGGTGCTGGAGCGCGTGAAGGAAGCGCTGTATGCCGACAAACCTGCGCGCAGCGTCGAGCTCTCGGAGGAAGAGAAGCTGATTATTCGCGACTTGCATTTGCTGACGATCAAGCCGGTGCTGTACGCAGCCAACGTAAGCGAAGAAGAAGCGGGCGATGCGGACAACAACCCGTATGTGCAGAAGGTGCGTGAGTTTGCGGCGGAAGAGGGCGCGGAAGTCGTACCGATCAGCGCAAAGGTTGAATCGGAGATCGCGGAACTGGAAGGCGAAGATAAAGCGATGTTTCTGGAAGAGCTCGGCTTGGAAGAGTCGGGGCTTGACCGGTTAATTCGGGCGGCGTATCGCTTGCTGGGCTTATATACGTATTTTACGGCAGGGGTGCAGGAAGTTCGCGCCTGGACGATTCGCAAAGGCACGAAAGCGCCGCAGGCGGCCGGCGTTATCCACAGCGATTTCGAGCGCGGGTTCATCCGTGCGGAAGTGGTGTCTTACGACGATCTGATCGCTGCCGGCTCGATGAACGCAGTCAAGGAGCGGGGCCAGCTTCGTTTGGAAGGCAAGGAATATGTCGTGCAGGACGGCGACGTAATGCATTTCCGTTTCAACGTTTAGCGCGTGCCGAAGCGGAATGAGGGCCAAGCGGTCGATGCGGCCTGCATAAAATACATTATTATTGAAACAGATTGAGGTGAACGAACATGTTGGACAAATTGCAATCCATTGCGGATCGTTATGAGAAATTAAGCGAATTGTTGTGCGATCCGGACGTGGCGAACGATTCCAAAAAATTGCGCGATTATTCGAAAGAACAATCCGATATTCAACCGACGTATGAGGCGTACGTCGAATATAAGAATGTGATAGAAGAACTTGAAGCGGCCAAACAAATGCTGGGCGAAAAGCTGGACGATGAAATGCGCGAAATGGTCAAAATGGAGATTGAAGAGCTGAGCTCCAAGCAGAAGGAATTGGAAGAAAAAATCCGGATCTTGCTTCTTCCGAAAGATCCGAACGACGACAAGAACGTCATTGTGGAAATTCGCGGCGCGGCGGGAGGGGACGAGGCGGCATTGTTCGCGGCGGACCTGTACCGCATGTATACGCGTTATGCGGATGCGCAAGGCTGGCGCGTGGAATTGATGGACGCCAATATTAACGATCTCGGCGGCTTTAAGGAAGTGATCTTCATGATTAACGGCCGGGGCGCTTACAGCAAGTTGAAATACGAGAGCGGCGCACATCGCGTGCAGCGCATTCCGGTAACGGAATCGGGCGGACGCATTCATACGTCCACGTCGACGGTTGCGGTGATGCCGGAAGTCGAGGAAGTCGAAGTGGAAATTCTCGACAAGGACATTCGGGTCGATACGTTCTGTTCCAGCGGAGCGGGCGGGCAATCGGTCAATACGACGAAGTCGGCCGTACGGGTAACGCATATCCCGACCGGAATCGTAGCGACGTGTCAGGACGGAAAGTCGCAAAACGACAATAAAGTCAAAGCGCTGCAAGTGCTGCGCGCGCGCATTTACGATATTATGCGCCAAGAAGAAGAAGCGAAGTACGCCGGCGAGCGGAAGAGCAAAGTCGGTACGGGCGACCGCAGCGAGCGGATTCGCACGTATAATTTTCCGCAAAGCCGTGTGACCGACCATCGGATCGGTTTGACGCTGCATAAGCTTGACGCGGTCATGAACGGCGATATGGAGGAAATTATTGCCGCCTTGACGTTGACCGAACAAGCTGAGCTCATGGAAAAAGCGGAATAATCGGCGGTTGGCGCCGATCATCCGAAGCCTCTGCGGGAAGAGAGTGTGTTCGATGCAAAATAAGACGATACGCGAAGCCTTTGTGGAGGCTTCTTCTTTTTTAAGCGAGCGGGGCGTGGCGGAAGCGCCGCATGTGGCGGAGCTGCTGCTGCGGCATCTGCTCGGCCTGGACCGCGCGGCGTATTTGCTGCGTTGGCACGAGGCTTTTCCGCCGGAGCGGGAGGCGCAGTGGCGGCAAATCGTGGCGCGCAAAGCGGCCGGGGAGCCGGCGCAGTATATTATCGGGGCGCAGGAGTTCTACGGTCTCCCGTTCGAGGTGACGCCGGCGGTGCTGATCCCGAGGCCGGAGACGGAGTTGCTCGTCGAGGCCGTCGTGCGGGAAGGGCGGCGGTTGTGGCCGGACGGCGCGGATGCGTCTGCGGCCGCGCCGTCCGTGGCCGACATCGGCACCGGGAGCGGAGCGATTGCGGTGACGCTCGCGGTGCAATGTCCGACATGGCGCGTATGCGCGTCGGACATTTCCGCCGCTGCGCTCGAAGTGGCGCAGCGCAATGCGGCGCGTAACGGCGCAGCCGCGCGCATCGCGTGGGCGAACGGCGACCTGCTGGCGCCGTTCGCGGGGGAGCGGTTGGACATCGTCGTGTCCAACCCGCCGTACATCCCCGCGGGAGACATCGCGGGGCTGCAGCCGGAGGTGCGCGACTATGAGCCGCGCACCGCGCTGGACGGCGGTACGGACGGGCTCGACCCGTACCGCCGCATGCTCGCGCAGCTGCCGCTGCTCGCTGGCGCGCCGCGCGTCATGGGCTTCGAGCTTGGCATGGGCCAAGCTCGCGAAGTCGCCGCCATGATGGAGGCGGCGGGACATTGGGACACGGTATACATCGTGCCCGACTTGGCGGGGATCGAACGGCATGTCATCGCCGTCCGCACATAAAACAACGATAATCGCCCGGTTCGCGCTTCGAACCGGGCTTTATTATCGGCAATTTTGCGGTATAGGGAGCTGTTTCGCACCTGTTCTGAGCGAACGGGATTTCGGCAAAAGGAGCGCAGCAGAAGTAATCCGCAATCCCCGAGTGCGTAAATTCAAATCGCTAAATGATGCCGCGGATTTCGTCCAGACTCTCGATGTTCTCCCGTTCCATAAACGCCTCGATGCCGGCAACGATGTCCTCGCCTGCACGGAGATTCGTGAAGTTGGCAGTGCCGATCTGGACGACGGCGGCCCCGGCCATAATGAATTCGATCGCGTCGCTTGCATTGGCGATGCCGCCTATTCCCATGATCGGAATTCGCACTTGTCCGGCGACCTGGTGCACCATGCGCAGCGCGATCGGTTTAATCGCAGGGCCGGACAATCCGGCATAGCCTTGCTCGAAAACGCTTTTTCTGCGGTTAATATCTATCGCCATAGCGGAGAATGTGTTGACAAGCGACAGCGCCTCGGCCCCTTCTTCCTCGCACATTGCCGCCATTTGGACGATATTCTCGGCGTTCGGCGACAGCTTGACCGCAAGCGGAAGCGATGTTGCCGCCCTGACCTCGCGCACGACCGTTCGGGCCATGTCTGTCCTGATTCCGTAAGCCAACCCGCCATCTTTCACATTCGGGCACGAAATGTTTAGTTCGATCATCATATCGACGCCTTGACCCCCTTGCAATCTCCGTTTCATCGTATACTCCGTGATTGCGCGTGCGCCAAGCACATATTCATCGACATCGCTGCCGCCAAGATTAATAATTTTTACCGGCTTGATCGTCTCCATAAATTTCATCTCTCGCTCCAGGAAAGCGGGAATGCCCGGATTTTCCAGCCCGACGCTGTTCATCATTCCCGACGCGGTTTCCCATGCTCGAAAGCCGACGTTCCCGGTTCTCGGACGGAACGTCAATCCTTTGCCGGCAATGCCGCCAAGCTTATTAATATCGTATATTCGGGCATATTCCATGCCGAAGCCGAACGTTCCCGAAGCCATCACGACCGGATTGGCAAACGGAATGCCCGCCACATTACAAACCATATTCCGCATCAAAGTTCACTTCCCTCGCTAGAAATACCGGACCGTCCGCGCAAGCTTTCCTGTTTCCCTCTTTACAAACTACGCTGCAAACGAGACAAGCCCCGATGCCGCAAGCCATATGCTTCTCCAACGATACATAGACGGCCGTTCCCGTATGCTCCGCTTTTTGCGCGAGCGCTCGCATCATGGCGTTCGGGCCGCAAGCGAAGATCGCATCATATAATCCGATCTCCAGATCATTCACCAGACTTAGCCCGAATTTCGGTATAACGCGTCTTGCTGCCCGGCGAAATTCATCGACCAGATACGGTTCGTGGCTAAAGCCTAAATAAACGTCGGCCGCGGGCAATTGTTTGGCGGCATAATAGAACGGGGCGATCCCCACGCCTCCGCCAACAAGCGCGATTTTTCCTTTCAAATTCGGAAAGCCGTTCCCGAACGGTCCTTCCAGTCCGATCGAATCTCCAGGTTTCAGCCGCGCCAATCTCATTGTGCCTTTCCCGCGCACCTTGTACAAAAATTGAATCATGCCCGGCTTGATATTAAAAATACTAAGAGGACGTGACAGCAGCGGATCATTCTTCCATGCGCGGAGCATATAAAATTGGCCCATCCCGCCTGAAAATTCGCCTTCGACCGTCAGAAGCCATATATTCCCGGCAACTTCGGTGTTTGAAATAACGGTTGGCATACGCAACTCCTTTCAGGCAAAATATCTTCATTCCCTATTGCTAGCATAGCCGAATGCAAGCCCAAATCGAATGATAAGAGTCACAGTGCTGCCAACTCCGGATCGTGCCGAGGGCATAGGCGTCGCGCAATGTGAAAGAAATGTCACAGAAGTGTACCGGGTAATGCGATTGATAAGTGAATTAATTCACATACGATTTTTCCGTATTTCTATACTCTTAATGTAAGGAAGCGACGAAAGCATATTTATGGAGGGATGCATGATGAAAACTTATGCCGGACTGACCATTGGAGAAGAGATATTGAATCACCCGTTGTATCTTTTGGAAGAGGCGGTTGACCGATTGAAGGAAGAGCATGCGGCCCTTCGGAAAGGGCTGATGGAACTGCGCGAGGCTGCACAGACCATCGTGCGGGAGCGGCATGACGAGCAACTGATTCACATCATCACCGGTCTGAAAAAGAAGGTTGTATCCTATATGAGCGAACTGGCCGCCCATGCCAGATGGGAAGATGAAACGCTATTTCCGATGATCGCTTGGTATTTCGGCGAAGAGCCCGAGCAGTTTTGCGCGATGGAGCATGGCCACGAGTTGGCCGAGCAGTACGTATTGGCTTTTCTGGGGGCGCTGGACCGTGCAGTGCTGCCGATTCGGCCGGAAGCTGCGACGGAGATGGCTTCTTATTTGGCACAGGCTTATCTAGTACTGATGAATCACTTTCAGGAAGAGGAAGAAATGATTGTTACGCTTGCCGACCGTTCGAATGCATACGGTTACTAGGCAAAAGCGTTAACAGACGACAATGAGACTGGGAAAATGATGACAAGGGGCGCTGCGGAGTCAGCGGCCCTTTTTTTGATAGAAAATTTAATAGATTGATAGGTTTAAGTTTTCCGCATACGGGCATACTGATCAATAGAACTCATGAGTCTCTTATAGTTTCAGCACTTATACATAGCCGCTCGAACCATCGATAATCGAACGGCGATCCTATGATAGCGCTGCTAGGGAGGCGTTTTGGTATGTTGCGTAAATCGGGACTTTTTGCCGCTTTTATTATATTCGCTTTGGTTACTATGATGATGAGTTGGGAGTTGAACCGCACGGATGCGGCGGTTGTGCAAGGCGCGATTCCGCAAGAATCGATTCGCCTGCGCATTTTGGCGAACTCGGATAGCGCTGCCGATCAGGCAGTGAAAAGGCAAATCCGCGACAAGATTGTCGCGCAAATGAATACATGGGTCGAACAGCTTGAAGAACCGCAAAGTTTGGAAGAAGCGCGCCGGATCGTAACGACGCATTTGTCCGAAATTGAGGCGATTGTGGCGGAGGAATTGGAAGCAAAACAAATCGATTACGGCTATCAGGTCGATTTCGGCAACGTGCCGTTTCCGACAAAAATGTACGGCGATCAAGTATATCCCGCCGGGGATTACGAGGCGGTACGGGTGACTTTGGGCAAAGGCGAGGGACAGAATTGGTGGTGCGTCTTGTTTCCTCCGCTCTGCTTTATCGATGCGGGAACGGGCGAAGCGGTCGCTAAATCCCGCGACGGCCAGGAGCAAGCGGCACAAGGGAATGCCGATGCCAAAACGGATGCGAAGAGCGTCAAAGCGAACGGAAAAGCGGAGCAGGGCGCGGAGAGAATCAATGTCGGCGCGGCCGCTGCGGCGGGCGAGACGGAAGTGCGTTTCTTCTTATGGGATTGGCTCATGCGCTTGTTCGACTTTATCGCCGGCCTGTTCGCATAAAGGCGGCAGGCGCGTCGCCCAGGATGCGATGTTGGGCGATGCGGGACGGTTCATTGCTCGATCCGTTTGCAGCGCGTCCCTTGCCTTGCCGGGAACGTTGTACGTAGAATGCCGGGCAGCTAAAACGGCGGTGGCGATTGTGTTATAATGTACATAATGAGAAGCGGCAACATTCATTAGTACGCACTAGCGAGCGAAGTAAGGAATTGAGAAACGGATGAATAACCATAATACGACTGAAGCGTTTGGAACAGAAAATAGGAAGAAAGATACCCGCTTATGGAGCGTTGCAAGCGGAGCTTCCGCCGACAGCGAATCGGCGATTCGGGAAGCGGCGGCCATGATCGAGGCGGGCGGGACGGTCGCTTTTCCGACCGAGACGGTGTACGGTTTAGGAGCCGACGCCCGCAATACGCAGGCGGTGGATCGGATTTTCCAGGCCAAAGGAAGGCCTTCGGACAATCCGCTTATCGTTCATATCGCTGGCAGAGAGCAGCTGGACGAATTGGTGCTGCCGTACGGCGAGACGGCGCGCCGATTGATGGCGCGCTTCTGGCCGGGCCCGCTAACGCTTGTCTTGCCGGCGCGCCCCGGCGCCGTCTCGCCTCGCGTCACCGCGGGGCTGCCGACCGTCGCCGTGCGGATGCCGGCGCATGACGTCGCGCTGCGGCTGATTGCGGCCGCGGGATGTCCCGTAGCGGCGCCGAGCGCGAACCGCTCCGGACGCCCGAGCCCGACGCTCGCCGCGCATGTGCGCGAAGACCTCGCCGGCCGCATTGACGGCATCGTCGACGGCGGGCCGACCGGCGTCGGCCTCGAATCGACCGTCGTCGAGCTGATCGGCGAGCGCGTCAATGTGCTGCGCCCGGGCGGCGTGACGCCGGCCGAGCTGCGGGAAGTCGCGGGCGAGGTCACGCTCGAGCCCGCGCTGGACGCCGCGTCCGATACGCGCCCGGAAGAGGCGGTCGCCCGGGAACGCACAGGCCGGGACGGCGACGCCGTCCAAAGCCGGAACGCGCCGCGGGCGGACAACCAAACGGCGGAGCCCGCACCGCGCTCCCCCGGTATGAAATATGCGCATTACGCGCCTCGCGGCGCCATGCGCATCGTGAAAGGGGCCGCGCCCGAGCGCGTATCGGCTTGGATCCAAGCCGAACTGGACGCGGCCCGGCGGCGCGGGGAACGCACCGGCGTACTCGCCTTCGACGAGCACGCGGGCGCCTATCGCGCCGACCTGGTCGTCTCCTGCGGCAGCTTGCGCGCCTTGGAGACGGCCGCGCAGCGGCTATACGCCGCGCTGCGCAGCTTCGACGAGCATGGCATCGGCTTCATCCTCGCCGAAGCGTGCCCCGAAGAGGGGATCGGACTTGCCGTCATGAATCGGCTCGTCAAAGCGGCGGGGCACCGAATCGTCGAAGTATAGGACTTTAATGAACTCGCCTTCTTATATTTTTCTCACGCCGAGTAATCTTTCCACACTTGTCCGCATATGGTGTACAAGACGCTATGGACAAGGGGAGAGATTATGTTGGACGGACCGGCTCAATGGGGTGAATTGTTTACCATCTTTATTATGGCGGTGGCGCTGGGATTGGACGCGTTCTCGCTGGGCATCGGCATCGGATTGAAGGGCATCCGCCTGCGCGATATCGCCACCATCGGCTCCGTTGTAGCGTTGTTCCATATGATGATGCCTTTGATGGGCTTGTTTACGGGACAGTATGTCGGCTATTTGCTCGGCCACGTGGCAACCGCCGCAGCCGGGGTGCTGCTGCTTTTGCTTGGAGGACATATGATTTACAGTTCCATGCGGGGCGAGGAGAAACGCTCTTTCGATCACCGCAGCGCCGTCGGCGTGCTGCTTTTTTCGTTAAGCGTGAGCATCGATTCCTTCTCCGTGGGCGTGTCTTTGGGCATGTTCAAAGTCGATCCGATTGTCGCCGTTCTCTCGTTCGGCATTTGCGGGGGCATCATGTCGATGATCGGCCTGTTCCTCGGCAGACAAGCCAGCCGCCGGCTCAGCGAATACGGGGAGACGGTCGGAGGCGCTATTTTATTCACTTTCGGACTTCTTTTTTTATTTTGATAAGGTACAAATCTGTTGGACATAAAGGAGAACGCACGTGAAAAACATTTTATTCGTATGCACCGGCAACACATGCCGCAGCCCGATCGCGGAAGTTATATTGCGCCACAAGGCGGCTGAGCGCGGATTGGAGCTGGACGTTCGTTCCGCCGGCGTCTCCGCCCTCAAAGGGGCGAAGATGTCGCCGAATACGGCGGAGACGTTGCGAAGCTATGAGATTGCCGAAGACTGGGCTTCTACGCCGCTCACGAAAGAGGAAGTCGGCTGGGCCGAATTGATCTTGACGATGACGAACGGCCATAAGCGGTATGTGGTGCAAAGCTATCCCGAAGCGGTCGATAAGACCTTCACTTTGAAAGAATATATCGAATCGGACGAACGCGTTCTATCCGGCTTGAAAGAGTTTGAGGAACTCGTCGCCGAGTATCATTTGAAAAAAATGATCGGAGAATCGGTCTCGGAGCAAGATCACGCCCGAATGGCCGAACTGCAGCGGAACATCCCGAATTTCGACATTTCCGATCCGTTCGGCGGCTCGCTCGAGACGTATCGCGCCTGCGCGGCGGAGATCGAGGAGGCGCTTCACAAGCTGCTGGACAAGCTGGCACAGGAGGAGGCGTGACGGCCGCCGGCCTTCTGTTTGCTTCGCGGTCGATTAGCGGATTGCTTTTCGATAGGAAATGCGTTATGATACCTATATCAAAAAGGAATTCCGATGTAACTGGCGACAAATGTGGGGGAAACCACGGTGGAGCATCGGAACATACGGCCGGTCGCCTGGGCAAAGAGCAATGCGTGTTTTCGACACGTCGTGCTCTTTTTTTCGTTTTTCTCCGCACATTTAGGTATAATAATGACTAGACGTATTGCTTACAAAACAAGCGTATGCTTCCGAAGCAAGTTTTAGTACGAAGTCGGTTCGAGAAGCAGCGCTCACAAAACTTTTAGGAGGAACTGCTATGAAAATTGCAATTGGTGCGGATCATGCGGGGGTCCGTTTGAAAGACGGTATTATTGCGGTTATTCATTCGTTAGGTCATGAAGTGGAGGATTTCGGCTGCCATTGCTCCGATTCGGTAGATTATCCGGATTACGCGCTGCCGGTATGCGAGAAAGTGGCTTCCGGCGAAGCCGATCGCGGCGTACTTATATGCGGGACGGGAATCGGGATGAGCATCGCGGCCAACAAAATTCCCGGCATCCGCTGCGCGTTGGTCCATGATTTGTTCTCCGCCAAAGCGACGCGCGAACATAACGATTCGAACGTGCTCGCGATGGGAGAGCGCGTCATCGGCCCCGGCGTTGCCGAGGACATTGTGCGCATCTGGCTTGAAACCGAATTTAGCGGTGGCGAGAGACATGTCGGCCGGGTAAGCAAAGTACAGGCGCTTGAAGAAAAATACAGCCTGCATCCATAATCGGGAACGATAAGATTCGAAAAAGGGGTGTTCGGTGTGAGTGAATTCGATGCGTATGCCGGTCAAGCGGAAACGGTGGCAAGGGAACTTGCGTCGGCCGGCAACTTGCGGGCAGGGCAGCTGGTCGTGATCGGCGTAAGCACGAGCGAAGTGCTGGGCCGGCATATCGGCACGTCCGGGACGGAGGAGGTTGCCGCCGCGCTTTATACGGGGCTTGCGCGGGCGCAAGCCGACATCGGCTTTCATCTGGCGTTTCAATGCTGCGAGCATTTGAACCGCGCTTTGGTGGTGGAACGCGCCGTACTGGACGCTTACGGGCTTGACGAAGTGTCCGCCGTGCCGGTGGCGAAAGCGGGCGGGTCGATGGCCGCCTACGCTTTCCGTCGGATGGCCGATCCGTGTTTGGCCGAGACGATTCAGGCCCATGCCGGCATCGATATCGGCGAGACGCTGATCGGCATGCACTTGCGGCGCGTTGCCGTTCCGCTGCGGCCTTCCGTTCGCCAGATCGGCGCGGCGCGCGTCACGGCCGCTTATACGCGGCCCAAATTGATCGGCGGAGAGCGGGCCGTGTACGGGCGCCCCGATGCGGACGCTTGCGTGTAAACGGCGCGATCGATGGCGCAATGATCGTTATCGTCTGTCATTTGTTTATAGAGGTTGTTCAAAAAGTCCCCTTTTGATCACGAAGATGAACTGGGAGCAGACTCGACATCGAATCTTGCGTTCACCCTCGAAGAGCTTATGCTTACGAAGTATGTTTCCTCCGGAAACATTTCAGGTGCTCATGTAGGTTTTGCCTACACTCCGCTCCTCCTGAAAGTTTTGCGCAGCAAAACTCGCTTCGGAAGCATGGCCCAAGGGTTCTCGCAACCTTCTCGGTGCTGAAAAGTCGACTTTTTGAACTCGCACTGATACATTCCTTTTCGAAGGACAGTTTTTATAAATTAATCATTTCAAGGAGGATTTACCATGACGGAACATTTGAAACAAGCGGATCCGGAAGTGCTGAAAGCGATGGATCTGGAACTCCAGCGCCAGCGCAACAATATCGAACTGATCGCGTCCGAGAATATCGTGAGCGAAGCGGTCATGGAAGCGATGGGTACCGTATTGACGAATAAATACGCGGAAGGCTATCCGGGCAAGCGCTACTACGGCGGCTGCGAGCATGTCGACATTGTGGAAAATATCGCGCGCGACCGCGCGAAGCAGTTGTTCGGCGCGGATCATGCCAACGTGCAGCCTCATTCCGGCGCGCAGGCGAATATGGCCGTTTACTTGGCAGCGCTGAAACCGGGAGATACGGTGCTCGGCATGAATTTGGCGCATGGCGGCCATTTGACGCACGGCAGTCCGGTCAACGCTTCCGGCTTGCTGTACAATTTCGCGGCGTACGGCGTGAACGAGAATACGTTCCGCATCGATTACGACGAAGTGCGCAAAGCGGCCTTCAAGCATCGCCCTCGCCTGATCGTGGCCGGCGCGAGCGCGTATCCGCGCATCATCGATTTCGAGGCGCTCGGATCGATTGCCCGGGACGTAGGCGCCTTGTTTATGGTGGACATGGCGCATATCGCAGGCTTGGTAGCGGCAGATTTGCATCCGAATCCGGTGCCTCACGCCCAATTCGTAACGACAACGACGCACAAGACGTTGCGCGGGCCGCGCGGCGGCATGATTTTATGCACGTCGGCATGGGCGCAAGCGATCGATAAAGCGGTATTCCCGGGCACGCAAGGCGGACCGCTGATGCATGTCATCGCTTCGAAAGCCGTTGCGTTCGGCGAAGCGCTGCAGCCGTCTTTCAAAACGTACGCGCAAAACGTAGTCAACAACGCCAAAGCTTTGGCGGAAGGCCTTCTTGCGGAAGGGCTGACGCTCGTATCAGGCGGTACGGACAACCATTTGATGCTGATCGATACGCGCAGCGTGAACATTACGGGGAAGGACGCCGAGCATGTGCTCGATTCCGTTGGCATCACGGCCAATAAGAACGCGATTCCGTTCGATCCGACAAGCCCGTTCGTTACGAGCGGCATCCGCGTCGGTACTCCTGCGGCGACGTCGCGCGGCATGGACGAAGCCGCGATGAAGACGATCGCGAAAGTGATCGGTATGACGCTCAAAAATCCGAAGGACGAAGCGACGCTCGACAAGGCGCGCTCCATCGTGCGCGATCTTACGGCACAATACCCGCTTTATCCGAACTTGAAATATTAAGATGCGAATCGAACCGTTCCTCATGTTGGGGAACGGTTTTTTTTGCTGCGATTCTTCGTCGCCGTATAAAGTCGCAGAAGGCACATATCGGGTAATCGTATGTTGTACAAAATACAATATTGTGACGCCAAATACGGTGGGGAGAGCCTGGATGTTGTACAATGTGCAGCATATTCCGAGGATAACCCGCCATTTTTGCTCATTTCGGCTCGATATGCTGCATTTTATGCAATATAGCCTATGGAAACCGGAGAAGGGAGCGGAAAATGTTGTACTTTGTGCAGTATTGTGCCGGTTGGATAGCCTATGGGGAGGGGAAAACGGGGGAAGGCCACAGGTACGCCGCAGGTACGCGCCTCGCACATAGAGCAGGCCGCAATCTGATTAAATATCGGCGGTAAGACCGATGCTGGCTAATGGAGCGACAAGCGGGGAATAGCGGAGCTTTCCTGGAGGAGATAAGGCGCTGCCGGCTATCTATCGTGCCATATGATCTGCTACGCGGCCGCCAAACCTATCGCGCCATGCGGCTCGTTGCATAACTGACGCCATCGCGTCGAATTTTACAAAAAAATGCCGCATCGCGTGCAGTCGAACTTATGGAGTGATATAATAGAAAAAGCTATGCAAAATTTCAACTAGAATCTGCAGCAGCATGAGATTTTGCTTCGTCCCACTGTTCGAGGGCGGCGCGAAATCGAAGTGAGCATTCGACAAGCGAAGGAGACATAGTATGAGTAAATTAGTGATCTGCGATCACCCTTTGATTCAACACAAGATGACCTTTATACGCGACACGCGGACGAACACGAAAGAATTCCGCGAACTGGTGGATGAAGTAGCGACATTGATGGCATATGAGATTACGAGAAACATTCCGCTCGAGACGATCACCGTCGAAACGCCGGTGACGACGACGGAGAGCAAAGTGATTTCCGGCCGCATGCTCGGCTTGATTCCGATCTTGCGGGCCGGGCTTGGCATGGTGGACGGCGTGCTGAAATTGATACCCGCCGCGAAAGTGGGACATATCGGATTGTTTCGCGATCCGGAGACGCTGACGCCGGTCGAATATTATGTGAAGCTGCCGACGGACGTCCAGGAGCGCGAACTGATCGTGATCGATCCGATGCTGGCGACGGGCGGTTCCGCGATCGCGGCGATCGACGTTCTGAAAAACCGGAACTGCACGCAAATCAAGCTCATGTGTTTAATCGCTGCGCCTGAAGGAGTCGAGGCCGTGCAGAAGGCCCATCCGGACGTGGATATTTACATCGCCGCGTTGGACGAGCGTCTTAACGATCACGGCTATATCGTTCCCGGTTTAGGCGACGCGGGAGACAGATTGTTCGGCACGAAGTAGCGCGTTAGAAATCGTTCATAACGTCCTGTTCCGGGGCGCCGCTCTCGCGCTATCCTCGGAACAGCGGCTTTTTGAACCCGTATTATGGATTGGAAACGAGGGGAAACGATGAGCAAAATTAAGGTGATGACGATTTTCGGCGTTCGTCCGGAAGCGATCAAGATGGCGCCTTTAGTATTGGAATTGCAGAAGCATCCGGAGCGGATCGAATCGCTCGTGTGCGTCACGGCGCAGCATCGGCAGATGCTCGACCAGGTGCTGGACGTTTTCCGCATAAGGCCGGACTACGATCTTGACGTCATGAAAGAAAAGCAAACGCTTAACGAAATTTCGATTCGCGTGTTGCGAGGCTTGGAGCCTGTTTTGCAAGAAGCCAAGCCCGATGTCGTGCTGGTGCACGGCGATACGCTTACGACGTTCTTGGCCAGCTATGCCGCCTTCCTGCAGCAGATCAAGGTGGGGCATGTCGAAGCGGGATTGCGCACGTGGAATAAATTGTCTCCTTATCCGGAGGAAATGAACCGCCAGCTAACGGGCGTGCTTGCCGACATGCATTTTGCGCCAACCGATCTGGCCGCAGACAACTTATATAAGGAAAATAAAAATAAATCAACGGTGTATGTCACAGGCAACACGGTCACCGACGTGTTTCAATATACTGTACAGCACAATTACAACCATCCGGTGCTGGAATGGGCGAAGGGCAAAAGATTGGTTCTCATGACGGCTCATCGGCGCGAAGCGCAGGGAGAGCCGCACCGCAATATTTTCCGCGCGGTGAAACGGATCGCCGACGAATTCGCAGATATCGCGATCGTATATCCGGTTCATCCTAGTCCGGCGGTGAAACAGCCGGCCTATGAAATTTTGGGAGATCATCCCCGAATAAGACTGATCGACCCGCTCGACGTTGTCGAACTGCATAATTTTTATCCGCATACGCATCTCATCTTGACGGATTCCGGCGGCTTGCAGGAAGAAGCTCCTTCGTTCGGGGTGCCGGTGCTGGTATTGCGGGATACGACGGAACGTCCCGAAGGCATCGATGCGGGTACGCTGGAATTGGTCGGTACGGACGAGGAGCGCGTCTACGAACGGACGAAGGCGCTGTTGACGGACGCGGCGTTATACGGGCGAATGAGCGAAGCTTCCAATCCTTTTGGCGACGGACAAGCGTCCAAAAGGATCGTTCAGGCGATATTGCATCATTTTGGAAAAAGCGACGAACGGCCGGATTCGTTTTCACAAAAAGTTCACAGTTAGGAAATTATCGGCTGTCTATGACATAAGTCACTAGCATACAGTTGTACTGTACGGTTTCTAAGGCTGTGGAGGCTTGATTTGACGCTGTTTCCGGTGTTATTTGGCATGCATAAATAAAGTTAATTTGAATTGACAAAGTATGTTTTTTATAAGTACAATGAATTGGGATTGTAAGGATTGGTGTCGAATGAGCGAACCTACGAACCATGCCAAGATTTGGAAGGCCGCCGGCCTGGTAAGCGCTATCGGAGCCGATATTGCGGTATGTACCGTTCTCGGTTTTTACGGAGGGCGTCTGCTCGGCGGATGGCTTGGCAACGAAGCCCTTTGGACGGCGGTTGGCGTGTTGTTCGGGATTTTGCTCGGTTTTACGACAGTATTCCTCATAATAAGGAAAGTATTGGAGGAGCAGGATGGATGAATTGGCTCTCCATACAAAAGCGCTGATCAGGATCACCTGCTTTTTTCTAGCCTTTTGTTTGTTGCTCTGGATTGTTTTGCCGGAATATCGCAGCTTGATTTTAGGAGTTATTGCAGGGACAAGCGTCAGTGCTTTCAATTCGATCCATTTGGCGATCCGGACAAGAATGTTCACGGAAGCCGCCCTTGAAGGCAAGCGCAAGCATACCGGTTTCGCGGTCCGTGCGGCGATGTCCGTGCTCGTCGTACTTGCCGCTTATAAACTGGAGCAAATCGACGTGATTTCTACTATTGTCAGTTTGTTTGCTGTTCATCTCATATTTACTGGCATTGGTATTGTTCTTTTACACAAAAGGAAATGAAAACTATTCCATGGAAAGGGGTGAGAACATGCATGACGCTCCGATTATTAATGTAGCCGGAATCGATATCGATCTCTCGATTGTTATTATGCTGATTGTTACTTGTACAATCGTTTTTGTCTTTGCCAAACTGGCTACGCGCAATCTGTCGGTCGATAATCCGAGCAAACTGCAAAGCTTTTTAGAATGGGGCGCCGATTTCATTAAAGATATGGTATCCAGTACCATGGATTTCAAAAAAGGAAAAGTATTCGTATCGTTAGGAATGACGATTATACTGTTCGTTTTTGTCGGCAATCTGTTGGGTATACCGTTTTCGATCGTTACGGAAGGCCATGATCCCCAAACGATATTGGGCCAGGAAATCAAGGCGACAAGCCAAGAACGTATGGACGAATTGGCTGCAAAAGGCAAAGAGCCTCATTACGAGCTTGTATGGTGGAAGTCGCCGACGGCGGATATGTCCGTTACGATGGGGTTGGCGTTTATGGTTTTCGTACTAGTGCATTTCCTGGGTATGACGCGGAATACGAAAGCGTACTTTAAGCACTATTTGGAACCGTCTCCCTTATTTTTCCCTATTCACCTCGTCGAAGTATTTACGAAGCTGGTAACGCATGGAATGCGGCTATTCGGTAACGTATTCGCAAAAGAGGTATTGATGACCGTTCTGGTCAGCGCGGGAATTGCAGCGATTCCCGGTATTATTATCTGGCAAGCGTTTGGTTTATTCATTTCGGGAATTCAAGCTTTCGTATTCACGATTTTGACGATGGTATATTTATCGCAAGCGTTGGAAAGCCACGACGACCATTAAGCGATGTTGAATTCATCTGTAATTCAGACCGATTCATCGGTTTGACTACAATATAAAATATTGAAAACATAGGAGGATATAATAAGATGGCATTTTTAGCAGCAGCAATTGCAATTGGTTTGGCCGCAGTCGGCGCAGGTTTCGGTATCGGTATGATTGGCAGCAAAACGGTTGAAGGTATCGCTCGTCAACCTGAAGCCGCCGGCGCGCTTCGTACGACGATGTTTATCGCGATGGGTATGGTTGAGGCCGTTCCGATTATCGCGGTCGTACTTGCTTTCTTGTTCTATATTGGAGCTTAATATCCGATCGAAGGTTTGGCGGGGAAGGCCATTGCCCTCCACGCCTTCCTTTTAGTTGGATGGCATTGCCCGAATAAATGTAAGATCATAAATGACTTAACGATATGATAGACATGGGGTTGAACACACTCAGAAAGGAGTGACAGGGATTGAATTTCGTACCATCTTCCACCGTATTTACGATCATCGCGTTTTTAATACTTTATTTTTTGCTTAACAAATATGCATTCGGCCCGCTGTTCAGCATTATGGAAAAACGCAAAGAACGCGTACTAGGCGAACTTCAAGAAGCGGAACAAAGCCGTAAGCAAGCGGAAGCTTTGATCGCCGAGCAGAAAGAAGCTTTGCAGCAAGCCCGCAAAGACGCTTACGAAATTATCGAACAATCTAAAACGACTAGCACGAAGCAAGCCGAGGAAATTATCGCTCAGGCGAAAGAAGAGGCGAATCGTCTGAAAGACGAAGCCGTTCGCGAAATCGAAAGCGAGAAGAACAAGGCGGTTACCGCTCTTCGCAGTCAAGTCAGCGGTATGTCCGTCATGATCGCTTCCAAAATTATCGAGAAGCAAATCGATGAGAAATCGCAAGAGGAATTGGTTGACCATTACCTGAAAGAGGTAGGGGAGAAGCAATGAGCCGTGATATTGTCGTAGCGAAACGATACGCAAAAGCGCTTTTTCAAGTGGCGCAAGAGAAGAACAGCATCTCCCAAACCGAGCAGGAATTGAAGTTGATCGTGGATGTTGTTAACGAGAGCGTGGACTTGCAAAAGTTTCTAAAGGCACCGAATATCGACCTCTCGGCCAAGCTGGACGTCCTGAACAATGCGCTCTCCGGCAAATTGAGCGAGACGGTTTTGAATACAGTGAATCTATTGATTCAAAGAGGCAGACATGATCTTCTTAACGCGATGTTGGAAGCTTATGTCAAAATTTCCGGCGAAGCCCTCGGTCAGGCGGACGCGAGCGTCGTATCCGCTTATCCGCTCAGCCAGCCCGAATCGGAATTGATCGCGCAGCAATTCGGGAAACTCGTCGGCAAAAAAATTCGCGTTCAAAATGTAGTCGATAAAAGCATTATCGGCGGCATTCAAGTGCGGATCGGAGACAGGCTGTATGACGGAAGCATATCCGGCAAGCTTGCTCATATGGAAAAATCATTGAAAACTCAAGCACTGTAAGGGGTGAAGCGAATTGAGTATCAAACCTGATGAAATCAGCACGCTGATTAAAAGTCAAATTGAAAAATATAAATCGGAAATTCAAGTTGTAGACGTAGGTACGGTCATCCATGTCGGTGACGGAATCGCTCGCGTCCACGGGCTTGAGAATGCGATGGCGGGGGAACTGCTCGAGTTTTCCAACGGCGTCGTAGGTATGGCATTGAACCTGGAAGAGGATAACGTAGGTGTCGTTATTTTCGGACCGTATACGGACATTCGCGAAGGAGATCAAGTGAAGCGGACGGGCCGCATTATGGAAGTGCCTGTCGGCGAAGCGCTGCTCGGACGCGTCGTTAACCCGTTAGGTATCCCGGTTGACGGCAAAGGCCCGGTTGCAACGACGGAATTCCGTCCGGTCGAGAGCAACGCTCCCGGCGTTATTGAACGGAAATCGGTTCACGAACCGATGCAAACGGGTATTAAAGCGATCGACTCCATGGTTCCGATCGGCCGCGGACAACGCGAATTGATCATCGGGGACCGCCAAACCGGTAAAACGACGATCGCCATCGATACGATCATCAACCAAAAAGGCAACGGCGTGAAATGTATTTACGTTGCGATCGGCCAGAAGCAATCCACGGTTGCGCAAGTGGTTGAAACGCTTCGCCGCAACGGCGCGCTGGATTACACGATCGTCGTGACGGCATCCGCATCCGAGCCTGCGCCGCTTCTGTTCATGGCGCCTTATGCGGGTTGCGCGATGGCCGAATACTTCATGTACAAAGGCGAGCATGCCTTGATCATTTACGACGACTTGTCCAAACAAGCGGCCGCTTACCGCGAGCTGTCCTTGCTTCTGAAACGTCCTCCGGGCCGGGAAGCTTATCCTGGAGACGTATTCTATCTTCACTCCCGTTTGCTTGAGCGCGCGGCGAAATTAAGCGACGAACTCGGCGGCGGATCGATCACGGCTCTTCCGTTTATCGAGACGCAGGCGTCCGACGTATCCGCTTATATTCCGACGAACGTTATTTCGATTACGGACGGACAGATCTTCCTGGAATCCGACTTGTTCTATTCCGGCCAACGTCCTGCCGTTAACGTCGGTATTTCCGTATCCCGCGTAGGGGGCTCGGCGCAAATCAAGGCGATGAAGAAGGTCGCCGGTACGCTGCGTCTGGACCTTGCCGCGTTCCGCGAATTGCAAGCTTTTGCCCAATTCGGTTCCGACCTGGATAAAGCGACGCTAGCCCGCTTGAACCGCGGTCAACGGATGATGGAAGTGCTGAAACAAGGCGTCAACCAGCCGATGCCGGTTGAGAAACAGGTCGTGAGCCTGTATACGGCGACGAAAGGGTATTTGGACGAAATTCCGGTTGCCGACGTGCTTCGTTTCGAGAAAGAGTTCCTGTCCTTCCTGGATTCGAACCATCCGGAAATTTTGCAATCGATCCGCGATACGAAAGACCTGGTTGCCGATAACGAGAACGCTTTGAAAGAAGCGATTGAGAAATTCAAAAAAGGATTTAGCGTTTCGGCGTAACGATAGATTGTAGCCGAGCTTTTAGTCGGCTCGGTATCCCGTATTAACTTTGCGGTCGGCAGGGCTTAACGATAAGGCGCATGCGCTGAAGACGAACGCTTTGCCCGCAAAGTTCGAAAGAGGTGAAATCATGGCAAAAGGAATGCGCGACATTAAACGCCAAATCAAGAGCGTTCAAAATATGAAGCAAATTACGAAAGCGATGGAGATGGTGGCGGCTTCCAAGCTGAGAAAGGCGCAAGAGAAAGCGGAAGCGTCCCGTCCGTACGCGGATAAGCTGAAAGAGGTCGTAAACAGCATTGCATCCGGGACCCAAGGGATTACACATCCGATGCTGCAAAAACGCGAGATCAAGAAAACGGGTTACTTGATCATCACCTCCGACCGCGGGCTTTGCGGCGGTTACAACGCGAACATCCTTCGCAAGCTGCAGCAAACCATTTCCCAGAATCACCGCTCTTCCGACGAATATGCATTGTTTGTGATTGGACGCAAAGGAAGAGATTATTTCCGCCGTAGAGGCTTGCCTGTCGTCGAAGCGGTCACGGAATTGCCCGACTCCCCGACGTATGCGGATATTAAGTCGATCTCTTACAAAGCCGTCAAATATTTTGAGGAAGAACAGTATGACGTACTGTACTTGTTCTATAACCAGTTCGTGAACGCGATTACGCAAATTCCGGTGCAAAAGCAGCTGTTGCCGCTGGAAGACATGAAAGAAGAATCGAAGTCGGATGCGGGCGCGAAGGCTTCGTACGAATACGAGCCGTCTCCGGAAGCCGTGCTTGAGACGTTGCTGCCGAAATATGCGGAAACGTTGATCTACAGCGCGCTGTTGGACGGAAAGGCGAGCGAGTTCGGCGCGAAGATGACCGCCATGGGCAGCGCGACGAAGAACGCCTCGAAGATGATCAACGAATTGACTCTGACATACAACCGTGCGCGCCAAGCCGCGATTACACAAGAGATTTCGGAAATTGTGGCCGGTGCGAACGCGCAAGGATAACCCGCGCGGGTGGCTTGCAGGCAAGTTTTGCTGTGCAGAACTTAAGCGGATGCTTAAGAAGTCAGCTTCCTCGCGGAAGCTTTAGGAGGGAAAAAAATGAACAAAGGACGCGTTATTTCCATTATGGGTCCGGTTGTCGATATTGAATTCGAACGTGATCAACTGCCGGAAATTTTCAACGCGATTAAAATTGAGAAAAAAGCCGAGTCCGCAGGCGAGCCCGACATTAACCTGACCGTGGAAGCCGCTCTGCACTTGGGCGACAATATTGTTCGTTGTATTGCGATGTCGTCGACGGACGGGCTTGTTCGCGGCATGGAAGCGGTCGATTTGGGCGCTGCGATTTCGGTACCGGTCGGCGCTCCTACGTTGGGCCGCATTTTTAACGTATTGGGCGAACCGATTGACAACGCGGGCGACGTGGCGGAAGGCGTAAAATTGCCGATTCACCGCGAAGCGCCGAAGTTTGACGAGCTTTCCACGCAAGCGGAAATGTTGGAAACCGGAATTAAAGTAATCGACTTGCTGGCTCCGTACGCGAAAGGCGGTAAGATCGGCCTGTTCGGCGGCGCGGGTGTCGGCAAAACGGTAACGATTCAAGAATTGATCAACAACATCGCGCAAGAGCACGGCGGGATTTCCGTATTCTCCGGTGTCGGCGAGCGTACGCGCGAAGGGAACGACCTTTACCACGAGATGTCCGATACGGGCGTTATCTCCAAAACGGCGATGGTGTTCGGGCAAATGAACGAGCCGCCGGGCGCGCGTCTGCGCGTTGCGTTGACGGGTCTGACGATGGCCGAATATTTCCGCGATGAAGAAGGTAAAGACGTACTTCTGTTTATCGATAATATTTTCCGTTTCACGCAAGCGGGCTCGGAAGTATCCGCCTTGCTCGGACGCATGCCGTCCGCGGTAGGTTACCAGCCTACGCTGGCAACGGAAATGGGCCAATTGCAAGAACGGATCACTTCGACGAAGAAAGGTTCGGTTACTTCCATTCAGGCGATCTACGTGCCTGCGGACGACTATACGGACCCTGCTCCGGCAACGACGTTTGCGCATTTGGACGCGACGACTAACTTGGACCGCAAAATTTCCGAGATGGGGATTTTCCCGGCGGTTGACCCGCTCGCTTCCAGCTCGCGCATTCTTTCGCCGGACGTTGTCGGGGAAGAACATTATCAAACTGCGCAAGGCGTGAAGAAAATTCTTCAACGCTACAAAGAACTGCAAGATATTATCGCGATCCTCGGGATGGACGAATTATCCGAAGAAGATAAAATCACCGTTTCGCGCGCGCGCAGAATTCAATTGTTCTTGTCGCAGCCGTTCCATGTCGCAGAACCGTTTACGGGCTTGAAAGGGAAGTACGTTCCGATTAAAGAAACGGTGCGTAGCTTCAAAGAAATTTTGGACGGCAAGCACGACGAGCTCCCTGAGGAAGCTTTCCGTTATGTAGGAACGATTGAAGAAGCTGTAGAGAAAGCAAAAACGCTGTAAGCCGGCCGCAACGTTAAGCGTTTCGTGATGGAACGCACATCGGCCGCACTCGAAGTAAGACGCTATGCTTGGCATGGTGGCTGCTTACGAAGTTAGCTTTGCTTCGCAAGGCTTGGCGGATGCTTACGAAGCTAGTTTTCCTGCGGAAAACGAAGTCGTTGCTTACGAAGATAGCTTTGCTGCGCAAAGCTTTTAGGAGGACTCCAAATGAGCACCTTTTTATTAGAAATTGTCACTCCGGAGCGCATCGTATACACCAAAGAGGTTGATATGGTAAGTGTAAAAGGGGTCGAAGGCGAACTGGGGATCATGGCAGGACATGTACCTTTAGTAACCCCGCTCAAAGTTGCTCCGATTCGAGTAAAAAAAGACGGTAACGTGGAAGAACTGGCCGTTCACGGCGGTTTTATTCAAGTTGGCAAAGATAAGGTCGTTATTTTGGCGGAAAGTGCGGAATTATCCAACGAAATCGATCTCAGCCGGGCAAAGGCTGCGAGAGAACGTGCGGAACGCCGCCTTGCCAGCAAAAAGGACGAGTTCGACCATCGTCGTGCCGAACTGGCGCTGCAAAGAGCGATGGCGCGGATCGAAGTTGGGGAACATCGTTCGTCATAGCGTTAACGGGAAAGTCGGGACCGGGGGTCCCGGCTTTTTTAATATTATAGCTCCCCCTTGCTCAGGCTTATTGTCAAGATCCCATTCGTTTGGCCTTCTGTCGGAATCCCCTTCGCTCAGCACTTTTTGCGAATATCTCCTCCTACCAGACCTTCTGTCGGAATCCCCCTTGTTCAGAAGCCCGATTTCGTTACGTAGGTGTACCCAAAAATTCACTCCTCAATCATGGATGATAGCTCCTCTCACCAGAAAAAGCTCTTTATTTCTTTTTCCATAAAATAAAAATAGAAGTTGAAATGGGAACGTATGTTTGTTAAAATAAATACAAACATAAGTTCGAATTTGGTTGGTTCGGGAGGTATTGCCGTGTCCGAGTTGTTATCCTTTGAAGCGTTCTCCACTTTCTATGAAAAGGAAGAGACCTGTGTACAAGCATGGTTCGATATGAGATGGCCGGACGGCTTTCGCTGCCCCCGGTGTCAGCATCCTAGCGCTTATGTTATCAAGACCCGCAGGCTCCCTTTATATGAGTGTCAAAGCTGCAGGGCGCAGACCTCGCTCATTGCGGGGACGGTCATGGAAGGCAGCCGCACTTCGCTGCGCAAATGGTTTCAGGCGATCTATCTTCATTCCCGGCCGGAGAGCGTCAACGCGGTCCAATTAGCCCGGATCATTGGGGTCACCTACAAAACGGCGTGGCTGATCTGCCACAAGCTTCGGCATGCCATGTCTCAAACCGATTCGGCGGAGCTGTTGTCCGGGCTGGTTCGCATTTCGGAGGCCATCTATGCAAGACGGATTACGCCACCCTTTTGGTCATGGCACGTGCCGGAACAACCTCTCTTAGTCGGTGCCTCGGTGGACGACAACGGAACCATCCTCAAATTGAAAATAGAGAAGCAAGAGAAAGAAACAATCAAAGATCCCTATACGCCTTTTGCGGTTGAAGGTTTTATCGATCGTCATGTGGAACGGGAAGCCGCAGCCCATGCCGTTGTCACGCGCTGTACGGGGCGCCGGCGCAATCTCAGGTTGATTTCACTTGCATGGGAAGCGGAAAAATGGTTGGCTGCTGTGTTTGGCGGCATTGGCAGCAAACATTTGCAAGCTTATCTAAATCAATTTTGCTATATGTTTAATCATTTCCGAGAGTCTCTGCTCAAACCGCTGTTTGATAGCTGTGTGAAGTCTCGAACGATTACTTATCGGGAGCTTGTCGGCAGTGCTGCCGAATCGGGTATGGTTCATTATAAAATCGCATCCTAGTGCATTGTTCAAGCTACGATTGTGTTAGGGCGGTGCTCGGTTTTTCGTTTAAATTATGCAGTAACATTCGTTTGGCACCACTTCCCGGATGGATATCCATTTTTCTTTTCAGCTTCCCAAGGGACTCGTGAAAGTACTTTTCATTTTAACTTTACTGGAGATTCATGAAAGATATTTTTGTTTAACTGTACTAGAGATTCATGAAAGATATTTCTGTCCTGAGCGAGCGGGATTTCGACAGAAGGGGAAAGATGAGATAATACCGGGAGCAGAGCATAAACATAACGTTGAAAAGGAAGTCGACGCCAAAAAGGAAAACGAACGAGTGCGAGGCTATGCAAAAAAAGGGGGATGGCGCTCACGGCTTCTAAAAGCACGTCGCTCATCCCCGAAGCGCTCCGGTCGGTGGCTTACAAGAAGCGAGAACAAGAAGAATTGCTGCTTAGACTCGGATATCCCATTTGCGCAACGAAACGAGGCGGCACATGCCGCGTGCAAACACGCCAATGCCAACGGATTGCGCTCCCGGATAGATGCGCCCGGTCATCACTTTCTCTCCTTCCTGAACAAACACCTCTACGGAGGAACGGTCTACAAATATTCGAAGAGCCAGCCTGCCGTTTTGTAACGCAACGTTCGTCCGGCGCTCCCCTTGGGGTCCGATCCCCGAACGATCGCGGTTAAACCGGACGAGTTGTTCGCTTGGCCGGTATGCGACGACGGTTTCCTCCTGCCCATGTTTCCGCAGCAGCAAACCGAATTCCTCCGCATCGAGCGCTTCGAACACCGCCTCGAGTTCATAGCAATCGCCCGAACATTCCAGCATTCGTTCCCCGTCTAGCTCAACATCGGTTACTTCATAGGGAGATTGCCGATATCGCTTAATCTCCTCGATGGGCAAGAAATGAAGCTTGTCCCCCGCAACGACCACTTCGCGCGGAAGCGTCATCGCTCCGGCCCAATGATGGTCTTGCTGCGTCGGAATTTCCGTCGTCCAGTTTTCCATCCAGCCGACAATAATACGTCTACCCGTGGAATCCTCGCATGTTTGGGGCGCATAAAAGTCAAACCCGCAGTCAACAGGTTCGTACGAATCGTAGCGGAATTTCCCTTCTTCCGTGTCGAGCCGGCCCAACATATAAACGGTGGAATTCCCGTTATGATAATCATTGCCTTGAGCGGGCATCCGCTCCGGAGATATGATGAGAACATCCTGGTCTTCCAGCGGAAACAAATCGGGGCATTCCCAGTTCGCTCCCAACCGGCTATCGCCTTGGGCGATAATATTGACAAAATCCCATTGCTTCAAATCCGTGGAACGGTATAACAGAACGATGCCGCGTTCCTTCCCGTCATTCGACCCGATGACGGTATAATAGCAGCCGTTTCGTTCAAACACTTTTGGGTCGCGGAAATCTTTCAAGCTGGCGCCTTCCGGAATTTGGGATACCGGAATGACCGGATTCCCCGCGAACTTCTCAAAGTGCACGCCGTCGTCCGATAGGGCCAAACATTGGGATTGCATGTAGTCATTTTTATTGTCCGGGCCGGTAACGATATGTCCCGTATAGAGCAGGGCCAATTTTCCATCCCGTTCCACAGCGCTGCCCGAGAAGCATCCGTCGCTGTCGTAATCCCGGTCCGGCGCCAAAGCGACAGGGAGGTACTCCCACGCGACCAAATCCCGGCTGACGGCATGGCCCCAATGCATCGGTCCCCAATAAGGCCGGTACGGATAATGCTGATAAAATAAGTGGTATTTTCCTTTATAATAAATAAAGCCATTCGGATCGTTCATCCAGCCGTATTCGCTCATTAAATGAAACCGCAGCCGGTAATCGTCCCGAAGCAATGCTTTGTTTTGCCTGATGAATAAATCGGCCTTTTCTTTGGTGTAATTCATAATGCACCTTTCTTACTAAGTAATTTATTTGATAGAGCCTTGCGTAACCCCTTGAATAATGAACCGTTGGGCAAACAGATATAAAATGAGAATGGGCAGGATGATCATTACGACCGCGGGCAGAAATTTCTCGTAATCGGACGAATAGGTTCCGTTAAATACTTGCACCGCGAGCGGCAAGGTCAATTTGTCTTTGCCTGCATTCTGCAATATGAGCACAGGCAACAGGAAATCGTTCCAAATCCACAATACATGCAGTATCCCGATCGTCACAGACGTCGGTTTCAGAATGGGGACGACCACCTTGAAGAACGTCTGCCGCAAGTTGCAGCCGTCGATACGCGCCGCCTCTTCCAATTCGGCGGGTACGCTTTTGATGAAACCGTGATAAATGAAAACCGCCAACGAACTGCCGAAGCCGATATACATAAAAATTAAGGTAAGCTGAGGCTGTGCCGATATCCAACCTAACTTCTGCCCGTAAATCGACACGAGCGGAATCATGATCGCCTGGAAAGGAATAATCATCGCGGCAATCATCGTGAAGAAGAGCAATTGATTCGTTTTCGTGCGGTTGCGGACAAAATAGTGGGCCGTCATCGAAGAAAAGAGCAAAATGGCGGCCACGCTTACGCATGTAATAAGCAACGAGTTCATAAAACTGCCCAAATAGTTCATTTCATGATACGCAATTGTAAAATTATCGAACATGATGGAAGTCGGCAGAGAGATCGGCGACTCGATAATTTGCGCATTCGTTTTAAACGAGTTGAACAGCAGCAACAAAAAAGGAAACACGAATAGCGCCAATGCGATGAGCAATACAAAGTATGTGATCGTTTGCCGCAGGTAAAGGCTCGTCTTCATTAGGCTTCAACCTCCATTTTTTTGCCGAGATAGACTTGCAGGAGCGTTGCGCCCGCAACGAGGAAGAAGAGAACGAATGCTTCAGCCTGTCCCATTCCGTAATCGTATCGAATGAACGCTTTGTCGTAGACATGCATGGAAGCGAGCACGGTGCTTCCGAACGGCCCCCCGTTTGTTAACGCGTAGTTTACGTCGTACACCATAAATCCCCGCTGCAAAGAAAGGAAAACGGTCACGATAAAAGAAGGCACCATCAAAGGAAGCACCATGCGCGTAAGCTTCTTCCACGCGCCTGCGCCGTCAATCGTGGCCGCCTCGATCACATCTTTGGGCACGCTCATTAAACCGGCAATGAAAATGACCATCATATATCCCGCGTATTGCCATACGGTGACGATGACGAGCGCCCAAAACGCTTTATGTTCGTCGCCGAGCCACGATTTATCGAATAGAGGAAGGCCATACTTCTGGCCGAGAAGCACGAGGAAATGGTTAAACACGAATTGCCAAATGAAACCGAGCACCAAACCCCCGATCAGATTCGGCGTAAAAAATGCCGTACGGAAAAAATTTTGTCCCCGGATGCCTGACGTTACCAATAAAGCCAGCAAGAAGGCGATCGCGTTAATTAGCAGAACCGTTGCCAGCACATACTTGACGGTCAGCCAAATCGAAGTCCAAAATTTATCGTCATGCCATACGCCAGCATAGTTGGAGAAGCCTACAAAAGGCATACTGGATGAGATGCCGTCCCATTGAAAAAAGGTCATATAGATTCCGTAAAGAAAAGGGACGATAATGACGGCGAAAAACGCCAACATGGTCGGTCCCGTGAAAAAAAGCCGATGGTAAAGGCGCTTGGCTCGATTTTTGTCTGCGATCATATGGATCTACTCCGCTTCTCATAGTTTGTTAAGGCTGGAGGCCGATGAACAAGGCCTTGAAGTCTCGTTCATCGACGTCCAAATTGCTAGACTTACTTTACGTTTTTCCAGTAATCGTGAATTTCGGCAGCCAGTCCGGCGCGGTCCACTTTGTCGACCAGATACTTCTGCATGGAGGCGCCCAATACTTTCCAGTGGTCGCCGGGTACGTAGTTGCCTGCAAACGGAATGGACTTGCCGGCGTTATTATAGGCTTTAATCGCTTTCGCCAACGAGTTGTCCGGTTCAAGGTCGATGTTCTTGAATGCCGGAACGACGTTCGCCTTATTCACCAAAAAATCTTGGCCGACCGGATCGTAAACGAGCCAATCGAGAAATTGCTTGGCGGCGGCCTGCTGCTCTTCCGTACTTTGGGCTTTATCGATAATCACTTGCTTCGTCGCGCCGATCGCGATCGAAGAATTCGCTTTATCGCCGGAATTGTCGCTGACAGGCACCGGTATGAATCCGAACTGTCCGTCAGGGTTCGATTTCTGAATTTCGGTAATGAGCCAGTTGCCGTTAAACGTAATGCCGGCCTCGCCTTTGGCCACCGCGGCCGCGGTTTGCTCCAACACGACGGCGAGCGGGTCGTTTTTGCCTTTGTTAAATTTCTTCATGACGTCGAACGTATCCAACAAGCCTATGAACGAAGCGTTCTCCGCCAAGTTCTCGTTGCCGGCTTTCAAGCTGTCAAGGAATTTGTTCACATCGCCGTCCGGCTGGGTGGCATAAGCGATTGCCAAGTAATGGTTGCCCAAGGACCAATCCATGCTGCCGATGATCAATGGCGCGGTGCCGGAAGCTTCGATTTTGCCAAACAACTGTTCCAAATCGGAAACGGTTTGAATCGAGGCTGGATCGAAGGTTCCGCCAACCGCCTTGTCGAGAACGGCTTGATTGTAGATCAATCCGTATCCTTCCACGGCGAACGGGAACGCCAGCGTTTTCCCGTCGATCTCGTTAGGCTGCGACAGTTCGCTTACCCATTTCTCGCCCGAGAGATCCGCGGCTTTATCTTGAAATTTGCTGATGTCGCCGGCATCAAGCATGGCGAGCGTCGCCGGCGTCCCCGCTGCGTAAAGCGACGAAGCTCTTTCGACCGGGGATTGGCTTTCCGGCGTAGTGATCACTTCCAACGAAATATTCGGATTCGCTTCGGTAAAAGCTTTCGCCGCTTCTTCCATTTGTTTCTGGATTTCCGCTTTTGAATTTAAAAATGTGATTTTTACCTGCTTGGCGGAGTCGGCGCCATTTGTTGCCGTCTCGCTGCCCGCTGGATTCGAACCGCCGCCGTTTTTTCCGCCGCCGCATGCCGTCAAGACCATAGAAAACGCAAGAAACAGGATGAGTAAAGATGCAAGACCAGTCTTTTTCATTTTTCTTTTTCCTCCCCTTAAAAATGAATCGTAGCCAATCGTTTCGAACCGGATCGGAAATGCCGCCTGCAAATGAATCATTGTATCCAATTGAAGCGATTGCATGACCCATTATACATGCCGATTATTTTGTATGTCAATCGTTTGACATACAGTGCGATAAAAAAAGCCGTATTAACATGAATAGGCTTTTTCAACTAGGTTGAACTGCGTTCAATTAGCGTTACGGGGAGAATATGCTCCATCCGAACCTGCTCTCCGGATACGAGTTTGTCGATGAGATCGACGGCCAAAATCCCCATCTCCTCCAAAGGCTGGCTTATTGTCGTTAATGCGGGATTGGTCAAAGCCGAGAACTGGATATTGTCGTAACCGATCAATTTCAAGCTTTCGGGGACGGCGATGCCTAGCGAAGCGCATACTTTGATGACATTGGCGGCGATCATGTCGCTGCTCGCGAACAAACCGTCGAGATCCGGATGATCCTCGAACAATCGGGTGATCATGTTCTCGTAATCCTCGCTCTCGAATACATCGGTTCCCAATTCGATGACAACGGTTTCGATATCGTTTTTTTGCAACAGGTCTAGAAACGATTCCGAGCGGAGGTTGCCGAGCAAATCGAGCGAGAGATTTCCGCAGATATGGGCGATTTTCCTGCACCCTTTTCGGATTAGCAATTCGGCCGCCAGCACGCCGCCGCGATAATTGTCCGACGAAACGTAAGGAATGTCCGCAATGCGCCTGTCTAATGTGACGATAGGCTGCTGAAGCTGAATGTATTCGCTGACATCCAGCGTATGGCTCCCCATAATAATGCCGTCGACCCGGTTGCTTTTGAGCATGTCGATATACTCTTTTTCCTTGCGCTGATTCATTCTGGAGTTGCATATAAGCATCTTATAGCCTAGAGACGAAGCGTAATTTTCGATATGATAGGCAAGCTCTCCGAAGAAGGGATGCGCTATGGTCGGTATAATCATGCCAAGCATCATCGATCTCTTCCGCATGAGCGATCTTGCGATTTCATTCGGCTGGTAATTCATTTCTTTCATGATGCGGAACACTTTCTCCCTGGTTGCCTGACTGATGTAACCCCGATTGTTGAGAACGCGGGATACCGTTGTGACGGAGACTTGCGCTTTTTCCGCTACATCCTTGATCGTCGCCATTCGTAACCTTCCTTTGCATAATTAGGATCAGTCTAAAATTATAGCAGTAATTCACTAAATAGTCATTTCTCATTTACATGTTCGAGGAGGAAATAACGTAAATTTATATGAGCCCTTCACAATAAGTGACAGTTGAAGAAGAATCCAGGAATTGCATAGACTCCAATGGTAGGTTTTGTTATAATTGTTACGGGTTTATTACAGTTTATGTTATTTGTTATTAGAAAGACTTATATCAACGAACGGAGGCGATTTGGGGTATGGAGTACTGGAACAATTACATCATCGTCGCGATCTTCATCTCACTCGGCATTTTGCTGCCTGTCGTAGCTTTGTCGGTGGGACGCCTGCTGAGACCAAGCAAACCGACGGAGATGAAACGGACAACTTATGAAAGCGGTAACGAACCGGTCGGGGCCGGGCAAATTCGGTTTAACGTCCGATATTATTTATTCGCTTTGATGTTTGTTATTTTCGATGTTGAAACGGTTTTCTTATACCCTTGGGCGGTAGCGTATAATCAGCTGGGATTGTTCGTATTGGTGGAAATGTTAATATTCGTAGGGTTGTTGCTTATCGGATTATTATATGCGTGGAAGAAGAAGGTGCTCAAATGGAACTCAATCTAGAATCGATTAGCCCTGAAGAACGCAAAGAGCTGGAACGCAACGTCTTTATGGGGACATTGGAGCAATTAAAGGCTTGGGCCCGCAGCAATTCCTTGTGGCCGCTTACGTTCGGCTTGGCATGCTGCGCGATCGAAATGATGGGTACGGGGGCGTCGCATTACGACCTGGACCGGTTCGGCGTTATGTTCCGCACCTCGCCGCGCCAATCGGACGTCATGATTGTGGCGGGAACGGTAACGAAGAAGATGGGGCCGTTGCTGCGCAGATTGTACGATCAGATGCCCGAGCCGAAATGGGTCATCGCGATGGGCTCGTGCGCGACAGCGGGCGGACCGTACGTGAAATCGTACGCCGTCATGAAAGGGGTCGACCAGGTCGTGCCGGTCGACGTATATATTCCGGGCTGCCCGCCGAATCCGGCGGCGCTAATCTACGGAATTAACAAGCTGCAGGAGAAGATCCGTTACGAGGCGAAAACCGGAAAGCGGGTGACGAATCGATGAGCGAGGAAAAGAAAGAGCAGTCCGATCAATCGGTTGAACCGTCCGCCAATGGCGAGGCGAATATAGAGACGGCGCAACGGGAAGCGGGCGCCGGGGCGAAAGAACCGGCCGAGCCGCAACAGGCAAGCGCAGAGGCAGCGAAGGAAGCGGCGCCGCCGCAGCCGGTGGAGAAGGCGGAAGCCGCTGAGCCCGCGGCAGCGAAGCCGGAGCGGAAGCCGCTGACGGAGGAAGAGCGGGAAGCGCGACGCAAAGCGGCAGCCGAAGCGCGAGCCGCGCGGGCGGCCGACGGGCCGAAAGCGGCGAAAGAAGGGGAAGCGGGCAAAGCCGAGAAGACGGCGCAGCCGGAAGCGCCGAAGGAGCCTTCGCCGAACCAGCCGAGACTTGACCGGGCGGTGCAAATTTTGCAATCCGAGGTGGCGGAGGATGCGGTCGAGGAAAGCTCGATCAATGAAAACAACAACCATCTGCCGACGCTGACCATCAAAAACGAGCATTGGCTCAAATGCGCGGAGAAGCTGCTGCGCCATCCCGAATTCGGGTGCAACTACTTGCGCAACGTTGCGGGAGCGGACCATGAGACGCATATGGAAGTCGTCTATCATATGGTCAACCTCACGACAAAGCACGAATACTGCGTCAAGGTCAAAACGGACCGCGATCAGCCGTCTGTCGATTCCGTCACCGGACTTTGGCAAACGGCAAATTGGAACGAACGAGAAATATACGATTTGCTAGGCATCGCATTCCCGGGCCATCCCGATTTGCGCCGTATTATGATGCCGGACGACTGGGTCGGCCATCCGCTGCGCAAAGACTATGTACCACTAGATTCGGAGGTGTAATCACAAGTGATTCGGACGGAAGAATTGCTGTTAAATGTAGGACCTCAACATCCAAGTACACATGGCGTTTTTCGGATCATTGTGAAGTTGGACGGTGAAGTGATTACGGAAGCGACTCCGGTCATGGGATATTTGCATCGCGGGACGGAGAAGCTGGCCGAAAATTTAAACTATACGCAAATTATTCCGTATACGGACCGGATGGACTACGTGTCTGCCATGACGAACAACTATGTGCTGGTGCACGCGGTTGAGAAAATGATGCAGATCGAAGTGCCGGAAAGAGCGGAATTTTTGCGTTTGATTGTTATGGAATTGCAGCGGGTGGCCAGCCATCTCGTCTGGTGGGGCACATACTTGCTTGATATCGGGGCGCTCAGCCCCTTCCTGTATGCTTTCCGCGACCGCGAAATCATTATCGATTTATTCAACGAAATCTGCGGAGCCCGCCTGACTTATAACTATATGCGGGTAGGCGGAGTGAAATGGGACGCGCCGCCGGGATGGATCGACAAAGTGCGCGATTTTATTCCATACATGCGCGGCAGAATCAAAGAATACGACAATTTGGTAAGCGGAAACGAAATTTTCCTCGCGCGAATTAAAGGCGTCGGCAAGTACGACGCCGAGACGGCGATCAACTACGGATTGAGCGGAGCGAATCTCCGCTGCACCGGCGTCAAATGGGATTTGCGCAAAGATGAGCCGTACAGCCTGTACGACAGATTCGATTTCGACGTGCCGATAAGCTTCAACGGAGATTGCTACGACCGGTATTTACTCCGGATCGAAGAGATGCGCCAAAGTTTGCGGATTCTCGAGCAAGCTGTCGAACAGTTCCCGAGCGGCGGGGACATTATGGGCAGGGTGCCGCGGGCCGTCAGGCCGCCGGCCGGGGAAGTCTACGCGCGCATCGAATCGCCGCGGGGCGAGATCGGCTGCTATATCGTTTCGAGAGGCAAAGCGGAGCCTTACCGCTTGAAATTTAGAAGGCCATCGTTCGTTAACCTGCAAATATTACCGAAACTGCTCGTCGGAGAGACGATGACGAACCTGATCACCATTTTGGGCGGGGTCGACATTGTCGTAGGGGAGGTAGACTGCTAATGGGCAATTGGCTGCAAGAAACGTTAACCTGGACCAACTTTGCGATCGCTTTCGCTTGGGCCGTCGTTTTTTTGATCATTGTGCTCGGATTTGTCACCTATGCGATTTATTTCGAACGGAAAGTCATCGGTTGGATGCAATTTCGTCACGGTCCGACGCATGTCGGGCCGCTCGGGTTATTGCAAACGGTGGCGGATATTTTTAAACTGCTGATTAAAGAAGATACGATTCCGAAAAAAGCGGATCGCGCGCTGTTCATTCTCGCACCCGCGCTGGCCTACGTTCCCGCGTTCGCGGTATTGGCCACGATACCGTATACGGAACAGCTTTATTTTGCCGATCTGAACGTTGGAATCTTATACTACGGCGCATTGACGGGCATTTCCACGCTGGCGATCATCATCGGCGGCTGGGCGTCGAACAACAAATATTCGCTGCTCGGCGGCATGCGCTCGGCGGCGCAAATGATCAGCTATGAAATCCCGCTCATCATATCCGTTGTCGGCGTCATTATGCTTAGCGGCAGCCTGAATTTGCGCACGATCGTAAGCAGCCAAGGCAACTATTTCTGGGAGTGGAACTTCCTTCCCCAAATTATCGGATTCGTCGTCTTCATTATTGCGGCCGTATCCGAGTTGAACCGTTCGCCGTTCGACCTGCCGGAGGCGGAATCCGAACTGGTTGCCGGGTATCACGTCGAGTACAGCGGATTCCGGTTTGCGTTCTTCATGCTGGCAGAGTACGTATATATTTTCGCCATCGCTTCGCTTACGACAATCTTGTTCCTGGGAGGCTGGCATCCGCCGTTTCCGTTCCTGGATTTTATCCCGGGCTTGATTTGGTTTATCGTCAAATTTTCGTTCTGCGTCTTTTTCCTGTTCTGGCTGCGTGCGACGATGCCGCGGATTCGTGTCGATCAATTGATGGGGCTCGGCTGGAAGGTGCTGCTCCCGCTCGCCTTGCTAAACGTATTCGTCACGGCCGTTTATATGGAATTATTTATTAAATAGATAGGGGTGAGGACTGTGAAGGGGTTAATCAAAGGGCTTGGCGTCACGCTCAAAGCGCTTGGCACCAAGAAAGCCACCTATAAATATCCTGACGAGCCGCTTGTCATGCCTGATCGTTTTCGCGGAATACAGTATCTCGATACCGAAAAATGTATTGTGTGCAACCAATGCGCGCGCATTTGTCCGACGGAGTGCATTACTTTGACCGGTAAGCCGAACCCCGATCCGGAGAAAAAAGCAAAGGTGCTCGATACGTTCGATATTAATTTTGAAATTTGCATTTTATGCGATTTATGTACGGAAGTATGCCCGACCGAGGCCATCGTCATGACGAACAATTTCGAGCTTTCGACATACAGCCGCGACGAGTTGTTCAAAGATATCAAATGGCTGAACGAAAATACGGAAAACATTCGCAAAGAAAATAATCTGTCGGCGGTCAATAGAGGAGGGGCTAAAAAAGATGTTTAGTTTCAACCTCGAATTAACCGGCGAATATATTGCGTTTTTTATTTTGGCGGTATGCATCATTTCGGGCGCGGTGCTCATGATCAGCTTCAACAAAGTCGTCCATATGGTCGTTTCGCTTGCATTCACGTTCATTTGCCTCGCAGGCATGTATGTGCTGCTGAACGCCGAATTTGTCGCGTTCGTGCAAGTATTGATCTATGCCGGGGCGATTTCGATTCTAATGATATTCGGGATTATGATGACGCGCCACGACAAAACGGACGAAGAAATGACAAGGCCGTGGCATGAAGCGTTAGTGGCGGTCGGCTGCCTGGCGTTGTTCGGAATTTTGTTCTATGCGATCCGCATGGCCGAATTCCCCGCGGCGAACTGGGATGCGCCGAAGGAGAATACGCTTGAGATCGGCAAACTGATTTTTACCGAACATGTCATTCCGTTCGAACTGCTGTCGGTATTGCTTACGGTCGCCTTTATCGGCGCGATCGTCCTCGCGAAGAAGGAGGCGGATTGAGATGGGCATGCTTGCTTCGTATTTAACGCTTGCCGCCATATTGTTCTGTCTCGGACTGTATGGCGCTTTGACCAAAAGAAACGCGGTGATCGTCCTCTTGTCCATTGAGTTGATGCTGAACGCGGTCAACTTGAATCTGATCGCCTTCTCCAAGTACGGGATGGTGCCCGGTTTGAAGGGGCAGATCTTTTCGCTCTTTAACATATCGATCGCCGCGGCGGAGGCGGCAATCGGCATCGCGATCTTAATCGCGTTGTACCGCAACAAAGGTACGGCAAACGTCGATGAATTCGATGAAATGAAGCGGTAGGGAGGATTAGCAATGGAATCAATCTATTCGCAATACGTCTGGGTCATTCCGCTGTTCCCGCTGCTCGCGTTCTTGATTTTGACGGCACTTGGCCGCCAGATGAAAGAAGTCGGCTCTTGGATCGGAATTTTATGCACACTCGCGTCATTTGGAATGGCCATTCTCGTTTTTGTGGAACGCTTGGGCGGCAACGCTTCGGATTACAGCCAAAGCGTCGACTGGATTCGTTTCGGCGACGTTCGTCTCACGCTCGGCTTTGAAGTTACCAATCTGAATGCGATCATGCTGCTTGTCGTCACGCTCGTCAGTCTGCTCGTTAACATTTATTCCAGAGGTTATATGAAAGACGACGAGCGAATCACGGTGTTTTACTCTTATGTGGCGTTGTTTACGTTCTCGATGCTCGGCCTCGTCATTTCCGAAAATATGCTGCAGCTTTATATTTTTTGGGAATTGGTCGGCGTTTGCTCGTTTTTGCTGGTCGGATTCTGGTTTCACAAACCGGCTGCGAAAGCGGCGGCGAAGAAGGCGTTTATCGTCACCCGGATCGGGGATGTCGCGTTGTTCATCGCCATCCTGCTCCTCTTCTGGTATATGCCCGGGCATGAACTCGACTTCTCTTCCATCCAGAACGTGTTCGGCAATCAGGAGACGATGCTTGCGGCCGGAATTACAGGCGGAATTACGACTTTGATTGCGATTCTGATCTTCGTCGGGGCCGTCGGCAAGTCGGGACAATTCCCGCTGCATACATGGCTGCCCGATGCGATGGAAGGGCCGACGCCGATCAGCGCCTTGATTCACGCGGCTACGATGGTAGCTGCGGGCGTGTTTCTGGTGGCGCGCACTTTCGACATCTTTCACCAATCGGCGGCAGCGATGGAAGTCGTCGCTTATGTCGGCGGGTTTACGGCCATATTCGCGGCAACGATCGGGATTGCCCAGAACGACATCAAGCGCATCCTGGCGTACTCCACCGTCAGTCAGCTCGGCTACATGATGCTTGCGCTCGGTCTTGGCTCGGTGACGGCCGGCATATTCCATCTGTTCACGCACGCTTTCTTCAAGGCGTTACTGTTCTTGGGAGCGGGCAGCGTCATCCATGCCGTACATACGCAAAACATTCATAAGATGGGCGGACTCGGTTCGAAAATGAAAATAACGGCTTGGACGTTCGGCATCGGGGCGTTAGCCTTGTCCGGCATTCCGCCGTTCTCCGGGTTCTGGTCCAAGGACGCGATTCTGACCGCAGCATGGGACAGCAATAAAGGCTTGTTTATCGTAGGCATTGTAGCCGCGTTCTTTACCGCATTCTATATGGCAAGGCTGTTCTTCCTCGTCTTCGCCGGAACGTCCGCCGAAACGAAGGGAGCGCAAGAATCGCCGGGATCGATGACGATGCCTCTTGTTATCCTTGCCGTGCTGGCCGTGGTCGCCGGATTTGTCTATACGCCGTTCAACGGTTGGTTCGGGTCGTGGTTAACGGGCGGCGAGGCGGAGGAGCATGCCAACGCGATGGTCATGATCGTCTCGACGCTGATCGGATTGATCGGTATCGGACTCGGCTGGCTGATGTACGGCAAACGCTCGATTCCGGGCGATGCGGTTTCGTCCCGCGTTCCTTGGCTGACGACATTGCTGGAGCGTAAATATTATATCGACGAACTGCAGCATGCGATCTTTGTCGTACCGCTGAAAGCGATCGGCAAAGCGGCCGATTGGTTCGACAACCGGATTGTCGACGGCATCGTGCGTCTCGTGTCGGGCGCCACGGTATTCGTCGGCCGTGCGTCGGTAAGGCTGCAAAACGGACAATTGCAAACGTACGGCGCGGTTGCGTTGATCGGATGCGTCATTCTTATCGTGGCCATTGCGGGAAGGAGGTTGTGGTAGATGCTGGAGAACATCCCTATTTTGTCACTGATCGCTTTCTCCCCGCTGATCGGAATTCTCGTCATTATGTTTATGCCTAAGGAAAATAGCCGCGGCATCAAAATGGTTGGCGTAGCGGCGACAATCATCCCGCTGATCCTAAGCGTATGGTTGTACGTTTCCTTTAATTCGATCAATGGAAAAGCGTTTGAAGAAAACGTCACTTGGATCAATATCCCATTGAACGGCGAATTTTTGCGAGGAGCCGCCAGCTCGTTCCAACTGAACTATCATATGTCCATCGACGGCATTTCGCTGTTGCTCGTCGTATTGACGGCGATCGTCGCAGTTGCGGCGGCATTGGCATCCTATCATATCAAAAAGCGCTGGAAAACGTATTTTATCTTGTTCCTGTTGCTTGAGATCGGTATGTTCGGCGTCTTTATGGCACGGGACTTGTTCTTATTTTTCTTCTTCTTCGAAGCGACATTGGTAACAACCTTCTTCCTGATCGGAATATGGGGGTACTTGAAGCGGGAAAAAGCGGCCAACAAGTTTTTATTGTACAATGGCTTCGGATCCGCGGTCATGCTCATTGCCTTCATCCTGCTGGTGGCGACCGCCGGATTCCGCATGGACGATCAAACGGTCCCCGGCCAGGTGAACTATATATTCAGCGGCGATTTGACGACATTGACGGCAAATATGCAGGACGATCAAGCGATGATGAACATCGCTCCGGAGTTGGCCCCGGGCAATCCGTTCTACATGTCGGAAGGCATGAGCTTGACGTTGTTCATCCTGCTGCTCGTGGCATTCGGCATCAAGCTGCCGATCTTCCCGTTTCACACTTGGATGCTGCGCGTTCATAACGAAGCGCCTCCTTCGATCGTCATGATTCACTCCGGCATTTTGCTGAAGATGGGGGCATACGGATTGATACGCTTCGCGGTATTCCTGTTCCCGCAGCATGTCCATTCATGGGCGGTGGCTCTGGCGATTCTCGGCGTAATCAATATTTTGTACGGCGCGGTGCTCGCATTCGTGCAAAAAGAATTCAAGCTTGTGCTGGCTTATTCCAGCATCAGCCATATGGGGATCGTGCTGCTCGGCATCGCGTCTTTGAATGAGGCCGGATTGCAAGGCGCATTGTTCCAAATGGTATCGCACGGTTTCATCTCGGCGCTGTTCTTCCTGATCGTCGGCAGCTTGTACGAGCGAACGGAAACGACGCGAATCGACGAGCTTGGCGGCTTGGCGAAGAGCGTTCCGTTCATGAGCGGGATACTGCTAATCGCGGGGTTAGCCTCGCTCGGCTTGCCCGGCTTATCCGGATTTATCGGCGAGTTTCTGTCGTTCCTCGGCTTGTTCGGCTCGATGAAGATCATTACGGCCGTAGGAGCGCTCGGCATTATTCTCGGAGCGGTCTATGTATTGCGCGGGGTGCTCGCCATTACTTACGGTCCGATGAGCGAACGGTACACCGGCATCAAAGATGCGAGACTGGTCGAGGCGATCCCGATGGTCGCGCTCGTCGCTTTCATTATTTTGCTCGGCGTATATCCCGCTACCGTCGTCGAACCGCTGCAGCATAGCTTTGATCAATTTTTACAATCCATTCTCAAGGTAGGAGGGTAGCCCATGAGTCCGTTAGAAACGATACAACCGCTGCAATGGGCCGATCTTGCAACCTTGGCGCCGGAGTTAACATTGGTCATTGCCGCAATTTTGATTTCTGTGTTGGATCTGCTTCTGCCGAACAAAGTAAACCGCAATTTTACGGGGGTTCTTTCGCTTGCGGCTATCGCCGTATCGCTCTTTTTCGTCATATGGAAAATGACCGGCATGAGCGCAGTCGCGGACGCGCCGCATGCGGCGCAGGTCGTTCAACTGCTCGGACAAAGCTATCGGATCGACGATTTCGCCAATCTTATGAAAATTTTGTTCTTGAGCGGAACGGGACTGATCGTCTTTATGAGCCTCGGTTCCATCCGGGAAGACGAAATTCAGCATAAAGGCGAGTACTATTATTTACTGCTTCCGGCTGTGCTCGGCGCGATGATCATGGCTTCCTCGGGCGAGCTGATCACGATGTATGTCGGGCTGGAGCTGCTGAGCATTACTTCGTACGTGTTGGCCGGATTAAAGAAAAACGATTTGAAATCGAACGAGAGTGCGTTTAAATATTTGGTGCTGGGAAGCATATCTTCCGCCTTCATTCTATACGGCATGTCGTTCTTGTACGGCATGACCGGTATGACGAACGTAGGGGAAATCGGAGCGGTTCTCGCCGGCAATGCGGCAAACTTCGAAATATTGCTGTACGTCAGCTTTTTCCTGATGCTTGCCGGTTTCGGCTTCAAAATCGCGGTCGCGCCGTTTCATGTATGGGCTCCCGACGTGTACGAAGGCGCGCCGACGCCGGTTACCGCATTCCTCGCCGTCGTGTCCAAAGCGGCGGGTTTTGCGATCTTGTTCCGCATCATGTACAACGTGTACTTTCAACTGTTGGGCGGACCGCAGAACAATTTCGGGGAGGATGCGTTCCTTGCCGTACTGATTGTGGCCGCGATCGCGATGATCGTCGGGAACGCCGCGGCACTGCGGCAGCGGAACGTCAAGCGGCTGCTTGCCTTGTCCGGCGTGGCCAATGCCGGGTATATGCTTGTACCGATCGGCGTGTCGATGATCAGTATTCACGCGTCGAATTTCTCGGAATTGATATTTTACCTGTTCGCCTACTTATTGATGAATATCGGAGCTTTCGCCGTCGTCATGGCGGTAAGCCGGGCAGCCGGGCACAACGATGTGAAAGGCTTCGCCGGATTGTATTATCGCGCGCCTTATACGGCCGTTGCGATGACGATATTGCTGCTGTCGTTTGCGGGCATTCCGCTTACCGGCGGATTTATCGGGAAGGTGTTCATCGTGCTCGGCGCGGTGCAAATGCATGCGTACTGGATTGCAACGATCATGATCGTTACCGCGGTTATCTCGTTGTATTACTATTTCGGCATCATTCGTCAAATGTATATGCGTTCGGACGGCGAAGAAAGAGAAATCAAATTGACCGCCCCGCTCGGAATTACGATTTGGGTATGTGCGGTCGCCACGGTCGCGATCGGTATTTTCCCGAATTTCGTGTTCCAATTTATCAATCATTTCTTCTCCGTTTCGTTTGATTTGTTCATTCAGTAAGGCAAAGCTTTGAAAATCCCGTACGGCCGTTTGGTTGTACGGGATTTGTATTTTCGCGGGGTTGCTTGCACGGGTATGGTTTTCCCGCGCCTTCTGTCGATATCCCTCTCGTTCAGAAGGGAAACTGCTGGTTCAAATGCGCGTACGGAGGTGCACGCACGCATGCCGTTAACCCGTTTTCTCAGTGCAAAGCAGATTCCGACTTTTCGTGCATGAGTGCGCTTGATGGTGCTTGAACAGTTATCTACTACGCCGATATTTTTCGAATACCGGGGCAGTGCCATGTGCTTTTTTTGCACGTTCGACCTTCGTCTGATGTCCATTGGATTTTGTCCAATGGATTTTTCTTTTTAAGGCCATATTGCTATTCTTCATTGGATTTCGTCCAATGAAATCTTCATGAATGTGCCCGAAAGACGGTAAAAGGTGAGAATCCGTTGCATGTTTTCCAATAGAGGCGCGTGTCCAGCCATAAATCGGCGAATTGGATTGGATATTTTCCAATGGGGGCTGAGGAAGAGGCGATAAACGCCGAAACGATTCGGCAATCAATGAACGATGTGCACTGGACCCGGCTTTTCCGCAACTTCCTCACGTCGTGCCTACACGCTGGGCTGATCGAAACGCGCGAGGGCCCGTATGGCGGCGATTACCGGCGATTTTTAGCAGCCGTATTAAGTTCTGAGCGACGGGGATTTCGACAGAAGGCGAAAAAAAAGGGGGGTGCAGGGAGTTCAATACCCCGAGCCTCTCCTGCACTCATTCCAACAACGCACCAAACCAATCGGCAGCATTGAAATTATCGTAGTCGACTTTCCAAGCTCCTCCTTCCTTCACAAGCGTAATTCTGCCTTCCATCTTCAAAGCTTTTGCATCGCCAACGTTCTCATTTTGAAATGTTACGTTCACGCCATAGTCAAGCTCAACCCTTCCCTCCTCTTTAGAAAATACGGAAAATGTCAAATCGTCCAAAGCCGGCGCTGCCTTCAACTTGTTAGATAGCTGTACGGGCAATATTAATGTGCGGTTTCTGGTCTGGTAATCCAAATACTTATCCGTTAGGAACGGCGCCATCACTTCCCTGGCTTGGCCGACGACTTCGGGCGTCGCGTTGCCGGCGTAATCGTAATGGCTTACGTCAAATTGGGCTCGCTTATATTCGGTCGCTAATCGAATCGCGTCGTCCGTTTTGTTCGCGCATGAAATGAGCAACGAAACAACAAGACATAAAAGCGTCAAATCAACAACAGGCTTTCTCATCCGTATCGCCCCTCCCTTTTTCCACTATTATACAGTACTGGTTACGAAAATTTAACCGTGCAAAATATTGCGCTTTTTAGAGGGATTGCTCGAGCCGATATCGAAATAGTTAAGGCTGAGTGAAAAATACCGTATATCTTCACGGAGTTAGATGGAGAACGTAATGAAAACAATGGTAAGGCAACTGGCAATCATCGGACTGGCGCTTATGCTGCTCGTTACTCTCTGCTTCGAACCGGTTTCGAACGCAATGGGAGGCGGGGAATCCAAGCCTTATAACGAAGAACGAATCCACGCCGAGCCGGACGCCAATCCGGACGCGGATCCGAGCATGGATGAAGATGAAATTGATTCGGACTCATGGATTCTGAAATGGAACGATAAAGGGCCCGATGCTCAGTTATTGAAGTCGACCGACATCGTCCGCACCCATGACGAAATGAACGTGATTGTGGCGAAACCGAACGAAGGGACGGACGAGAAGGAGTGGCTGGAGCAGGCCGAACGATCGGCGCATGTCGAATATGTGCAGAAAAACCAGAAAGTTCGCATCTCCGCGCTTCCGAGCGATCCTTATTTCAACAGCCAAGAGTATTTGCGGGAAATCCGGGCGGGAACCGCTTGGGATTTCTATCATGACAATACCGATGTGACGATCGCGCTGGTAGATACGGGCGTAGATTTGGATCACCCCGATTTGAAGGACAATCTGGTCGAAGGAATCAATCTGCTTAACGAAAGCCGTCCTCCGCAAGACGATAACGGGCACGGAACGAATGTGGCGGGGGTCGTCGCCGCTGTCGGCAATAACGAGAAAGGAACGACGGGCATTTTATGGTCCGCCCGGATGATGCCCATTAAGGCGCTCGACCGGCAAGGAGCGGGAGACGAGGACAAGCTGGGGGAAGGAATTAAATATGCGGTCGATCATGGGGCGAAAATTGTCATATTGTCCGTAGGATTGTACCGCTATTCGCATTATTTGGAGGAGATCGTCAACTATGCGGAGCAGAAAGGGGTGCTGCTCGTTGCGGCAACCGGAAACGATGCCAACGTTCTAGGGGATAAAGTGGCGATCAAATATCCCGCGGCGTACCCGTTCGTTCTCGCCGTTGGCGGCAGTGACGGGAACAAAGCGGAGCCCCGCTCGAATTACGGACCGGAAATGGACGTCGTCGCCCCATGGAGAGTATATACGACGGCGCTGGACGGCGCGTATACGGCTCAAGAGGGAACGTCGATGGCGGCCCCGCAGGTTGCAGCCGTCGCCGCGCTCATATGGGCGAAATATCCCGATTACGAGCCATATCAAATTCGCAACTTGATAAGGCAAACGGCCCAAGATATCGGGGAGAAGGGCTGGGATCCCCGCACGGGATACGGGTTGCTTCGGGCGGACCGCGCGCTGACGTCGACGCCAAAAAGCGACATTTACGGCGATAACGGCAGCAGGGACAAGGCTGCGCCCTTTCCGATCGACACGGCGCTTTACGCCGCGTTAAGCGGCGGCAATGATACGGACTGGTTTCGCGTCGACGCCCCATATGACGGAACGTTGCAATTGCAATTCGGCATGCTGGAAGGAGATGAGCCGGTCGAGCTTACCTATTTCCAAGGAAATAAAGCGGAAGGACGACTCCTTAGCGATTTTTCCGATCAAAGAAAGGGCACGATCCCTTTGAAGAAAGGGGAAAATTATATTCAATTGCGACTCAAGAACCGAGATGCGGCACATGGAGTCCAATACAGGTTAGTGTCGAAATTTGCCGTTTATGAAGATGCGTACGGCAAGAACGATACGCAGCAGCGTGCGTTTAAGCTGCCGACCCGCAGCCAGGAAGTGGTGGGCACGTTCAGCCGCGAAGGGCATGTCTCCTGGTTCGCCTTCGAGGTGACGAAGCGGGGAACGCTCCGGTTGGAGCTGGAAACGGATTCGGTTCGCGTCGACCCGGCCATGACGTTTCGAGGGCCGAACACGGATACGATTACCGTCGACGCGCATGGGGAAGATAAGGGAGAGGGGGAATATATCACTTTGCCTAATCTTGCCCCCGGCACGTACTATATCTCGGTCTATAACGCCATCTCGGCCAAGCCGAGGCCGGTAGCGGCGGAATTCAAGCTGTCGATTGAGTATATTACCAAATTTACGGATCCGAACGAACCGAACGACAAAAGCTATCAAGCGGTGACGATGGCGTTCGATACCGATTACTTGGGCGTGTTCTCAAGCGATGACGATGTCGACTGGTTTAAATTTCAAGTCGATGCCCGCAGCTATGTCACGTTGGAAGTGAGCCGCATCTCGGCGAATCGAATCGTCAAAATGAATGTTTACGACCGGCGGCAGAAATTGATTAATTCTTACGCCAACAAAGCGGGGAACAGCTCGCTAAGAGCGTCGGGGACGTTTGGGCCGGGAACGTACTTGGTTAAATTGACGGCAGACAGCATGTTCGACCAGCAATATTATCAATTGAAAGCGAAAGCCGAAACGTTGGTTTCCGGATACCGCGACATTGAAGGCCATTGGGCGGAAAAAGCGATCTCCGCGCTAACCGCCAAAAATTGGATCAACGGTTACGAGCAGCTGCGGTTCGAGCCGGATCGAGTCATTACACGAGCCGAAGCCGTTGCGGTGTTGTCGAAAGCTTTCCAACTTAAGGAGAGCAGGCCGCAACGATTCACCGACGTGCCGAAGAACCATTGGGCGTACGACGCGATTGCGCGGGCGACAGCATCCGGCATCGTGTCCGGGTACTCAGACATGTCCTTCCGGCCGAACCGCTACGTCACCCGCGCCGAGATGACGGTGATGATCGGAAATGCGTTAGGAATTAAGCCGGGCTCGATTACCGCGCAACCTTACACAGACGTTTCCCGTACTTATTGGGCCGCGCCGATGCTGGCCGCGATGAAGGGGCGAGGCTTGATTCGCGGATACGGAGACGAAACGTTTAAACCGGACAGCGCGGCGAGCCGGGCGGAATTTACATCGATGCTGTACGATATATTAATACGGAAATAAGCGGAGGCCTTCTGCCGGAGCGGCCCCAATAAGGCGGCATGCCGGCATGAGGTAAAATCCGCTGTAAACAAAAGGATAGGAGGCGAAAACGCATCATGGACGACCGGGGAATTTCCGCGGCGATGGGCTTGAACGGATTGGTCTCGATTATCGTTACCCTTGCATGCATAGCTTTAGCTTGGTGGGCGCTGCAGACGTTAAAATTGGACTTGTTGATCCGCCGTCCGAAAAGTCCGCAGGCGAAGCTGCTCTATTTATTTCTGGCCGTCATTGTCGGGCGCTGGGTTGCCGAGTTTATTTTGCAGTATTGGCAATGGACGCAGCAGCTTCGCTGGATGTTTTGAGAGGTTGGCGCGGAAAAGCCGACTTTTTGAACGCGCAATGAAACGAGAAATGACGCGAGTGAAACGAAAATGTCGAATAACATCGAACTTTTGTGTTAACAATGGTTAATACAACGGTAAATCGAGAAAATAACGCTTGTTACCTTATATGCTGGGATGGTATTATGTATCTTGGGTAAAACACAGGAAACGCAACAAATGTCATATTCTGCTGTATTTTGAAAACGTAAAGGTAAAAAACTCGCGCGGAGGGAAACAGAATGAGCAAATTTATCGTCCGCGGCGGCAAACGGTTATCCGGAAGCGTACGCGTTAATGGAGCGAAAAACTCCGTGCTTCCGATTATCGCTGCCTCTCTCTTGGGGGAAGTAGGAGAAAGCGTAATTTGCGACGCTCCTCCACTCGACGATGTTATGACGATTAGCAAAGTGCTCGAAACACTCGGAGCCGATATTACATATCAAAACGAAATCATTCGCGTCAATGCGGAACGCTTATCCTCCTGCGAAGCGCCATATGAATTTGTCCGAAAAATGCGCGCATCCTTTCTTGTGATGGGCCCGCTCTTGGCCCGCGAAGGATATGCGCGAATTTCGCTGCCCGGCGGCTGCGCAATCGGTACAAGACCGATCGATCAGCATCTGAAAGGGTTTGAAGCGATGGGGGCGGAGATCGGCCTCGGACAAGGATATATTGAAGCGAAAGTCAAAGGGCGATTGAAAGGCGCGAAAATTTATTTGGATGTAGCAAGCGTCGGCGCAACCGAAAACATTATGATGGCCGCCACCTTGGCAGAAGGAACGACGACGATTGAAAATGCGGCGAAAGAGCCGGAAATCGTCGATTTGGCCAACTATTTGAATGCGATGGGCGCCAAAGTGCGCGGAGCCGGAACCGGCGTCGTTCGGATTGAAGGCGTTGACAAGCTCCGCGGCGCGAAGCATTCGGTCATTCCGGATCGCGTGGAGGCGGGAACGTATATGATCGCGGCTGCCATAACCGGCGGTGACGTCTATGTTGAAGGGGCGATCGCCGATCATTTGGGCCCGGTCATTTCGAAAATGCAGGAGATGGGCGTGACGATCGAACCGGACGAGAACGGAATTCGCGTGCGCGCGGATCGGCCGCTTAAATCGGTAGACGTCAAGACGTTGCCTTATCCGGGATTCCCGACCGATATGCAATCGCAAATGATGGCCTTATTGATGGTTTCGGAAGGCACGAGCGTCGTGACGGAAACGGTATTCGAGAATCGTTTCATGCATGTGGACGAATTCATTAATCTGAACGGGCAAATTAAAGTCGAAGGCCGTACCGCCGTTGTCAGCGGCGGCATGAAATTGGTGGGCGCCAAAGTATGCGCGACCGATTTGCGGGCCGGAGCCGCGCTCATCTGCGCGGGGCTGGCTGCCGAAGGCACGACGGAAATTACCGGCACGCATCATATCGATCGCGGATACGTCAATATTGCGGAGAAGCTCTCGCAATTGGGCGCCGACATTTGGCGAATTACGGCGGAAGAACCGGTATTCGAACCGGAAGTCGAGAAAACGAAGGAACAAGACGTCAAACTGTTTAAAGTACAACCTACATGGGCATAATACACAAATAAGAAGATCGAAACGGCTATCGTTTCGGTCTTTTATTTTAGTTCTAGCTTGTCTGTAAAGCTCATATCTATTTAATGAGAAATTCATATAACTATGGATCGGGCAAATCGCTAGAAACAGCTCACGGAGGATGACAATGAGACGTATTGAATTCAACTTTCGCGGCGGCGGAAGAGCGTTCCGGCGCGCCTGCGGCAAAATCCCCCCGGGAGGGTGGATCGCGATGTGGGCCGCGGGATTAATAGGAACGGCTCTCTGCATTCCGCTGCTATTGGTCGACGACGTTCCGGTCCGGCAATACCATTCGGCGGGGCAACTGGCACAGACTGCGCCGAAGGAGAAGACGGAAATTGGTAGAGAGACGGAGATGGAAATCGAAGTGCGCGTCTATGTAACGAAGGAGAATGCGATTGAAACGGTAGCATTGAACGATTATGTCCGCGGCGTCGTCGCGGCCGAGATGCCGGCCGATTTCGAGCTAGAAGCGTTAAAGGCGCAAGCGATCGCGGCCCGCACTTATATCGTCCGCCGGTTAGCCGCCGGCGACAGGAGCGGCGTCCCTGTCGAGGGGGCGGATATTACCGACACCGTTGCGCATCAAGCGTACATTTCCCAGAAGGGGGCCGCGCGGGGAACGGCCGACAGCGCCGGACAAGACCGGATCGGCCGGGCGGTGGCGGAAACGGGCGATACGATTATGACATACCGGAACGAACCGATCGAGGCGGTCTTTTTCTCTACCAGCAACGGATATACGGAAAATTCGGAAGACTACTGGCAGCAAAAGATTCCGTATCTTCGCAGCGTTTCCAGCCCGTGGGACAAGTCGCTGGCTCCGAATTACGAGGAAACGGTGACGATGCCGGTTTCCGATTTTTTGCAAAAGCTGAATCTCGATTCGGCGGCCGTCCCGGCGTTCGGAAATAAGGCCGGGGGAAAGGGGGCCATTCGCGTCTTGGAAAGGACGAAAGGGCGCCGCATCAAGCAAATCCAAATCGGAGGGCAATCGTTCAGCGGGAGAGAGGTTCGCGAAAAGCTAGGTTTGAGATCCTCCCATTTCACTTGGTCTATCGACGGCGCGAATATACGGATTACGACTTACGGCAACGGCCACGGCGTCGGCATGAGCCAATGGGGGGCCAACGGGATGGCGAAGGAAGGGAAAACGGCGCAGCAAATTTTGCAACATTATTATACGGGAATTCAATTCGAGAAAGCTTCGAATATATTACGGAACGGTTCCAAGTAGGGTCGGATGCGTTGCTCCATCCCGCACGGGAAGCGGCTTTAGGAAAGCGCGGATACTCTATTGGAATAGCAATCTTAAAAATTAGTTTGATAACAGGTATAAAAGTGTTCGCCGCGGTAACAATGGTTACTGAGGTGATATGCAAATGAATGAACAAAACAAATCGAAGCAAGTCCACGAAGACGCTTCTAAATCGATCTCGGGAGCGGCGGCTGTAAAGCCTTCTTCATGGAAAAGGATGTTGTCGAAAAAATGGGTCTTTCCTGCAGTGTACATGGCAGCTATCGCAATCTTAGTAACCGTATTTTTCGTCTACCAGGGTGCTAGAACGAAGGACAACCCTGAGCTCAGCTTGAATACCATCAATGAAAACGTAGACGCGGTTACGACGGGGAACGAAGCGGCGACAGATCCGGAGCATACCGAAACGGCGGCAAATGTGGAACCGTTAGGCTGGCCGGTGAAAAACCGGGACGAAGTCAAGGTCGTCATGCCATTCTATGATACGGACGCTTCGGCGGAAGTACATAAAGAGGCGATGGTTCAGTACAACGATACGTTCACGCCGAACGTAGGGATCGACTTGGGCCGCGAAGACGGCAAGACGTTCCAAGTAACGGCCGCACTGGACGGAACGGTTACGCAAGTGCAGAACCATCCGATTCTCGGCAACGTCGTTGAAATTACGCACGCGAACAATGTGAAGACGGTATACCAAAGCTTGGCCGACGACGTGGCGGTCAAAGAAGGCGATGAAGTGAAAAAAGGCGATCCGATCGCTTCCGCGGGACGCAACGAGCTTGAAAAAGACTTGGGCGCGCATCTTCACTTCGAAGTGTATCAAAACGGCAAAGTGGTCAATCCGGAACCGTTGCTTCAAAAATAAGCAGTCTTTCCGGACAGGATCCGGGTTTCGGGAAATTCCCGGGGAATTTCTTGAACAAACATAGGAAAATGCAGCGTTTCAGCCGTCGGGGCAGGGGGGAAACCCCTCTGTCCTTTTGGCATGTCCCGAAAAAATTTGTACAGATTTGAGCTTGTCAGGCTTGGAAACAAAGAATATATAGGCACGCCCCTCATATAATGTACCAAACTATCTCGAGTAGGGAGGCGGGAGCGTGCACGATTACATCAAAGAGCGAACCATTAAAATTGGGCGTTGTATCGTTGAAACCAAACATACGGTTCGTACCATTGCGAAAGAGTTTGGAGTATCGAAAAGCACGGTGCACAAAGATTTAACCGAGCGTTTACCGGAGATTAATCCGGATTTGGCGGATCAGGTTAAGCACATTCTCGAATACCACAAATCGATTCGACATTTGCGGGGAGGAGAGGCAACGAAAATTAAGTATAAAAAGTCGAGCGGCAAAAAACGCGAAGTCATCACCGCTGGAAAATCTTAAGAAGAATATGGAGAAGTGCGAGAGCAAGCAATAGTCATTGTGTAACCCGCCCAAAGTATGATATGTTTAGAAAATAGTAAATAATGTGCAGGAATTTCCCGGTAAATGTCGAAGTTTATGACTTACTAATATTTTACTTTGGAGGCCAATGTAATCATGATAAGCAAGGATATCGGAATCGACCTCGGCACAGCGAACGTGCTGATCCACGTGAAAGGGAGGGGGGTAGTATTAGACGAACCTTCCGTAGTCGCGATCGAAAACGAATCAAAACGCGTGCTCGCCGTCGGGGAAGAAGCGCGCCGCATGGTCGGCCGCACGCCCGGTAATATCATTGCAATTCGTCCCTTGCGGGACGGGGTTATTGCGGACTTCGAAATAACGGAAGCGATGTTGAAGTATTTCATCGATCGTGTGGGCGGTCGGAAATGGTACAGTCATCCCCGCATTCTCATTTGCGCCCCGACGAACATTACGTCCGTCGAGCAGAAAGCGATACGCGAAGCGGCGGAACGTTGCGGAGCGAAGGAAGTATTCTTGGAAGAGGAGCCGAAGGCTGCTGCCATTGGGGCTGGAATGGACATATTCCAGCCCAGCGGAAATATGGTCGTCGATATCGGCGGCGGAACGACAGATGTAGCCGTGCTTTCCATGGGCGATGTCGTAACCGCCTCTTCTATTAAAATCGCAGGCGACAAGTTCGACTCCGCTATCATGAAATACATAAAAAATAAATATAAGCTGTTGATCGGCGAACGCACGTCGGAAGATATTAAAGTGAATATCGGGACGGTATATCCGTACGGACGGGAAGAGGAGATGGATATACGCGGCCGCGATATGGTAAGCGGGCTGCCGCTCACGGTGACGATTAATTCGACCGAGATCCGGGAAGCGTTATGGGAACCCGTATCGTCGATCGTCGCCGCCGCCAAATCGGTGCTGGAACGGACGCCGCCGGAGCTGTCGGCGGATATTATCGATCGCGGCGTTATTTTGACGGGCGGGGGCGCCATGCTGAACGGATTGGACGAACTGATGGCCGAGGAGCTGAAGGTCCCGGTCTTGATCGCCGACGATCCGATGCATTGCGTTGTGAAAGGCACGGGCATTATGTTGGACAACCTCGACAAAGTCGCTAAGAAAAAACTGTAGCGCTGCCGATAACTATATTATAGGTAAAGATTGATTCGGCGGCGGGCATTGGTTTCCCCGATCGTCTGAGGCGAACGGATAAGGCTAGTTCGGGACGATACGTTCATATAGCGGTATAAACTACCGTTAATTCGCCTATTATCGTTTAAAGTATGAGATTAAATGTAATTTGTACCGTTAATTTAGGCGTGAATATAGTTCTATGGGCAATTTGCCAAAATTAACGGTAGAGAATGGCGCTAAATTCGGGACAAGCCTAGCTATAAGCAAAATAAAGGCAGTTTTTACCGCTAATTAGTTTGTCTCGTTCATTGAGGCGAGGTTTCGGCAAACTCATAAGTGACAGCTTTGCTCCGCAAAACTTAAGTTGATGCTTACGAAGTCAGCTTTGCTCCGCAAAGCTTAAGTTGATGCTTACGAAGTCAGTTTTGCTCCGCAAAACTTTAAGGAGGTTCCCTTACATGCTCAGAGGTTTATATTCGGCCGCGTCGGGAATGATGACGCAGCAACGCAGGCACGATACGGTAACGAACAATATCGCGAATCTTAATACGCCCGGCTATAAGCAGGTGAATGCGGCGGCGCGCGCGTTCCCGGAGATGCTGATCGCTTTGGTCGGCGCGGACAATCCCGGCGCCAAGTCGATCGGCCAGTTGAACATGGGTGTATTCTCGGAAGAAAGCATTCCGCTATTTATGCAAGGAGATTTGAGACAGACCCAGAGCGCGTCGGATTTTGCGCTTGTAGCGGATTTAACGGGCGCGGACCCGAACTTGGTCTTTGACGCATCCGGCAAAGCCGTCACGCAGGACGGCGAAGTTGTGTTCAAGCCGCAGGCGTTTTTCACGGTGCGAGACGGCAACGGGGAAACCCGCTATACTCGCGACGGCAAATTTACCGTCAATGCGAACGGCAATTTGCAAGCCGGCGACGGCTCTCTGGTGCTTGGCGTGGATGGACAGCCGATCGATATTGGCGATCGGGCCATTGGCGAACTGTCGGTCAACGGGCGCGGAGAATGGTTTAACGCAACGACGGGAGAGCTTGTATTCGATATTGAACAGTTATTAATTACGAGGATCGAGAATCCGAATCTGCTTATTAAGGAAGGAAACGGGAATTTCCGTTTCGCGAATGAAGAAGATGCGGCTGCTGCGCGGCCTGTCAACGATACCGACGACGTAGAGGTTCGTCAAGGCTATCTGGAACGCTCCAATGTCGATCCTTCTCAGGCGATGGTCGATATGATGGCTGCGGCGCGCGCTTATGAGGCGAATCAGAAAGTCATTCAATTTTACGATAAAAGCTTGGAAAAAACGGTAAACGAGGTCGGACGAGTACAGTAAGAGAATGATTGAAGCAAGGCATGAATATACCTAAGTGGGAAGGGGCTTCGCTAATGAACAATTCCATGATTTCCGCCATGGTGTCGATGGGCGGCATTCAGAAGAAATTGGACATCATCGCCGATAATATCGCGAATATGGATACGAACGGATATAAGCGCAAGCAATCTACGTTCGAAGATGTGTTGACCACGGCAGTGCAGCATGAGGAAGCAATGAAGCTGCCCGGACGGATGACGCCCTCCGGATTTACGGCAGGTTGGGGGGCCAGGCTGAACACGATGTCGTGGGACTTGTCCCAAGGCGCGATGCTCAATACGGGCAATCCGACCGACTTGGCCATTGAAGGCGACGCTTTGTTTGAAGTCAATGCGGACGGTCTCACCGGCTGGACGCGCGGTGGCGCTTTGCAGTTGAATCCGGTGGAAGGCGACGAAGAGAACGTATACTTGACGACCAGCCAAGGTTATCTTATTGTAGATACGGAAGACCAACCGATCGCCGTTCCGAACGGATATCATATTCAAGTAGACGAGAAAGGCAATGTGACGGCGCAGCAGCCCGGCAGCACCGAAAGCGAAGAGATCGCCCGAATGAAGCTGGTACAGCCGCGGCGGCCTGATTTGCTGACGCAGACGGACGATAATTTGTTTGTCGTTGCGGGGAATGCCGATCCTACGGTCGTTCTGGCGGCTATCGATATGGACGAACCGCTTGACGAACAGAAAAGCGTGGCGGTACGCCAAGGTTTCCTGGAACAATCCAACGTGAGCCTGACGGACGAGATTGCCGACATGATGCAAGTGCAGCGGGCTTACCAATTGACGGCCAGAGCGTTAACGTCAAGCGACAATATGATGGGTCTGGTAAACACCTTACGCGCATAATGCGTGTACGGACAGTGAATCAATCCCCTTTTTGATCACGAGAATGACCGGCTTTGCACCAAGAAAGGGGATGCTTATTCAAAGTGAGGAACAATGTGAGTATGGAAATGGAAACGAAAAACGGCGGTGGTTCTATGCCGAAATGGGCGCGCATCACGTTTTTGATTTTACGCAAATTAATCGTGCCGGTACTGTTTATCATTGCTCTATATGCGGGACTGGTCGTCGGGTATGTGGTTTTCGGCAAACAACCGGCTTCCGATGTGATGCAATGGAGCACGTGGAGACATGTGTTTGATTTAATATTTGCGAAATAATATACTCCTCGCATGGGGAGTTTTATTTTTTTAAGCAGAGTTGTATAATATTTGGGAGACTGAGTACGGAGGGGACAACCTTGAATTTGCCGAATATGTTGACGCTGGCGCGTTTCGTTTTGATTCCGGTCTATATCCTGGTTTTCGCAGGCGGACATCGGTATGCGGCTTTTTCCGTCATTTTATTGGCAGGGCTTACCGATATTTTGGACGGATACATCGCACGCAAACGCAATCAGGTGACAACGGTCGGCAGCATGCTTGATCCTCTTGCCGACAAAACGATGATGCTTGCGGTGATGATCTCGCTCCTCGTATCGGGCGACTTGCCCTGGAGCGCGGCGCTGGCGATGTTCGTCCGCGACGCAGGCATGATTATCGGCTCGGCCTTTTTTCATTTTAAAGGTTTTCTTACCGTGCCGGCGAATTGGATGGGGAAATTGACGACGATTCTTTATTATGTGGCGATTCTGTGGATTTTCTTCACCTTGCCTTATGCGCGGGAACTTTTGTGGGCGGTCATCGTATTTTCTTTTGTCACGACGATCATCTATATTTTTCAATTCAAACATTTAAACCGAAAAGAGCCTATTCATAAAAGCGGGACGCTCGCTGAATAAGGCTCCTTATCTCAACCTTCACGACTGCAGTTCATGAAGGATACTCCTATGTTGCTCAATAAAGCGTTTTTTTATTCGTGATGCAAGGTTCATCTTCAATACGAGTTTATGTCCGAAAGGAGCTTTTCAATTGCTGAACATTCAACAAATTCAAGAAATTATTCCGCATCGCTATCCGTTTCTGCTTGTCGATCGGATCGTTGAAATCGAGGAGGGCAAACGCGTCGTCGGTTTGAAGAACGTGACGATGAATGAGCCGTATTTTGCCGGCCATTTCCCCGAATACCCGGTGATGCCGGGCGTGCTGATCGTAGAGGCGCTCGCGCAAGTTGGCGCCGTGGCAATGCTCAGCATAGAGGCGAACCGCGGCAAAATCGGTTTTCTGGCCGGTATCGACGGATTCCGGTTCCGCGACCAAGTGAAACCTGGCGATACGCTGACTTTGGAAGTGGAAATCATTCGCCTGAAAGGCTCGATCGGCAAAGGAAAAGGAACGGCGAAAGTCGGAGACCGCGTCGTGGCCGAGGGCGAAATTATGTTTGCGCTGTCCGACCCATCCTAATACGCAGCAGGTGCAAGAAAGAAAAACTTACGGAGGGAGACTGAAACGAGCATGGACCAGTCCAACACCAAGCATGGGAAAGCTTATGAATTATGGTTGAACGATCCGCATATTGACGAGGCGACGAAGGCGGAGCTGCGCGCGATCGCCGATCAGCCCGCCGAAATCGAAGAGCGGTTCTATAAAGATCTGGAATTCGGCACCGGCGGTTTGCGCGGCATTATGGGAGCGGGAACGAACCGGATGAACCGTTATACCGTCGCCCGCGCGACGCAAGGATTTGCGCAATACATATTGGCGAACCGGAAGGAAGGAGAGAATCCATCCGTCGTCATTGCGTACGACTCGCGGCAGAATTCTCCCGAATTCGCCTTGACGTCGGCGCTCGTGCTTGCCGCGAGCGGCATTCAGGCGAAGGTGTTTCCGGAGCTTCGGCCGACGCCGCAATTGTCGTTCGCGGTGCGCGCGCTGAAAGCAAGCGGCGGTATTGTCATTACGGCCAGCCACAATCCGCCGGAATATAACGGATACAAAGTATATAACGCGGAGGGCGGACAGCTTGTGCCGCATGAGGCGGAGCAAGTCATCGAGCAGATCAGGGGGATCGATTCCTTCGATCAAGTGCGCATGGCTGCGCGTGAAGAAGCGGAAGCGCAAGGCCTTCTGCAATGGCTTGGGGAAGCGGAGGATTTGTCATACATAACGACGGTGGCGGCTCAAAGCCGAAATCGCAGCCGGATCGAAGGGGCGGGCGGCCTCGGAGAATCGTTCGCCATCGTTTATACGCCGCTGCACGGATCGGGCAATATGCCGGTGCGACGGGTGCTGGAGGAAATCGGCTTCCGGAATGTGCATGTCGTGCCGGAGCAGGAACGGCCTGACGGCCAGTTCCCTACGGTGAAGTCGCCGAATCCGGAAGAACGCGAAGCGTTCGCGATGGCCGTGCGGCTTGCGGAACGAATCGATGCCGATATTATTATCGGGACCGATCCGGATGCGGACCGCATGGGCGCGGTGGTGAGGAACAACCAAGGCGAGTATGAGGTATTAACGGGGAATCAGTCCGGCGCGATCATGGTGCATTATTTGTTGAGCCAAATGCAAGCCGCCGGCGAACTGCCCGCGAACGGCGCGGTCGTGAAAACGATCGTAACGAGCGAGATGGGGGCGGTCATCGCCGAACATTACGGCGCCAAAGTGCTGAATACGTTAACCGGATTCAAATATATCGGCGAGAAAATGACGCAATTCGCCGCCAGCGGCGAGCATACTTTCCTGTTCGGATACGAGGAAAGCTACGGTTACTTGGCGGGCGAGTACGCGCGCGACAAGGACGCCGTCATTGCCGCCATGCTCATCTGCGAAGCTGCGGCCTATTACAAAAGCCAAGGCAAAACGTTGTATGACGTATTGAACGAATTGTACGCATCGCACGGGTATTTTTTGGAAAAACTAGAGTCCCGCACCTTGAAAGGAAAAGACGGATTGGAGCAAATCCAATCGATCATGTCCGAATGGAGATCGAATCCTCCGGCTCAAGTGGCCGGCGTGAACGTCAAGCGGCGCCTCGATTATTCGGAAGGCATCGACGGGCTGCCGCGCGAGAACGTGCTCAAGTTTATTATGGAGGACGGCTCCTGGTTTTGCCTGCGCCCGTCCGGGACGGAGCCGAAGATTAAGTTATACTTTGCCGTGCGCGGCGAATCGTACGATCAGGCGTCCGCGGCGCTCGACCGTCTGGTTGAGGCGGTAACGGAAAAACTGTAATATTTTTAGAAAAGGATAAATGGATAGAATTGAGGGCATGACCTCTTTGGAGAATTGCATGTTTTCCGGGGAGGTCATCCGAATTTTGCCTGAGGAGGGAAACTTGTGCTTTCATTTTTGCAACGTTGGAACGCACGGACGAAGAAATGGCTGTGGGGACTCGTCATATTGGGAATTCTCGCGTCATTGCCGATCGCTTACCAACGGATACAAACCGAATCATCCGCGAATACGGTCGAATTTGTTTTCGATTATCGCGATTTATTGGACGTGGCCGCTTATCAACCGAATCCGCAGCAATATGTCGACGAACAGCTTGACCGGCTGAAAGAAGCGGGCGTGCAGTCGATGGCGATGTTCGAAAGCACGCTTGCCGAATATAAAACGAACCGCCGCGTCTTGGTATATAATGCTGCCGAGATGGCGACATTAACCGGACAAGCCTTTAATCCGAACGAAAATTATACGTATATTCTATTTACGAACGAAGAGAACGAGCGCAGAATCGCGCCGCTCGTTACGAATACGTTCTCCAGCCTGGAGATCGGCGTGAAGCCCTGGACGTGGAACGACAAGAACGGGCTCATCATTGAAACGCCGGTGGAGAATGCCGTGCTGAAACCGATGCCGCAAGATCCGATCGCGATGGAAATGCTGCACGGCAAAGGGTTTCATATTGTTCCGCGTTTAACGGACAGCTTGCCGTACGATCAACAAGCGATGGAGCAGTTGTTTGCGGAATACGCCGCGCTCGGGGTGAAACGAATCTTGTTCGAAGGGGAATCGGTCAAAGGTTATACCGATGATGCCGAGAAGAAGAGTATCGCCGCGTTTGCGGAGTTGTTGAACAAATACGATATCGGCATCGCCGCCATCGAAAATTTGAAATCGCCGCAAAAAGGAATGAACAAGCTGGCGTATCTTATCAATTACAATGTCGTGCGAATCTACTCGTTAAGCGAAGCGGACTCGTCGCTTAGCGAATCCGTCATAGCCGACCGCTTCGTGCTGGGGACGAAGGACCGCAATATCCGCATGATTTATTTGAACACGCAGGCGGCGACCAATCCGGCCAAGGCGTCGATTACGAATTCGGTGGACAATTTGATCCGCAGCTTGCAGAAGCCGGGCAACGCCATTGCAGGCATTGAGAGCAACGGATTCGAGCTTGGACAAGCTCAGGCGTTCAACGTCCACGACGCGTCATGGCAGCGTTACGCCAAGCTGTTCGTATTGATCGGCGGGGTGGCTTTGATCGCTTTGCTTATCTCGTATTTTATCCCTGTGTTGATGCTTCCTGCTTTTGTTATCGGATTAATCGGCGCGGCCGGGCTTTATAAATTGTCGCCGCCTCTGCTCGAACAAGCGATGGCGCTCGGCGTATCGATCAGTTCGCCTACGATCGCGCTCGTGCTGCTCGTTCGCAAGGTGATGGCGGTCGCGGATGCGAAGCCGGACATGACGGCGGGCCGCCGCGTCGGGTTGACCATCGCGTTGTACGCGAAAACGGCGGCGATCTCCTTGGCATCCGTACCGTTAATTATCGCGCTGCTGAACAATATTACTTACAGCCTTGTATTGGAGCAGTTCCGCGGCGTCAGCTTGCTTCATCTCGCTCCGATCGGTCTCGTGGCATTGTATGTGTTCTTGTACCGCGGCGATTCGGTCGTCGGCGAAGCGCGCAAACTGCTCAAAACGCCGATTACATTGCTATGGATCGTTGCGTTCTGCGTCCTCGGCGCGGCCGGGTATTATTATCTGACGCGGACGGGCAATGCGGGGAAAGTATCGGGAATCGAGATGGTCATTCGGACTTTGCTGGAAGATACGTTCGGCGTGCGTCCGCGGTTTAAAGAGTTTATGATGGCCCATCCGGCGTTTGTGCTCGGTCTCTTCCTCAGCTTCAAGTATCGGAACGCCGTTTATTTGTTCATTATCGCAGCGATGGGGCAATTGTCCTTGGTCGATACGTTTGCGCATATTCATACGCCGATCGTTATTTCGTTGATACGTGTCGTACTCGGTTTGGGATTAGGTCTCATCATCGGACTTATCGCCGCAGGGGTGTGGCAGATCCTTGAAAGGTGTTGGCAAACATGGGGTCGAAAGCTGGTACAAGCAAAAGAATAGTCATCTCCGGATACTACGGTTTTAACAATAGCGGCGACGAAGCGGTGTTGAAGTCGATTCTGGCCGCGTTGGAAGAGCAAGCCCAGGCGGAAGGGATCGCGGTCGAGCCGGTCGTTCTGTCCGCCGACCCGGCGCTGACGACCCGGCTTTACGGCGTGCAGGCGGTCCAGCGCATGAAGCTGGGCGATATCGTTCGCGCGCTGCGCGAAAGCGACGGCTTGATCAGCGGCGGCGGCAGTTTGCTGCAAGATGCGACGAGCGCCAAATCGATTCCGTATTATCTGGCGATTGTCAAAATCGCCCAATGGCTCGGAAAACCTTCCTTTATATATGCGCAAGGAATCGGTCCGGTCCGGCGCAAACTATTCTACGGGATGATTCGCCGCGCGTTTCGCAAATGCGCTTACGTGTCGGTGCGCGATCAGGAGTCGGCGGAACTGCTCGCTGCGATGGGCGTTGCGCGGGGGCGGATCGATGTCGTGCCCGATCCGGTAATGGGGTTGCCGCTGCCGGATGGGGGTGCGGATGCGGAAGCGAGGGTATCCGTATCCGGCGCCGAATCCGCCGAGGATGACTTGCCTTTGCCGCTAGTAGGCGTCTCTGTGCGCTATTGGAACGAAGACCGCTCCGACCTCGACCGCTGTGCGGAAGCGCTCGCCCTATTGTGCAAGCGGAGCGCCGTCCATTTGCGATTTCTGCCGTTTCATCTGCCAAGCGACGAGGAAGCGTCGCGCTACGTGATCGACCGGATCGGCCAGAACGGCGGCCCCGGCCTTGGCGTAGACGGGGGCGGCAGCCGCATAAGCATCTGTCCGCCGCTGCAAGATCCGCAAGCGATGCTTGCGGAAGTGAGCCGCTGCGATTTGCTGATCGGCATGCGGCTGCACTCGCTCATTTATGCGGCTTCGCAATCCGTGCCGCTGCTCGGCATTTCGTACGATCCGAAGATCGATCACTTCCTGCATCGATTGAATTCGGTCGCCGTCGGGACAACGGCGTACCTTGACCCGCAAGCCACCGCTTCCGAAGCGGCGCGTCTGCTTGCGCATGGCGCGGAATGGCGCCGCAGCCAGGCGGCGGGAATCGAACGGCTGAAGCAGGAATCTCAGCTGCCCGCGAAACAAATCGTTCGTTACTTACGTCTAAAAAAAGGGTGATGTTAGGTGAATTCACTGCAACACGAATCGCAGCCAGCACCGGAACCTGCCGGACGGCGCCAATCTGTGCCTACGGTTTCCATTTACGGCGTTCCTTTTTCCAAGATGGATATGAAACAGACGGTGGAATATTTGATCGACGCGGTAGAGCGCCGGGATTCGCATCAAGTCATTACCGCCAATCCGATTATGGTGATGACGGCCCTGGGAAGCCCTGAATATATGAGCGTCATGAAGCAAGCCGATTTGATCGTGCCCGACGGTACGGGGATCGTGTGGGCGGCAGGATATGTCGGCGAGCCGGTAGCGGAACGGGTAACCGGTTTCGATCTGGTGCACGAGCTGTTCCGTGCGGGCGAGAAGCGCCGGTGGAAGATGTTCCTTCTGGGGAGTTCTCCGGAAGTCATCGAGGCCGCCGCGGCGAAGCTTCAACTCGATTACCCCGCGGTCCGCATCGTCGGAATCCGGGACGGATATTTCCAAGACAGCGAAGACGACGAGGTCGTTGCGCAAATTCGCGCAGCCGATCCGGACATCCTCTTCGTCGCCCGCTCGGCCGACAAGCAGGAGCCGTGGATTGCGCGCTACCGTCAGCAGTTGAACGTGCCGATTATGATGGGAGTCGGGGGAAGCTTCGACGTTATTTCGGGCAAGCTGAAGCGTGCGCCCCAAGCGGTGCAAAAGCTTCGTCTCGAATGGTTGTATCGCTTGGCGAAGGAGCCGCGGCGCTTCAAAAGAATGCTTGCGCTTCCGAAATTCGCATGGAAAGTGGTCCGCGACAAAGAAAACGTGACAAAACCTTAACATTTTCATTGAAATATAGTAAAATAACGCGCAAACGGTTAAATTCAGGGATGGAGTTTATTTTTCGATCGGAGTATAATTCAATCCGGTAGAGAAATAGGGGGTCGAGAGTACCAAATGGAAATGATCTATGTATTCGGATTTGCCATCGCACTCGTGTTCGCTCTTGGATTGACGCCTCTTGTCAAAAAATTCGCGGTCAAAATCGGCGCGGTCGACGTGCCGAACGCGCGTAAAGTGCATACACGCACGATGCCCCGTCTTGGAGGATTGGGCATTTACGGTGCCGTTATTATCACTTTTTTGCTTATTTATCCATGGATTCCCGACAGCATCTTCGATACGGTGCGGGAAGCGAATTTAATGAAAGCTCTGCTCGTCGGCGGTTCGATTATCGTGCTGATCGGCGCGCTGGACGATAGATTTGAATTATCGGCGAAGGTGAAGCTGCTCGGCCAAATCGTCGCCGCTTGCGTTGTTGTGTTCGGATTCGACGTTACCGTTAATTTCGTCAACATTCCGTTCGGCAGCGGCCATATTTCCATGCCGGATTGGATTGCTATCCCGCTCACGATTATATGGATCGTCGGCGTGACGAACGCGATCAATCTGATCGACGGCTTGGACGGACTTGCGGCCGGCGTGTCGGGCATTGCGATCGGCACGATGTTGGTTATGGCGTTCGTGATGGGAAACTGGGAAGTTGTACTGATCAGCCTTGTTCTGCTCGGCAGCGTGGTCGGATTTCTATTTTTCAACTTTCATCCGGCCAAAATTTTCATGGGAGACTCAGGCTCCTTGTTTCTTGGTTTCAGCTTGGCGATGTTATCGTTGCTCGGCTTTAAACAGGTCGCGGTTGTGTCGTTCCTGACTCCGCTGTTAATTATCGGGGTGCCGCTGTCGGATACGTTCTTCGCGATCGTACGCCGCTGGCGCAACAAGAAACCGATCTTCGCGCCGGACAAAGGCCATCTGCATCATTGCCTGCGCGAGCTCGGCTTCAGCCATCGCAAATCGGTTTTGATCATCTACGGTATCGCCACGTTCTTCGGCGTGCTCGCGATTATCCAATCGATCGCCGCCGTGCATGAGGCGAACTGGGTGACGTTTATCGTCGTCTGCATCATGCTCTTCAGCCTGCAAATCGGCGCGGAAATTATCGGCATCGTAGACAAAACCAGGAGACCGCTGCTCGATTTCCTGCTGCGGCTACGCATGAAAACAGGCACCGACTCGCATTCGAAATAATTTTTTGTATGAATCAGCCCTTATCCGGCATACCGGATAGGGGCTTTTATGTTGGGCCGGCTTGCGAGAGCGGCGTTCAACATTTGTAACGGAACTCGAGGACCTTAAAGTGGGAAAAAGCCGTCCTTTCCGATTCTAACGGAACCCAGCACTCTTATTCGTTGTTTTTGGAGGGAGAAATGAACGTATTTACGGCCAATAAGGTCTCTCACATCCGTTAGATTTTAAAAAGTGTCGATTTTGATCAAATAGAGTCCCCTGGTTCCGTTAGCCGCGATATATATGTTTCCATCATTTACGAACCTCCTTAAATTTTGCCGCAACATCTAAAATTTCGCCAACTTTCGACCGATAACAGAAATACGTGACTATTTTTTGTAGAAAGGTCTCTTACCAAGGGGATTTCAAGTAAAATCAGGGAGAAGGTGGAGATGAATGGACAAGTTATCAAATCTGCTTCGTGCGGATGTTGAATATAAGAAGGAGGGACGAAGAGTGTCGAGAATGTGGAGCAAGTTGGTTATTATGATGTTGGTGCTTTCTCTAGTTGTCGCCTGGCTGCCCGTAGGGTCGCATCAAGCGGCGGCGGCATCGGATTATTTTCAAATTGCCAATTTTAACGATGACGTAAAGAATCCAACCGAAGTGAATACGCAAACGGTCGATTTGGTGGGGACGTTTACCGGGGTATCGGCGAATAGCATATCCTATGAGATCGATACGATTATTTTGAAAGAGGACGGTTCCATTGAAGTGGTGTCAAGCCGCAAAGGGACCGATGTCAAACCGGTGATCGAGAACTCGATGACGTTCCGTTTTCCTGGGATCAAGCTTGATTCGGGGCTAAACCGGATCACGGTGAAAGGGAACAATTCGTTAGGCAACGTTGTTACCGCGGAAGTATTCGTCAGATATTCGAACGCTCCGATGTTATATGATATTAAAGCGGCGGACGGACGCATTTTGCGAGACAGCACCGATCCGACGGTTATTGATACGAAATCGATCACACTGCGGGCGACCAATGCGAAAGAAGTTTACGTAAACGGCAAGAAAATGTATTCCGGAGACGGAAAAAATTACGTCGCATCGGACATTCCGTTGGTAGACGGGTTGAATACGCTGGTTATTACCGCGAGCAACGAAGGAAAGACGATCACAGAAACCCGCGAGGTCGTTTATTACGGCGGGGGACCGACCGCTTACAATTTGGAAATCGGCAATACGAAGGTTGAGAAAAACGGAACGGTGAACAAAACGGCTGCGAGCGCCGAGCCAGTAAAAGTTGCGGTTGTTTTTAAATTGGAGAACACTGCGCAAGAGCAATTAAATAACTTGAAATTGACTTTAACCGATCCGAATAACAATCTCGAATCGGTAACCGGTACAGCAAGCAATTTGAACAAGGTATCGAAAGACAGCCGGTTTATCACTTTCTTCTATTCCAATTTAAGCCCGGGATTAACCGTGAATGCGGAGGGGCGGCATAATGTGCACGTGCAGGGCGAATACGGGAAACAAACGGTCAACTATGCCATCAATTTCACGAATCGCACCTCTTCGTCAGCTTACATTACGGATATCCAACAGCTATTTAACGTCATTGACGACGGTTCCAAAATTACTTATGACAGAAGCGCGCCTTTGTCGTCCAATGCAACGTTTCTAGGGCTGCCTGTTTATATTTTGGTAAAAACGAGCGCCGCGACATCCGTAGATTTGAAATCTTTGGTCAACGGCAATGCTGCTTCTAATTTTAATTACGAATCGCGTACGCTTGCGAACGGAGAAACGGGGATTGTATTTAAAATAACAAGCATGCCTCCGGGGCAGCAAAATCTCGTGTTTACGCCGGGAGCAAGCGCGGCGGACAGCAGAACGGTTACGGTCAGTTATGTATCCGCGCCTTACCTGGAAATTGTGAATATTCAGGATGGAACGATCTTAAATAAGAATAAAGATCTTGAGAAAATTGTTATCAAGCATACGAATTTTTCCCAATCCGACTTGAGTTCGATTAAGCTGTCTATTAACGGCAGAGAATTGACGGGAGCGCCAAATAATAACAGTACAGATAACTTGTTGGAATATACAATTAGCGATGCCGAACAAAATTTATTGGTTGCCGGCCCGAATACGATCAAGATTACGGGAACGACCAACGGCATTCCGGTATCCACGACAATCACGATCTATATTTTCGCTAAATATTCGCCAGAGATCAGCGCAGTCTTCCCGGTTCCTTTCGTTGTAGATCCGGCCGGCATTCCGATTCGGCAAAACGACGATCCAAGCGGTTTGTTCAAGCTTGTATCGGATAACAAATACGCCACTTCGGAAAAAGCGCTGGAAGTGCTGTTCACGGTTCGAAGCGCCGATAAGTTTGACGTCCGGGTAGACGGAAAGTTATGGACTGACGCCAAACAGGACGGCGACGCATGGTTGTTTGACAATAACCGGCTCTTTATGGAAGGATCCGAACCGCTAAAAGACGAAAACGGGAATCCAATGACGGATGAAAACGGAAATGAAGTGATTCTGTATCATTTCCGCTTGCTTAAACAGCCGAACGAGAACACCGATGCGCTCACGCTTTCCAAAACGGGAGAGAAAAGCATTACGATCACCGCGCGCAAAGGTTCGGCCAACGTATCTCATACCATCACGATCGTCAAAGAGAACGCGTCTTTCTCGATTCTTTCTCCGAAACTGCCGGACGAAAGTGTCATCAACCAAAATTTCTTGAAGGTAAGCATCGAAGCGGAAGGCGCCAATCAAGTGCTTATCGGCAAGCAGGAGCTTGTTAAGGATAAGACGAACGATATTTTCCGCGGCGAAGTGAATAATTTAAAGGTAGGGAAAAATACGATCAAATTTACGGTCATTCAAGGCGATCAAAAAATTAACGGCCAATTTACCGTAAATTATGCCGGCGAGAAATTGCCCGGCGCATTATTTAAAACGGAAATTCCGAAATCAGGCAAAACGACGCTGTTTAAAGGCGACATGATCATAAGTTTGCCGAAAGGGACGTTGCTGAGGGAGGCTAACACCTTGCCTGGACAAGCGCCTCCTGAAATAAACATGTTCGACAATCAGCAAATCCTGTTCGGTATAGCGGATAAAAATGACGGCCGTATTCTCAAGAAGTATAATGCGGTAGGCGAGGAAGTTTCCGGAAGACCTCAAGACGGTATTATTAAAGAAATTCCGGCCGATTTTTCGGCTATTCAATGGTTGACTCTGCCAAGCCGTTACGGCTACGCTTCCGAGTTGTTCTGGATGGACGCGGGCTATATCGAGAAAGACAGCATGGGGAATGTCACGAAAGTCATTGAAGGAAAACTTCCGTATAAATCGTATAACGATCCGATCGAAGATCCCAACTTCTATGATCGTTCCAACATTCAATGGATGGAACCGACACAACGAGGAACCATTACGATGAAGTACGATCCGAACATTCGCGACGCGATTTCCGCAAACCTGGGGATATGGCGTTGGGTAGACCGCGACCAAATGTGGGTTCCGCTCGGAGGGACCATCGATGCGAAGAAACAAACGATAACTGCGCCGTTCGACGGTTTCGGTTATTATGCGATTCTTGGCCTTCGTTATACGTTTGACGATATTATCGGGCATCCATATGCGCGCAATAGCCTGGAAATTATGCTTTCCAGCAAAATTATGAATCCGATCGACGATTATGAATTCGGTGTATACGAGAACGTATCGAGAGGCGAATTCGCCACGATGCTGGTGAAAATACTGGACATCCCATTGGAGTACGATGAGAATAATCCTACATTCGACGATGTCGGCAATTATGGCGGTTTTAACGTACTATGGGATTACAGATATGTCGAGACAGCGGTTCGCAAAGGGATTATTCGCGGAATCGCTCCCCGGGTCTTCGACCCGAATGGCGATTTGACGCGGGAGCATGCGGCGACGATGATCGCGCGTGCGCTAAACTTGAAGTTAGGCACGAAGGAGAAAGACCTTCCGAAGTTGCAAAAGCAATTTACCGACGCGAATACGATCGATCCTTATATGGTTCCGGCAGTACTTGCTGTCAATAAAGCGGGGTATATCGAAGGTCTTCCGAATCAAATGGTGGAAGGACAGAAAAAACCGACGTACCGTTTTGATCCGACATCTAATTTAAAACGGGCCGATGCGGCTGTTATTGCCGAAAGAATCATGAGAAAGTTAAGGAAAATCAAGTAAATGAATGCTTTGGCAAGCTACTGGGAGCCCTGCGGGGCTCTCTTTTCCTCTCACTACCTTTTGTAATTCTCTGCGCTTTACGTTACAATAACGAAAAAAGGCATAAAGGGGAGAATCCGACTCGATGAAACTGATGAAATCGAAGCCTCAGTTAGAATACGACAAAGCCAAAACGAAATTTGAAGAGAAAGCCAAAATTCTTCAACAGAAAATTGAGGAAGTTCGCCAACATAAAGAAATTACGCAAGAAGTTATGGAAGAGATCGTTCTTGAAACCGGGTTTCATGACGCGTTCAACTCCTTGACGAAGGCGGAGAACGAACTGATTGATTGGTCGCATCGCACGATTAAGCATGAGAAAATGTACAAGGATAATCGCGAGCATTTCGACCGGATGTATGAAAATCTGCATACGAATCCGAAAGCGCGTGCCACGATCATCGAATTGGCCATGAAAATCAGATAATGTTGAGGCAGTTTGACCAGGACTAGGCGTCTTTTCTAAAGGCGCCTTTGTTTTTGGCTTGATTATTTTACAATTTTTTCTTAATGACGGGCTTCTAACACCGTGCTATACTAGCAACCGTGGCTTTAAAATATATCATGCCGATATGATCTGGACTGATAGCTGGCCATATGCAAAATTTCTCAAATTTTTTTTGAAAAAAGAACGCAACTTTTGCTCGTTTCATGCGTTTAAGATGATGACAAGAAAAAAATGAATAAATTTTAACCGATTCGACACAGGTTCTTCCTAACTTGCGAAATTATGGCTTTACGATTATTGGGACTCATTGTATAATGTTAGGGTAGGCTACGAATCTACATTTTTTTCATATGTCGCTTGTCTTGTTTACTAGTTTCTGTGATCGATTCGATTGCAGACATGATTATAGCAATTTGCTCAACTCGGGGAAGGGGGTGAATCGGCAATGAGTAACAAGAGCTACCATTTTACTAAACAAGGTTCTCATGATAATCAAGGAGGAGAAACAAAGGTTATGAAGAAAATTTTATCAGTCGCACTTTCTACAGCGATGGCATTCTCCATGTTCGCGTCTGTAGCGTTCGGTGCGGAGGCAGAAAAGAAACTTACTACTCAAGAGAAATATGATTTCCTGAAAGAGGAAGGCATATTCACTGGCTACAAAGACGGCACTGCCGGTCTTGACAAAACAATGACTCGCGCAGAGTTCGCAACGGTTGTAGCAAGATTGTTGGATCTTGACCTCAACTCCAGCACTGTATCTTACAACGATAAGCTTTCCGGTGGCGGTGTGTATAACACTGAATACTGGGCTCATGGAGCTATCGAAGCCGTAACAGCAGCTGGCTTGATGCAAGGTAAAAACGCAAAAGCTAAATTGTTCGATCCAAACGGCGACGTAACTGTTGAAGAAATGGCAAAAGTATTGGTGTTGGCACTGGACATCGAAGTTCCGGCTGAAGAGCCAGGCGCTAACTGGTCCAAACACTATGTTGCAGCAGCAGTTGAAGCTGGCTTGATCCCTGCAGGATCCGAACTGAAAGCTCCGGCTCTCCGCAGCTTGTTGGTTGACGCTTCCTATGCAGCGTTCCAAGCGATCGAAGACGCTAAGCTGAACGTTAAAACTGCAGAAGTTATCGATGCTAATAACGTAAAAGTAACTTTCACGGATGGTGAAGTTGTAGAGGTTAAACTTGAAGAAGCTCTTCAAGCTAACAAAGAAACTGAAATCACTGTAACTCATCCAAACGGGAAAGAATACAAAACTAAAGTTACTTATGTAGTGACTGCAGCTACTAAAATTGAGTCTGTTTCCGCGGATAACTTCAAAGAAGTCGTAATCAAATTCGACGGCGAAGTTGATGAAGCGAGCGCAGAGAATACAGCTAACTATGGACTCGATGGATTTAAATTCGAATCTGCTTCTTTGTCCGATGATAAAAGAGCTGTAACTTTGTTGTTGAAAAACGAAGTGGAAAGCACTCTTGAGAAACAAAAAGAGTATGAACTTTCCATTAAAGTTAAAAATTCCGACGGTTCCAAAACTTTTGATCAAAAAATCAAATTTACCCCAGTTGACTTGACTCTTCCTGAAGTTAAGGAAGTTGTAGGTCTTGGTACAAAAGCATTCAAAGTTGAATTTAGCGAGCCTGTTAACGAATCTAGCGTGAACACTTCTTCCAACTTTGAAATTGACGGCAAAGCAATTGCTGGATATGTAACATACTCTTATCCGAAAAAAGCAATTATTACTGCTGACTTATCCGTTGGAGAACATAAACTGGTTGTAAGAAATGTAGAAGATTTTGCTGGAAATAAAATTGCTCCTCGCGAAATTACATTTACTGTAGCTGAGGATACAGAAGCACCACAAATCGTTTCGGTTAAAACAAAAGATTTAACTAAAGTTGAAGTTGAATTCAATGAAACTGTTAAATCCGTCAGCAAAGCTTACCATACTTCGACATACAACGAAGCGAAAGAAATCAAAATTAATGACAACATCGTAACGCTTGAGTTTGAAGACGAGAAAAAGCTGAACCTGAATGAAACAACTGTTTACTTAGAAGGTGTAACTGACTACAGCAATAACACTGCTAACCGTGAAGCAAAAGTAACGCCTGCATTGGATTCCACTAATCCGGTTGTTACATCTATCAAAGCAGAACTGAACGAAGAGGAAAATGTTCATCAATTTGTAATTGAGTTCAGTAAAGAAGTAAATAGAACTGACGCTGAGAAGAACGAGTACTACACCTTGAAAAACGAAAAAGGCGAGTTAGTTAAAGGTACTGGTTTGGATTCGAAGGGTCATCCATCGCTGAAACCGAACCTTGATAGCAACAATAAAAAAGTCACTATCAAACTGTTAGGTAAACTGGATAGCGGTAAATACACGCTTGAAATTGCGGGTATTCGCGACAGAGCGGCGATTGCTAACACATTGATTCCTTACTCCGGTACAATTAACATCGGAGACATCGAGAGCCCACAAGTTGCGAACTCTTGGTTTAAGCAAACTCAAGTTGGAAGCAAATGGGACACTGAAATCTTTATTCAATTTAACAAAGATGTAGCAAATGATGGATCCGGTAAGGCTGATGACATTAACAAATATAACTACAACAAAAATTATGACGGCCAAACTGAGAGTGGTTTCTCGCCATTCCCAAAAGATTCAAAAGCTTACTTGACAGATGGTAGAACAGTTAAAATTGTATTACCTCGTCAAGACAATGCCTTCATCGGAAATGGTCAAGATCTTGGCCTGCGTATTATCAGCGTAGCTGATACAAAAGGTAACTTCCTGCAAGGATCCATTGCTTATACTGCAGTTAAAGATTATGACAACGCAAAAGTAGTTGTTAAAAAAGCGGAAGCTACTGCTAGAGACACATTTAAAGTTGAATTCGATGCAATTCTTTCCACTGTTTACGCGAAAGATTTCACTGTAGATGGAAAAGAATTGAAAGTTGACAAACGTGAAGAAGATAACGGTAAGTCAATCGTTACATTCAAATTTGTTGACAAAGACGCCAAAGTTAATCCGGATCCTACTAGCACTGAATTTGTAATTGCTGCTAAACCGCAATCTCAAACATCCTACGGTTTGAAAGTGGGTTATGGCACAGACGCAAGTGGCAATGATGAAAAAGTGTTCTTGCGAGACAAAATTAAACCTGAACTTGTTGAAGAGGGTACTTACAAAGGTTTAACAGTCGCTAGTGTAACTAATGGCGTATATGCAGAACTTGAATTCAACAAAGAAGTAACTGTTCTTAACAACCCGGATCTGTTCACAGTTCGCGTTGACGGCAAAAAAGTTGATTCCGACAAAATTGTTAGCGTAGCTTTGAAAAATCCTGTAAATGGAGCTTCTAAAGTTGTTGAAATTAAAGTGAATCTTGGCGAAGCAGTTCCTGCTGGTAAACTTGTAGAAGTGTTCTTGGAAGAGCATAATGCTGATTCCAGAAACCTTAGAGATACACATGGAAATGCTGCTGCAAGCTTCTACGTTTCCAAAACATTAAATTAATAAGATTTTTAAGAACTCATCTTCTTTCGAAGATGAGTTCTTTTTTACTTTATAAATTGAAATTAAGAATTTAAAAACAGAAGATTTAATAAGGTAAAAACGAAACTTTATGCCTCTTCAATACGTTTAATAAGATATAAGCATTTAAACAAGGAGGAGAAATCTTGAACAGAATGAAAAAAGTGGCCGCCGTACTGTCAGTCACCCTTTTGTTAGGACAAATGGCAGCAATAGCAGAGGCCAAGGAAGCTACTAATAAAAATGCCGTGACTATCAATAAGCCTCAACCAACATATACCTTGGATCAATTAAAACCTGTAAAAGTCTCGGCAAAAAGCAATGTTAAATTAACGGATGTCAATATTTTAACGACAGATGAAGGGGATGTGTTAACTTATACGTTAACCTTCTATAATAACGATGCTAAAGATATTTCGTTAATCGATTACTGGTCAAGAGTTAAATCAAAAAGCGGAACTGTGTATTCCAGCAATCTTCTCGCTAAGGATAAAGAGAAGAAACGGGTGTCACCGCAATCTCAAGTAAGTGTTACATATTTTTCGAAAATAGGCAAAAATACGAAACTTAACGATCTTATTTTTGAAGTTGTGAAATGGGATTTTAGTAAACCGAATTATGAGGATAAGCTAGGAACGTTTCAAATTCCAAACACGTTTACTACCGCAACTCAGTTCAATAAAATTAAAAATATGAACATTAACGACGTTTGGGGTAAAGTTACTGTAAACCAATTTTTCATGTATCAATCCGACGATTATTATTATGCGACGGTTGCATTACAAATTGAGAACGCCGGCTATAAAGTCATTGATGATCCTAAATACAAATTTATGATTAGAACTTCTGATGGAGCAAGCTATCCGTTGCAAGCAGACGCGACAAGCGTTGATTACAAAATACAACCGCATGATAAAAAAACACTAAATTTAATGACAATGATTCCGAAAAATGTAAAAACGGATAATCTGCAGTTACAGATTATCCAAGAAGATGGCGGAGGGGAGAAAGCGCCTTCCAGCAATTTGGCGGTCGCTACATTCCAATTGCCGAACAATAGTATGGAAGAAATGGTTACGGGAAGTTATGAAGCAAAGGATATTACTGTAGGCAATTCAAAAGTATCGACAAAAATTACAAATACTAGAATCAGTCAAGGAACCGACGAATATCAAGTGTCCTTAAACTTTAATTTTAATAATACCAGCTCGCAAACAGTGAAACTTCCTAACTATGAATTTGTTGTTTTGGGAACTGACGGTTATAAATTCCCGATAACGACAAAAGTTTTGGAAGGTACTACACTTAAGCCTTTGGAGGAAAAAGACATACGACTAAGTGTTTCCATTCCGAAGAGCGCGGGAATTCAAGATTTAAAACTTTCGTTAAACCAACCGACCGATCCGAATCAGAAAGAAGAAAAATTGGATTTTCCGGTAGCAATATATGATATTCCAGCAGTAAATCCGACAACAAATTCTCAAGGAATCAAGTATAATATTACAAATGAAAAAGGAAACTTTACAATTAAATTGTCGTCCATTCAACGGCTTCCCTGGGTAGATGGGGATATCGTTGCAGCGAATATGACCATTCAAAATGAGGGTGTTAAAGCGATCGAATTGCCTAAAATGGAAGGTGTATTCAAAATCGACGGGGCTTTGGCAAGCGGAGATAATAAATTGGTTCAAAGTAACAGCAGCATGGTCGTAGGTCCTAAATCTTCGCTAGATTTATATATGGTAGCAAAAGTTCCTAATGGATTAGACTTCAAAGAGTTACAAATTGACTTGATGGAAAAAATCGGGGAAACTAGTGCCGAACTAATTCAATTTATTAATACTGGAAAACTCAAAGAAATTCCTGAAGTAGAATTCGGAACCACTTATGATATTAATACCGCAGGACGCCAAGCGCAGATTAAAGCTAGAGAATCAATCATTTACCCTGGATCCGGAACAAATATCATTTACACTGATTTGGAAATGGAAAGCTTAGAATCCCGTCAGGCTAATCTTTCCCAACTTGTAGGCTACTATGCTACAGAGGATGGACAATATTATCAGGCAAATGCTATTCAAGTTGATCATGCTACAAGCCCAGGCGGAAAAAACATTGTCACATTATGGGCAAAAGTTCCAAAAAATATTAATACAACAAATATGAAGCTAATTGTCGGCGAAGGCATCACTGAAGATAAAATGACTCCACCTAAGGGTGAGTCGAGTGCTTATGTAAATGCTTCTGCTCTCAATTTGAAGTTCAGTACTAATCAATATAAACAAGTTTTCCAAGAAATTGAGATGTTCCCATACACCATTTCGATTACAAATATGAAGGGCACATTGGCTGGATCTTCAGTTACGATCGGCATAACTTATAACTTAAGAAGAGATTTAAGTTATGAAATGGGTGAATACGGACACAAACTTGTATTCGAGTTTATCGATGCAAGGGGTGTTTCCCATGAGAAAGAACTATCGTTTGATGGAGATCTTGAAGAAGGAAACAGCAGAACTGTAACAGTAAGTTTTAGCGGCTCGAGTATGGACGATATGAATGCTGGAGTTTACCATGTGAACATCCACGATAAATTCCAAGGGTTGAAACGCAAGCTTGCAAATAACGGTGTTAATTTGACGAATGAATTTTAGATCTGAAATAGGAGTCCTAAAATGAAAAGAAACATATACAAATTTGCTGTTGTACTGGGTATGCTAAGTGTTGGCTTCATCCTCGGCAACGTCCTATCCACCAGCGCGGACGGAGTCGCCTCGGGCGGCTCCCCCGGGTCGGCGGATGATCCGGTGGTGACGAAGAGTTATGTGGATCAGCAGATCCAGAAGGCGCTGAACGGCGGTTTGCCAGTGTCTAATAATGGCAATGCAGGACAAGGTTCCGAAAGCGGCCAAACAGGCAATGGAGGGCAATCGGCTAGCAAAGAACTGCAAATCGTCGATGTGAAAGTCGGGGAGAAGCTGATCGCCAAGGGAGGCACCGAATTTATCGTCCGTGCGGGCAAAGCGGTTGTACACAGCCCGGATGAGAATGGAATCTCCGATTTGACGGACGGTAAGGATATAAAAAATGGACAAGCAGTAACAAATAACCACTTGCTGCTGTTTCCGCGCGACGGAAGAGGCGTCATGCCTGATCCGGGGCAGAAAAACGGGCTGACGGTGATGGTTCGCGGCAATTATGAAATTCAATGATTCCACACATACTAAGGCTGTATCACCAAAATCATTATGGAGGTGCAGCTTTAGATGGCAAATCGCAATCAGTTAATTGTGAAGGAAAGCCGGAAAGCGATGGATCAACTGAAATACGAAATTTCGGCTGAACTGGGAACGCCGATTGGTTCGTCCTTCGGTTCTAGCGGATTCGGGGATACGGAGTTCGCTTCCGAACTGGGAGAGCAAGGAAGTGCCGGTCATGCGGTTCGCGGATATTACGGCCATATGACATCCCGGGAAACCGGCGCCATTGGCGGCCATATGACTAGGAAACTGGTCCGCGACGCGGAAAGCACCGTTTCCCATTCTTGAGCATATTATGGCTATTATCCCCAGTATTCATACATTGACATGCTAAGACAAATAAAGTATTATGTGTTTCGAAGGATTGTATAACAACCTTTTCCATACGGGAAAGGTTCATTTTTTGTGTAGGGACTCATTGTTTTTCGCATAATAATTGATGGTTGGAGGTTGAGAACGTTATGTCTGTAAAAGGGCGACATTTATTTACATCCGAATCGGTGACGGAAGGACATCCCGATAAAATTTGCGATCAGATCTCGGATGCGGTATTGGATGCGTTTCTGGAGAACGATCCGAATGCGCGCGTTGCATGCGAGGTATCCGTAGCGACAGGTTTAGTGCTTGTCATTGGAGAAATTTCGACGAAATCGGAATATGTCGATATTCCGTCAATCGTACGCAATACGATTAAAGATATCGGATATACCCGTGCCAAATACGGTTTCGATTATAATACCTGCGCCGTGCTGACTTCCTTAAACGAGCAGTCGGCGGATATCGCGCAAGGCGTTAACGCTGCATTGGAAAATCGCGATCCGAATCAAATGGATAAAGAAACCGAAAATATCGGAGCGGGCGACCAAGGGTTGATGTTCGGTTTTGCCACCAACGAAACGCCTGAGTTAATGCCGTTGCCGATTGCTTTATCGCATCGTATCGCTCGACGTTTATCGGAGGTTCGGAAGGACGGCACACTCGATTACCTTCGACCTGACGGCAAAACGCAAGTAACGATCGAATATGTTGATGAAAAACCGGTGCGTGTCGATACGATCGTCGTTTCCACACAACATGCGGAGAGCGTTACTTTAGATCAAATTCAAAAGGACATTATGGAGAAAGTTATTGCTCCGGTTGTCCCTGCCGAATTGCTTGACGACCAAACGAAATATTTCATTAACCCGACCGGACGCTTCGTCATCGGCGGACCGCAAGGCGATGCCGGACTGACGGGGCGCAAAATTATTGTCGACACATACGGCGGTTACGCGCGCCATGGAGGCGGCGCATTCTCCGGGAAAGATCCAACGAAGGTCGACCGTTCCGCGGCTTATGCTGCGCGCTACGTGGCTAAGAATTTGGTTGCCGCAGGTCTTGCCGATAAATGCGAAATCCAATTGGCCTATGCGATCGGCGTGGCGAATCCCGTCTCGATCAATGTAGATACTTACGGTACGGGCAAAGTGAGCGAGGAGAAACTGGTCGAATTAATCCGCAACAATTTCGACTTGCGTCCGGCAGGCATTATCAAAATGCTTGACCTGCGCCGGCCGATTTACCGTCAAACGGCGGCATACGGTCATTTCGGCCGTACGGATGTCGATCTTCCATGGGAACGCGTCGACAAGGCGGAGCAATTGAAACAGCAAGCGCAAAATTAATCTTGGAAATTATTAGAGCTGAGACTTGTCTCGGCTCTTTTTTATATTTTGGCTAAAACGTCGTATAACATCCCCTTTATTGGAAATGATATTACGTATCGTACATATTGTACAATTCGTACGAATAAGATACAATTGGAGGTGAAGGGGGAATGTTTATGATAGGCTATGCAATGAAATCGTCAGATGTCAGAGAACACTTTAGTGAATTTATCGATGAAGTTGTTCACAAGTCGCCTAAAATCGTAAATCGGCGTAGAGACCACTTTATGGCCATCAATTTGCAGCATATACAGCCTCTCGTTCAAAATGTGATATTAAATGCCTTTTTTGAACAAGACGAAGAGGGGAATTTTATTTCGTCATTTCACGAAATTACGGACTTGATTGGTTATGGCCGTACAAAAGAAGAATCTTTAGACCACTTGATCGATGATCTGATTGAATATGCCCAGGATTACTTATTTAACAGCTTCTCCTTATATATTCATGCTCCTAATAGACGAGAACACTTCCCTTTTGTTCTAAAAGTAATGATGCAGAAAGAGGCAAAGGAAGTAAGAGAATTCATAAATGTCGAATACTAGAGATCATCGGAAATTCTGTGAAAACGACGGTTGGGAACTATTCAAGTCTACTGACCATGATTTTTACAGAAAGAGGTTAGAAGACGGGAGCTATAAAATAACCAAGATATCTAGGGGATATCAAGATTATTCCAAAGGACTTTTTGCCAGAATACTAAAGGATCAACTCCAAGTTAGCCGAGATGAATTTAATAGAAAAATATAGCAAGTCACCTTTACGGTGGCTTTTCCTTATTCTGCTCTAAACTTCTTCCTCCTTTATGCCGATTTAATTTATACAGGTATGTTCAGATTGCCGACAGCAGGTCAAGAGATTCATGAAGCATTTTTAAACAATGGGGAGCGGAAATACATGAAGACAAAGATTGCAAAAGTCTTATCTGTTTTACTATTCTTTGAACTTTTTATAGGAATTCTAGCCGTTTCGGAAACCCCAGGGAGCAAATCGTGGGCTGGCGGCATCATGCCCTACGACATTCAAACTGTAACTGCTGCGACGGATGCGGTTTACTCTACTGATGTGTATCCGAGAGACAACGTGGAGCTAGGAGCGAGCTTAGTCATTACGTTTAACGAACCCGTTTCCAAAGCGTCTGGGTATATTCGAATTGACGATCTTAATAGCAATGTTTCATTCGATTCTTTTTCGGTTACTTCCAGCAGGGTTTCAATTAATAATAATGTAGTCACGATCCAACCTAGCAAAAATTTCAATTCGGGAAGGCGGTACCTCGTCAGCATCGACGCCGGCGCTTTTCGAGGCAATTCGGGCGGGCTCTCTAACAAGGTAGAGTGGAGCTTATCGACCAAAGGTTCCGCAGGCGCCCCTTACATTACTTCGCTGAGCCCGAGCAACGGATCGAGCGGTGCCGGCACCTATCCGACGCTGCGTATTACGTTCAACGAAGCCGTAAAATACGGTTCCGGGGATATTACGATTTACGAGGAACGGTACAATCGCTTGGTCAAGCGAATCCCGATATCTTCCAGCGACGTTAGCGGGGGAGGAACCTCGACGATTACGATTAATCCCCGGATAAACCTATCGACGGGAACTTGGTATTACGTAAAAATCGATAGCGGAGCTTTCAAAAATCTGTCGAACGTGAATTTCTCGGGCATATCCAGCACAAGCGACTGGAGATTTCGCGCAGACTCTTATTCCGGGTTGTACGTCACCGATTTGACGCCGTCAAATCGTTCGAGCAGCGTCCCGGTCAATTCCGATTTAACCATTCGATTCAACAACGAAGTTTCTATTTATTCGGGGACGATTCGTATTTACAAAATGGGCACTTCTTCTTCTATCATCGGCGATCCGATTATTTACTCGAATAAGCGGGAAGTGACGATTCGTCCCGAAACGAAATTCGATCATAACGCCACATATTATGTGGAGATCCCTTCGGGGCTTTTCAGAGACAATTCCGGCAATTATTATTCCGGCATGTACGGCAGCGGGGAATGGAGCTTTACGACCGGAGACCCGGATCGAACGCCGCCGACTTTATCGTCGGCCAAGATGCACAATAATAACACGATCAGGCTGCAATATAATAAGTCGCTGGATAGCTATTACGAATCGTCCGCCTCGAACTATACCGTTACCGTGAACGGCGAGAAGCGCGGGGTGTCATCCGTGAGAGTAAGCGGGGACAGCGTCTATGTTTCGCTTTCCAGCGGCGTCGCCGTTGGGCAGGTGATCAAAATCTCCTATACTGCCGGAGGATCTTGGCCGATTCAGGATTTATACGGAAATAAGGCCGCAGGCTTCAGCAATTATACGGTAACCAACACCGTAGATACGACATTGCCTAAAATTACAAGCGGAACTGTAAACGGAAAGTCTATGACTTTGTATTTCAGCGAGACATTGAAAAGCCCGTCGTCATATGCACATACGCAGTTCACGGTAAAGGCGGACGGGAAAACGATCGGCACGAGTAGCAACGGCACGAGCAGCAGTTCTTCCTTGGTTATCACTCTGGACACAAGCGTTGCTAACGGCGAAGTCGTACAGATTGACTATACGCCGGGATCGTATCCGCTCGAAACCTATAACGGCAATCGCGTAGCGACGGCTTCCGACCTTTTCGTGAAGAATGTTAACGACAATAAAGCCCCAGTGCTCAAAGAAGCGACGATTGCCGGGAATAAAGTTACGCTGACGTATAATAAACCGATGGATTCCAATAGTATACCGATGAACAGTCATTTCTCGGTACTTGTTGATAATGCGGCGCGCTACGTCAACAAAGTCGAGTTCGACAGCAACAAAGTCATACTGACGCTCGTGTCGTCCGTTGCCAAAACCCAGAACGTAACCGTTTCGTATGTGCCGGGAAGTCCGCGTTTAAGAGACTGGAATTACAACAATGCGCCGGCATTCGATGCGGTGAAGGCAACCAACGCGACGGATAGCCAAATCGCAACCGTCAAGACGGCAGTCGTACGCGAAGACGTATTGACTCTAACTTTAACAAAAACGGTGACGGCGACATCGGAACTTGCAAGCAATCAGTTTGCCGTAAGAGTAAACAATGCGCCGCGGCAAATCACATCGGTTTCTTTAAACGGAGCGACAATAACGATTATGCTCGCCCAACCCGTGGATGGCGGGCAAGCGGTAACGCTAACTTATGTGCCGGGGAACAATCCGTTGAAAGACTCTAGCGGCAACGCAATGAAAGGTTTTACGAACCAATCGGTCGTGAACCAGACGAATTTACCGGACGGTACGCCAGGGTTTATGACGACGTCGCCGCGAGATTTGTTTATAGACGAGATTTTTTTGCTTAAACCGGAAGGAGCGGCTAAGAGCGCGGACCGTTCGCGCGGAGGCAAAACGATTAACCGTTATACGATCAATAAAGAGCAATTGCAGCAAGCGTTCGAGTACATCATTGAAAATGCATACGGCGCCGATACGATCGAGTTGGCATTTGACGTTCCGGGAGGAGAAGGAGCCGCATCGGTAGCGGTTCCGTTAGAGACGCTGCAAGCGGTGTACAAGCTCGATAATGATACGGTAATGTCCGTACGATATGGCGATACCGTATATCGGCTGCCGCTGAAAAATATAAACGCGGACGCCATTGCACGACAATTCAACACAAATGTTAGTTCGATCCATTTGCTCTTCCAAATTGAGAGACAAAGCAGCTCGACCGGCGGCAGTTTCGGCATCTCTCAATTGAATGCCGAAGGCGCGAAACTTATCGTCGAGCCATATGAATATAGCATTTCCGTTCTCATCGGAAACACCACTAGAGCGTTGAATGTGAATACGGAGCATTTGTTGCGGGTGAGACAAAATATCGTGCGCGATCGCACGACGATGATAAGCTTTGACGCTCTGGTAAACAAATATACTTACGCCCCTACCTTCATTATCCAGGAAGGAACTTTGACGGTGATGAATTTTAAGGGCGTCAGCAACAATATTTATGCAGCCGTAACGAGAAACAAAGATTACAGCGATATTCGCAATCATTGGGCTGCCGCGGATATTCGGCAACTGGCTTCCAAATTCGTGATCGACGGGCAAACCGTGTCGTCGTTCGTGCCGGGCAAAAATATTACACGAGCGGAATTTGCCGTGTTTATAGCGCGGGCGCTTGGCCTTACCGGCGATCGAAGCGCCACGGCCAAATTTTCCGACGTCGCCCCGAATACCGCAACAGGCGTGTATATCGAGGCGGCGACGAGAGCGGGTATCATTACGGGTCATACCGACGGCACGTTTAAGCCGAACGACCCGATTACGCGCGAGCAAATGGCGCTCATGATGATTCGGGCGATGGAACATACCGGAAATCCGGTAACCTTGACTCAAAACGCCAACACGATCCTGCAAAAATTCAAAGACCGCAATCAAATCAGCAGTGTCGGGGCGGATGCGGTCGCTAAAGCGGTGCAAAGCGGGATTATTCAGGGAAGAACGATTGATACGTTTGTACCGAGAGGCAATGCGACACGCGCGGAAGCAACTGTGATGCTGAAGCGCATGATGCAAGCGATTGAGTATTTGGAATAACATTATTGCATAACGATGCAGCACAAAAGAGCGAGGTTCGTGGTTTGATTCCCACAACCCCTTGCTCTTTTTGCTTTACTGTTAGGGGAGCGAGAGCCCGCCCGACGTTCAGCCCGCCTAATGAATTTGAGTACCGCTATTACCGTAAAAACGGTACCATTGCAAATTTAGCGAAACTCAGAGTCGTTATCAGGGCGAAATCCTGCTCCATAACCTTGTTTTTTGGGCAATAGCGATGTCTAGTTTCGCTAGAAAATATAGAAACTTCATTTTTGCCCAAATAACGATTGCAGGTTTCGTAAGCAATAGTTTCCTTTCCGGTTTGTTCATACTCTGTTCATATTCCTTCGGTACGCTGACCTCGAACGAATCTTTCAAGTTTATTTACAGAAAAAGAGGAGAGGAGTACACAGATGAAAGGAATAAAAGGAATAAAAGGAATATTGTTCGCAGCGCTAAGCGCCTTGCTGATCGGACAGATGGCGCCTATGGCGGCGCACGCGGAGGAAACGAAGACCGGATCGGCTGCGAACGGGACCTCGCAAAAAATCGCGAATCGGGAAGCGGGCGGCAAAACGGCCGACGCCGCAAAGGCGAACCTTTCTTTGCCTGCCGTGACATTATCGGCGAATATTAGCGCCAAGCTGGCGGATATTCAGCTATTGCGGCAGGATGAAGGGAATGTCGCGGCGTATATGTTAACTTATATCAACAACGGGGCCAAGGAATTGCAACTGCACGATTATTGGTCGAGAGTCAAGACGACAAGCGGGGCTGTGCTGCCCTCCAAGTTGGTTGGCGCAGATCAGGTCAAGAAACGGCTGGCGCCTCAATCGCAAACGGATATCACATACTACGTCAACCTTGGCAAGGAGGTCAATCTGGGCGACCTGCGGATTGAGGTCGTAAAATGGGACTTCAGCAAAAACGGGTACGAGCAAGTAATCGGTTCGTTTGCCATCCCGAAATCCTATAACGCGGCAACCCCCTATCCCAACGCCAGGACGGTAAAATACAACGATTTGCCGTTGAAGCTGCGCGTCGAACATTTCTATACATATCGTTTGGACGACTACGATATGGCGGCCGTTGCCGTTGAAATTGAAAACAGCGGTGCCAAGGCGGCAGATAACCCGCCATTCATGTTCGTCGTTGCAGCGGCGAACGGAGCCAATTATCCGCTCCAGCCCGATGCGGCAAGCGAGGAATACACGCTTCAGCCGCTCGATAAGAAGACGCTGCGTATGATGGCGAAGATTCCTGCCAGCGCGATGAAGGAACGTTTGCAATTGCAAGTGATCCGGAAGGACGGCGGAGAACAGGCGGTGGGGAAACCATACGCGGTAGCGACCTTCTCGTTGCCGGAACCGTCGCTCGACGCATACGCGGCCGACAATTATGCGGCTAAAGAAATAGCGGTCGGCAGCAACAAAGTAACGGCGAAACTAACCTCGGCGCGTCTGCATCGCGGTGCCGAGGACGATGTGCTGTCCCTCCAATTGAACTTGCGCAACGCCGGCGCGCAAACCGTAAAATTGCCCAATTACGAATTTACGGTACGAGGAGAGAGCGGAATTTCTTTTCCGATTACGACCGCCGCTTTGAACGAAGTTGCATTAAAGCCGCTTGAAGAGAAAAATTTAACGCTGTCCGCAACCATTCCCGGAGCCGCTCAGGTCCGGCATATGACGCTTTCCATAAGCGAACCGATGCTACCGACTCAACAGCGCGGCGAACTGTCGTATCCGATTGCCGTCTTTCGCGTTCCAGACGTACAACCGATGACCGATTCGCTCGGTGCCAAGTACACGATTGCAGGCAAGCAGGGCAATTATACGATGAGACTGATGTCCGTTCAACGTTTGCCCTGGGTGGACAGCGATCTTGTAGCGGCCCGCATCGCGGTGAACAACGAAGGTCTGAAAGCGGTAGAACTGCCGAAAATGCAAGGATTGTTCAAACTGGACGGAGCCGAAGCGGAAGGCTCCAATCTGGTGCCGAGCAATGCCAATTACGTTCTCGCTCCGAAGAGCGCAGTAGACTTGTACCTTGTTGCCCATGTTCCGCATAATTTGGATTACTCTCAATTGCAAATCGGGTTGCTCGAACAAATTGGGGGAACGCCCAACCCGCTGGTAGATTTTATCCATACCGGTTCAATGAGCGAAATCCCCGTCGTCGGCAACGGCGAAACGTATACGATCGCAACGGCAGGCCGCCAGGCGGAAATCAAAGCGCGCAAGTCGGTTCTGTATCCCGGCGCAGGTTCGAACATTATCGCTACCGATTTGGAAATGAAAAATTTGGAGACGCGGCAGGCCCACCTTTCGCAACTCGTCGGTTATTATATGTCGGAAGACGGCTTGTATTATCAGGCGAATGTGACGCAGGCGGATTATGCGACGAGCCCGCAAGGGGTGAAGCTTGTTACTCTATGGACCAAGGTGCCGAAGCATGTTACGACCGGCAATATGAAATTAATCGTCGGCGAGGGCGTAGCGGAGGGAAGGATGTCGTTGGCGAAGGAATTGCCGACCGGGTACGTAAACGCCGCCGCTCTGGAACTGGCGCAGGATACGAATCCATATAAATCCGGCTTTGCCGGACTGGAGATTTATCCGTACAAGTTCTCGATTACCCAATTGAAAGGAGAACTGCTAGGTTCGTCGGCCAAAATTAATTTTACTTACCAGTTGGATCGGGATTTGCAGTATGAGATGGGAGACTACGAACATAGACTTGTCATCGAATTGATCGATTCGGGCGGACATTCGAGCGAGAAAGAGATTGAGTTTGAGAAGGAAATGGCGCTTGGCAGCAATAAATCGATGTCTGTCGTGTTCGACGGCGCAAGATTTGACGAGAAGAGCAGCGGGAATTATCAGGTGGTGCTGCACGATCGTTTTCAAGGACAAAAAAGGAAGATCGCACATAATGGAGTCTATTTTTACGAACGAATAGATTGATAGAATGATCTTGAGGGAGGCAGCAACGATGGCAACCATCTTGGTCGTCGATGACGATGCGCATATTCGCGAGCTGATGTGTTTATTTTTGAACAATGAAGGATTCGAGACGATCCAGACCGAGAATGGGGCGGAAGCGATGTCCGTCATGGAAAGCGCGTCGATCGACCTGGTCGTGTTGGATATTATGATGCCGATCATGGACGGATGGCAATTATGCAGCGAGTTGCGGCGCAGCTATCCGGACATTCCGCTGCTGATGGTGACGGCGAAAGGGGAAACCGGACAGAAGGTGAAAGGTTTCAATCTTGGCACCGACGATTATCTGGTGAAGCCGTTCGATCCGGTCGAACTGGTCGTTCGGGTGAAGGCGCTGCTGAAGCGTTACCGGATCGCCCTGTCGCAAACAATTCAAATCGGCGATGTCATTCTGAACAGACAAACGCATAAAGTGATCCGCGGATCGGAAGTGTCTTCGCTGCCTCCCAAAGAATTCGAACTGCTGTTTAAATTGGCAAGCTATCCCGGACAAATTTTTACGAGGGAACAATTAATTGTAGATATATGGGGCATGGACTACGAGGGAGACGACCGGACGGTGGACGTACATATTAAGCGACTGAGGGAACGTTTTGCAGGCGAGGCCGCGCCTCAGCCTTTTCGCATCGAAACGGTCTACGGGCTCGGCTACAGGCTGGAGGTTACGGCGTGATCAAATCCTTATACATCCGGATCGTCCTTATGTTTCTGGCGGCTGTCATCGTGAGCCTGATCGCGGCTGCCGTTCTGACTGGGTATATGTATGAGAAAGCGTTGGACGAAAAAGTTCAAGATTCTATGGTTACGCTCGGGCAAGGGCTGATCAATGTCTACGAACGCGCCGGGGTGGAAAATCGGGCGCTGCTGATGGACGATGTCAAAGAATTATTGCACGGAATGAGTTTGCGCGTATTTACCGATGAAGGAGAAATTGAAACTTACGGTACCCAAAATCGATCCAGCGTTCCGATAGATCGGGAAAAGATTCGGCAAGCGCTCAACGGCGAGACCGTTCGCGGCAAGAGCGTAGAGGGTGTTTTCGTCGGACTGGGTTTTCGAGATGGAGATCGGAAGTACGCCCTGTTCGTGGAGCCGGCGGATGAGTTTAAAGATGACAATACGGTAGGCAACATTATTCTAACGATGCTGGGGATCGTACTGGCGGCCGGCAGTTTGTTTTTCGTCATCGAGGCTACTTTTCTGGTCAGACCGCTCCGCAAAATGACCGAAGCGACCCGGCGCATGGCCAAAGGGGATTTCGATTCGGATCTCAAAGTCAAGCGCAAGGATGAGTTGGGCGTGCTCGTCCAAAGCTTCGACGATATGCGGCGCCAACTGAAGCAGATGGAGCAAATTCGTCAGGATTTCGTGTCGAACGTGTCGCATGAAATCCAGTCGCCGCTTACTTCGATCGGCGGTTTTGCCAAGGCGTTGAAGAACGATCGGCTTGTGAAGAACGACCGCGATCGTTATGTGGATATTATTTTGTCGGAAACGGAAAGGCTGTCTAGGCTAAGCGATAATTTGCTCCGGCTGGCTTCGCTCGATTCCGACCATCATCCTTTTCAGCCGGAGACGTACCGTCTGGACGAACAGATCCGCCAAGCGGTCGTTTCCTGTGAGCCGCAATGGTCTGCCAAACTGATCGCCGTCGACCTCGATTTGCCGACCGTCAAATTGACGGCGGACCGGGATCAACTTGGTCAAGTATGGATTAACTTGTTGGGCAATAGTATCAAATTTACCCCGGAGGGCGGAGAGATTTCCATCCGCATCCGTCAGGATGTACGGCTCGTCTCCGTCACATTCGCGGATACCGGCATCGGCATTTCCCCCGATGACCAGAAGTACATATTTCAGCGGTTCTACAAAGCGGACCGGTCGCGTAACCGCAATATCGGCGGCAGCGGACTCGGTCTTGCCATCGTGCAAAGAATCATTCTTCTTCATAACGGGACGATTCGTCTACATAGCGAGGTCGGTAAAGGAACGGCGATTACCGTCACTCTTCCGTACGATTGCCGGGCGAAGATCTTATAGGAAGATACTTTCCACCAACTCGCGCAAGCTGCGCGACGGGGCGAGCGGACGTTCGATTCGCCGTCCCGTCAGCTTCGCGCCGTAAGCGTGCCTATCGAAAGAATTCGCCGTATCCTCGAAAAAATCTTTTCCGCACTGTTTTTACACCTCTTGTTCATATTCAGTTCATAATTCCCTTTTACTCTATCTTATAAAGAGAGAAGTTCGTTCGATCCGGTTCGCTTACGGCGGTAACGTGCAAGAGTTGGATTGAACGGACGAAAAGGAGGGAAACGATGAACAAACTTGTCAGCATCTCGATGAAACAGGCCGCGGCCGTCATCATCGCCATTGTGATGTTGTTCGGCGGGGGCATCTATGCGGCATCCGGCTTGAAAACCGAGCTGATGCCGGATATTTCGGTACCGATGGTTTTTATTACGACCCAGTACCCGGGGCCGCCTCAGGATGTGATGGAGCAAGTCACGAAGCCGATTGAGAAAAAAATAGCCGGTCTGGACGGCTTGAAGTCGGTCGCTTCCACGTCGAGCGATAATTTCTCGACCATTACGGTGAGTCTTAAGGAGAAGGCTGACCCGGAGAAGAAGAAGACGGAGATCGACAGCTTGCTGCAGGAAGTCAAGCTTCCCGATTCCGCGAGCCGTCCCAAGGTGGCGACTTTCGGATTGGCCTCCATTCCGTCGTTATACTTATCCATTACAGCGGACGGCGGGATGAGCCAGTCGGAACTGGATCAATGGTTTGCGAAAGAAATCAAGCCCGCATTCCAGGCGCTCAGCGGTTTCGATCATATGGACGAGATCGGTTCGCGGGAAACGACGCTGCGGATTAAACTGGATGCGGAGCAGCTTGCCGCGTACGGGTTAACTCCCCCGCAAGTATCCAATGAACTGCAACAAGTGTTGACGAGCGCTCCGGCCGGTTCCGTCGAGATGAACGGCAACACTTTGATGGCCAGAGTCAAGGGCAACATTAACAGCGTGTACAGCCTGGAAAATATCGGTTTGACGACCGGCGCGGGAAATACGGTTTTACTGCGGCAGCTTGGGAAAATCGAGGCGATTTCGGAGTCGGGCTTTGTGGCCAGAATGGACGATAAGCCTTCTATCGGCATTATTTTGTATAAAACGAAAGACGCGAACGCTGTGGAATTTGCCGACAACGCCTTGCAATTGGCGGAGGATTGGCAAACCAAGCATCCCGGCATCGTGTTCAAGACGATCTACAACTCCTCGACGGAAGTGAAAAAATCGATCCAGGGCATGCTGAAAGAAGGCATCACCGGCGCGCTGCTGGCTGCGCTGATGATCTTGCTTTTCCTGCGCAACATGCGGATGACGTTAATTGTGCTCGTCTCGATCCCGCTCTCGATTTTGATCACGTTGCTCGTTATGAATTATTTGAACATTACGCTGAACATATTGACCCTTGGCGGTATGTTTATTGCGGTCGGGCGCGTCGTGGACGACAGTATCGTCGTCATCGAGAATATATATTCTCATTTGCAGAAAGTAGAGGAACGCAGCGAATCGGTTATAAAACATGCGACCGTACAAGTCGCCTCCGCGATCACATCCTCAACATTAACGACCGTCGGCGTCTTCGCGCCGATCGGTATGGTCAGCGGCATGGCGGGGCAAATGTTTCGTCCGTTCGCGATCACGCTGGCCGTCGCGATGCTGGCTTCGCTGCTGGTCGCTCTGACGGTCATTCCGCTGTTGGCCAAACTGCTTGTATTGCGGAGCGGCAAAATTAAACATGAGGAACATAAGGAAGGCCGAATTACACATACGTACCGTAAAATTTTAGAAGTGACGCTTAATCATCGGTTTTTGACGCTGCTTATCGCAGGCGGTTTGTTTATCGTATCGATCGTGGGGACGGTGCCGTTTCTGCCGATTACCCTGATGCCGGAAAACGAAGAGCCGCGCGCTTTCTACTATACTATTAAAATGCCGTACGAAACCTCGCTGCAAACAACCGACGCCAAAGTGAAAGATATGGAGCGAATTTTGCAGGACGCGAAGGACGAAAACGGAGACATGCAGTTTACGTTTGTTCAATCCTTTGTGGGATACAACGACGGGACCGATCCTTTGCCTTACAGGGCGCAAATTTATACGGAAGTAAACGAGCATAGCGAAGTCAAGCAGGTCAGGGAACACTATAAAACCAGATTGATGGCCGAACTGCCCCAAGGCGCGGAATTGGAAGCGAGGACGTTGGAAGGCGGCGGAGGCGGAGGCGCCGATTTCCAATATTCGCTAAAAGGCGACGATCAACGACTGCTCACGGAGGCAGCGGCGATGATAAAAGAGAAGCTAAAGGAGTATCCGGAACTGAAGGAAGTGAGGGATACGCTGAGCGATGCCAAGAAGGAATTGGAAATCGAGGTCGACCAGAACAAGGCAAGACAATACGGTCTTAATGCCGCGTTGGTCCAGCAAACCGTAGGAAGCTGGCTGTTAAAGGACGATATCGGCGATCTGAAATTGGATAATGTTCTGTATAAAACGACGTTGGAGCTCGACAAATCGAATATGGGTACGATGGCCAAATTGGGGAAAATCACTTTCCGGACAGCCGACGGAGCCGTCGTTTACTTGGATGACATTGCGAAACTGAAAGAGGTGGAAGCGCCGGCAAGCATTAGCCGGGATCGCCAAGAACAGGTGGTCACCATCTCCGCCAAAATCGAAGGTCAGAACAAAGGCGGTATTAGCTCGCAAGTTGCCATTGACCTTGATCAAGTACCGTTACCGGACGGCGTATCGCGCGAAGTCGGCGGCGTCAATGCCGATATCGGGGAAAATTTCTCGCAGTTATTCGTCGCCATGGGCGCGGCCGTATTCATCGTCTATCTCATTATGGTCGTAGCGTTCAGCAACGCCAGCGCGCCGTTCGCGATTTTGTTCTCGCTGCCGCTTGCGGTCATCGGGGGATTGGTCGGACTGTTCGTGACGGGCGAATCGATCAATATTACATCGCTGATCGGATTTATGATGTTGATCGGGATCGTGGTGACCAATGCAATTCTGTTGATCGACAGGGCGCAGCAGTTGCGCAAGGAAGGCTATACGGTTCGCCATGCGCTTGTGGAGGCGGGAGCCGTCCGGCTTCGTCCGATCGTCATGACGGCGGTCGTTACGGCGGTTGCCATGTCGCCGCTTGCGCTCGGCATTTCCGAGGGCGGAACGCTCATTTCGAAAGGGATGGCGGTGGTCGTCATCGGCGGCTTGACATCGTCGACAATATTAACATTGGTCGTCGTACCGGTCGTGTACGAACTGATCGAATCGTTTAAAAATCGGGTGGCGCGACTGTTCGGCAGAAGAGAAAAGACGCATTCGTCCGACGACATGTTGAAAGGGGTAATGATCGATGAATAATAGGGGTTGGCACAAGCGTCTGCTCGGCGCCGCGACGATCGCACTGGTTGCCCTGCTGGGGGCGGGATGCGCAGGCGGCGGTTCCGAAGCGAACAAGCAGGCCGAACAAACCGCGAACGCTCCGCAGAAACCTATGGTCAGGGCGGGCGCTGTCGAGACGCGAAGCATTGGCGAGCCGGTGGAAGTGGTAGCCGAAGTGGCTCCGTCGGCCAAACGCGAAGTTGCGTTAAAAACGAACGGCGAAGTGTTGAAAGTTTATAAGAAACGCGGCGATCATGTACGGCAGGGCGAATTGTTGTTTGAACTCGATCCTGCGGATACGCTGTTGCAGAAGCAGAAGGCGGAATTGACGCTGCGCGGCGCCCAGGAAAACTTAAAAAACGGAAAGTGGACCAATCCCGATGACTCCGAAGCGCTGCGTCCGCTCGAAGACGAAGTTCAAGTGGCGCAAATCGGCATGAAGGAAATCCAGCGCACGCTAGAAAACTACAAAGTGACGGCATCCATAAGCGGCATTCTGACGGAATTTGGGGTGGAAAAAGGAATGTGGCTCTCGCCGGGAGTCGTTGGGGAAGTACAGCAGCTCGATCCGGCGAAAATTGTCGCGAATATCACCGAAGAGAACGTTGGGTTGATTCGCGGCAAGCAAGAACTGGCCTTTTACGAGGCGGATCGGCCGGACCTGTTGATTCGAGGGAAGATCGTTTTCCTGGCCGATATTATGGATACCAAGACGAGAACGTATACGCTGGAATTGGAAGCGGCGAATACGGAGAAGACGCTGAAACCGGGTTCGAAAGTTCAACTCCGCTTGACCGAAGAAGCGGAGCAGGAAGTGCTGACGATTCCGTCTACCGCGATCGTTCGTGAAGAGAGCGACACATTCGTATATGTGTACGCTCAGGGCAAAGTGGAAAAACGCGCGGTGAAGCTGGGACGTCTGAACGAGGGATTCCAGGAAGTGCTTGAAGGCTTGACACAAGGGGAACAAGTCGTTATTTCCGGTCAACACCAGCTTCAAGACGGGCAGGAAGCGGATATTATACAAGACACGACGTCGTAACGACCCCGCCGCTTTTTATACAAGAGCGCTGGCGTTTGTTGTCAGCGTCTCGACATTACTCTGGGAACGAATGTACATTCGTTCCCAATTTTTTGGTTCTGCCGATCCCGGAATTACCGCTCCCTCCTTCTATCAAAATCCCTCTCACTCAGAAGACTCAAGTATAAATAGTGAGCTCGCTTATAAACACATAGACGGGCTTTCCGCGACCAAGTCACGTTTCAAGAAAAGACTTCACGCAGTGACCATATCAAGCTCTGTTTGAAATCGCCCTCTTTCTGAACGAGGGGGATTTTCACAAAGGGCCGAAAAATGCTTCAATGGCTTTGTAAGCCATGAAAATCATGAAGCGTCGCACAAAACTTTGAAACGTCGTATCCGGCAAGTTGTCGGATTGCTGGTTCGCAGGCTGTTAACGGACATATGCCTTCTTCTCGAATCTCGCAAAAATACGCGAAATGCGTAACTTTTTCCTAAAAAATGAGTCTATTAATAGGGAATGTAAAAATAGATTCATAGGCTATAACTAGCCGAGGATAGCGAATGGGAGAGTTGCGAGAAAATGAATCGGGAGCATCAGAAGGCACGTTGGATCGTTCGGTTAGCGGGAAATAAATTTGTGATTGTAACTATAACGGGTGCGTTGCTGCTGCAGCCGCTTTTAGGCGGAGCGCCTCATGTTGGCGCGGCGCCGGCGGACAAGCCGGTAACGGTCGCTTCGACCGCGTCGGGGCCCGTTGTCGCCAAGTTGAGCGAAGATATGCTAACGGCCGGCGCAAAAATAGTAAAATATCAATGGAAATCGACGAGAAGCAACAAAACGGTGCAATCGCAAGTAGACGTGATTGAAATCGATCTCACCAACCCGTACGTCCAGTTGGACGTCATGACCGGCAAGGGGAATCAATTCACGACCGTACAGTCCGTGACCGGTATGGCGAAAGAGACGGGAGCCGTCGCCGGGGTCAACGGGGACTATTTCAACATGAATTCCGAAGGCGTGCCGATGGGGGCGCAAATTTCGCAAGGCGATCTCATGTCAAGTCCGTCGCAATTGGAAGGCATGTATGCGTTCGGGCTGACCAAAGACCGGGTTCCGGTTATCGATCAATATGAATTTCATGGAACGGTTACGGCGGAGGACGGAGCGGAGTTCCCGCTGACGGGCATCAACAAGGCCGCCTACACGACGGAACCGAATAAAGATTACAGCCATGCCAACGCGATGTATATTTATACAAGCGCATGGAAGGAAATCGAGCGTCCGCGAGCAAGCGCGGCCTCGCCGGTCGAGGTGCTGGTACAGGACGGCGTCATTGCGCAAATCTCCGACCAAGGCGGATTTGCCATGGCTGTTCCGGAGAACGGTTATATTTTGCGAACGCACGGACAAGCCGCGAATTTCGTGCGCGATCATTTGCAAGTCGGGCAGAAGCTCCGCGCGGATTACGGGTTAAAGTCCAAGACGACGCAGGCAGAAGTCGATCCGTCTTCATTCCAAATGATGATCGGCGGGCATACGATTTTGGTAGAGAACGGGCAACCGTCCGGATATACGCGCTCGACGAGCTCGATCAGCGGTTCCAGCGCGCGTGCGCGCACCGCTGTCGGCTATTCGAAAGATCAGAAGAAAGCCTATATTTTAACTGTAGAAAAAAACGATACAAGCAGCGGCATGACGTTAAAGGAATTGCAAAACTTTATGGTCTCGATCGGCGTTTGGAAAGCGGTAAATTTGGACGGCGGCGGCTCGACAACGATGGCGACGCGTCCGCTCGGCGAATTCGATCCGAAGCTGACGCATTTGACCGAGTACGGTACGCAGCAGCGCCGGGTCGTGAACGGCCTGGGCGTGTATACGACGGCGCCGCAAGGCGAACTGAAAGGTCTTGCCATTTCCGGCGAGAAAGTGCTCTTCGTCGGGCAGCAAGCGACTTATGCGATGAAAGGCTACGACACCTATTATAACCCGGTGGATACGAGCAGCCTGCAGCCGGCATGGAGCGCGAAAGATCCGCTCGTGACATGGAACGGACAAACGCTGCAAGCGGTCAAGCCGGGCAAAACGGAAATTACGGCAAAATCGGGCAGCGCCAAGGCAAGCATTAATGTAGAAGTGATCGGCGGCGCGCAAATCGATCGAATGGCGATCAGCACGCAAGCCGGGGCTCTCAAAGAGGGAGCGCAAATTTCCGTTCCGGTCACGGTAACGTTGAAAGACGGACGCGTGTTGACCGCGCCTTCCGGAGCGATGCAATGGGAGTTTATCGGCTTCCAGGGCTCGGTGAGCGAGAACACGTTAACGGTAAGTTCTGTCAATCCGAACGCTTCGATCGGCTACGCCATCGCCCGATACGACGGATTCAGCACGATGCTGACATTGACGGGGGACAGCGATATGATGTGGGAAGATTTCGAGAACGTCAATTATCCGATCCAGTTTAACGGATCGCCTTCCCAAGTGACGGGGCAAGCTGCTGTTGAGAAAGGCGTTCCCGGAAGGGAATCGTCCGGCGTGCTTCGACTGAAATACGATATGACGCAAGGATCGGGCAAAATGTACGCCTATGCCGAATTCAACGGCGCCAATGGCAGAGACATTCCGGGCACGCCAAGCTCGATGAGCATCGACGTGATGGGCGACGGAAGCTTGAACTGGCTGCGCGCCGAACTGACCGACGCGAACGGCTCCGCCGTATACATCGACTTGGCCAAATATATCGATTGGACCGGTTGGCAGACGCTGGAGGCCGATTTAACGCAATATAACTTGAGCTATCCTGTGAAGCTGAAACGGATCTATCCGGTCAACGTCGAGGAGGGTCAAGACGAACGCGCCTTGACGGGAGAACTCGCTTTTGACAATATTATATTTAGAACTCCGATTTCATCCGATCAATTGAAGTTGCCGCGTCCGGTCATGCAGCTGAAGTTGAATCAAAAGACGGTCTCCATCGACGGCAACAGCAAGAAGACCGACGTCGCACCGATTCAGCTTGAGGGAACGACGTATGTGCCGATTCGCATGATACTTGACGAATTTGGCGGAAGTTCCGATTGGAACGCCAAGACGAGAGGGATTACGGTATTGCGCGGAAATCAAATGATCGAGCTGCGGGTAGATCAGAAGGAATATATCGCGGGCGGCGTGCGCAAAACGGCCGAAGTGTCGCCGATTGTACGGGATGGCCGTACGCTGGTTCCGCTGCGGTTGGTGTCCGAACAGCTAGGATTGAAAGTTACTTGGGAACCGGAAAGCAAGTCCATTACGATCAACTGATATAATATGTTATGATAGTATCAACGTTAGCGGTCCGTTCGGCGGAGGGAGACGTTTGTCGCCCCGGCCGGACGGACACTCTGTAGAACTCTGTAGAAATGGAGCAGACCGTGTGGAATACCAAGCCGATGTCATCGATCGCGTTATTAAGAATGCCATTAACGTTATGGAAGACAGCAAATATCAGATCTTCGAAATATTGGATAACGCCAGGGCGGAAATGCGATCGCTTAATCAAGAACTGCAGAGTGTATTTCAGGAGACTAGCGAAACAGTAGATAAGGTGGACAAGCTGGAACTCGAATACCGGCGCGCTCGGATCCGTTTGACCGAGGTGAGCCGGGATTTCGTCCGTTATACGGAAGAAGACATTAAAGCCGCGTATGAAAAGGCGACGCAATTGCAGCTCGATCTGATGATATACCGGGAAAAAGAAGTCTATCTTCGGGCGCGGCGGGACGATCTGCAGAAGCGGGTACGCAACGTTGAAAATTCCATCGAGCGGGCCGAAACGATCGGTTCGCAAATTAATGTCGTGTTGGAATATTTATCAGGCGATCTCAATCAAGTGACCCGAATCCTCGAATCGGCCAAAAACCGCCAGTTGATCGGGCTGAAAATTATTTTGGCTCAGGAAGAGGAACGGAAACGGATTGCGCGTGAGATTCATGACGGTCCGGCCCAGTCGTTGGCGAATCTAGTGCTAAGGACCGAAATTGCCGAAAGAATGCTCGCAAAGAAGGATTTTGACATGGTCCAGCACGAAATAGTAGATCTAAAATCCCAAGTTCGTTATAGTCTGGAGGAAATACGCAAAGTGATCTTCAATCTTCGTCCGATGGCTTTGGACGATTTGGGATTGATGCCTGCGCTGCGCAAATATGTGCAAGATTTCGAAGACAAGTCGAAAATTCGCACCACATTTGAAGTGAAGGGCAAAGAAATTCGCCTTTCATCCGCGATGGAAGCCGCTGTGTACCGGTTGGTGCAGGAGGCTTTTACCAATGCTTTGAAGCATGCGCACGCTTCTTACATTTCGCTGGATATCACCTATCAGGCGCAAATGATTAAAATTGTAGTTCAAGATAACGGCCGCGGTTTTCGAGTGGAGATGTTGGAAGGGAAAATCCAGTCCTTCGGCATTATCGGCATGCGCGAGCGGGTCGAATTGCTGGAAGGCAGAATGGAGATTGAGTCCGCTGAAAATCAAGGCACCAAAGTGATCTTCATTATTCCAACGAACGTTGAGAAACGAAAGGAGCTAGAGGATGGAGAATAGAATATCAGGCAGAGGCAAATTGAAAATTTTGCTCGCAGACGATCATCAATTGTTTCGCGAAGGTTTAAAACGAATATTGAATATGGAAGAAGACCTCGAGGTGATCGGGGAATGCGGCAACGGAATTCAAGTATTGGAATTTTGCAATCATACGAAGCCCGAGGTCGTTTTGATGGATATCAACATGCCGGTAGAAAACGGGGTCGTCGCCACCGAGCGGTTGCGCGAAATTTTTCCCGAGGTCAAGGTATTGATTCTGTCGATTCACGATGACGAGAGCTATGTATTCGAAACGTTGCGCAAAGGCGCTTCGGGATATCTGCTGAAAGATATGGAGGCCGAGTCGCTAATCACGGCCATTCGATCCGTTGCCGCCGGACACGCGTACATACATCCGAAGGTGACGGGCAAGCTGATTCAACAGCTCCGTCGCATGACTTATCTTGACGAAATCGGCGTCATGGGCAACAACACGGGATCGCATGATACCGGAGTGAAATTCATCGCAACCGAGGACAATCCGTTGACGCGGCGCGAAGCCGAAGTTCTTCGTCTCATGGCGGAAGGCAAAAGCAACAAGATGATTGGAGAATATTTATTTATTAGCGAAAAGACAGTCAAAAACCATGTCAGCAGCATTTTGCAGAAAATGGAGGTTGACGATCGCACGCAAGCGGTAATCAACTCGATTAAGCAGGGTTGGGTTACGTTGTAAGGCAAACGTAATTTGAATTTGGAATCGCCCTATTCATTGAAAATGAAATTTATACGGATACGTGTGCCTAACTGGTTACATTTTTGTTATTAATATGGCTGAATATGGGCGGATCGCGATCGTTATGCGAAGCGACCGACCGGGTTTGGTCTTTCCGATCCTTTCTTTTCCGGCACAGGACGCCTGTCTTTGCGCTTTTTCCGTGAGGACGCCTGTTTGGAACCAGCCTCCCGATTGTCGCATATATTGGTGCTAAAGGGAGGTGAGCCTCGATGCTTCAGGCGTTGCTTTGGATTGTCGTCTGTTACGGGTCGGCGATCGCAGTGGTTCATGCCGCGCATGCGCTTTGGAAAAAGAACGGTACCGGCCAACCTTCGGGCAAACATTATATACTGATTACGAACAATAGCGGACAGCACGTGGAATGGGTATTTCGCGCTCTCGCATGGTACGTTCGGATGAAGGGAGTCGGAATAAAGATTACGGTGCTCGATGAAGGCTCGCATGACGATACGATTCCCATCGTAGAACGAATAGCTGCAAACGGCGATTCGAATGTCGCTATTTTATATACAACGGATCGGTTAGCGGAAGATTCGGATGAATCTTCCATAACGGTTCGGCTCAACCATCGGGAGGACTGGTCCAAGCTGCCGTGTGCGCTCTAGCTTTGGAAAACGGTTGCAGGGACGAGTTAAGTGCGAATGAATGAACTTTGCGCAATTGCATCGTTCAATTTGGCATATTTGCCAAGTTCCGACTGTTGTTGCATCGTTTCTTGGTTGATGCACGATTGCATACTATTGCCTCTGGCGGGTATTGGCGACATTCTGCAGGTTTGAGGTAGGTCGAATGGGCATTTTGGAACGAAATTTCCTTATTAAGGACCGATTGGAGTCTAGTATCTTGCGGATTGCGCTTATTGTGCAGGGTCTGGGAACGAAGTTATCTTTTCAACGAATTTCGATTCGCACATAAGGGATGTAGGGGCCATGAAAATATAACGGATTTCCAAGGTCTTATTTTTCAAGTTCCAGTCGATTTTTTGGAATTAACGGATTTTCGAACCGTTAACTTGTCGCGATCGGCCTAAGAATCCTTGGTTTTGCGAAGTTTCGACAAAATAACGCCCTCAAAATCCGCTAACTCCGCTAAAACAGCGTTATTGGACAAAATAAGGCCTTCAAAATCCGTTAACTTTGCTCATTTCGAGCGAACCATCGGCTCAAAACGCAGTATTACATGCGATGCAAGATTAGTGGTACTAAGGCGCAGGAAACAACAAGATCGCAGAAACTATTGCATGACTTGGTTAGGTCAATTATAATATAGGCAAATCAATAGGAATGGGCGTGAAGCACACCCCGGTTAGCGACGATTGGTCGCCGGCTAGGGTGTGCTTTTTTGGCGTTCCGGACAAGGAAACGGGGGAATTCGTTTGCAAATCGAAGTTGAGCGTTATGCGGAGCGGTACGCGGAACATGCGAAGCGCGGCGTTACCTACAGAAAGGAACTGGGGAAAGCGGAGAAGCTCTTCTTGGAGCATGTTTGGGGGCCGGTATTTGATTATCGGTTTGACGGGCTGCAGGCGGAGTATCCTTTTAAGGATTTTAAGGGCCAGGAGACAAGCCGTCTTAAGGCTGGCCCATCGTCAGGGCGGGGATGTGAATTCCGGAGATGCGGCAAAAGCGTTCGGCGTAAACCGCCGTACCGCATTGAAATGGTTGCAGCGCATGGCGAGTCACGGAGATTTGGAAGCGATTCGCCCCAATCTTAGGGCCGTCGGTTTTCGGATCGTACCGCATCAGAAGGGAAGGGGAAAGCGATGAGAGTTCATCTTTATACGGTGAAAACGGAAAAGCAGTGGGAGGCATATCTATCGCTTGATTTGCGCGTGGATTTGTTTTATTGGGCGGAGAGGGGGAAGTTGGTCGTGTTTCGGGAGACCGTGCCGCTAGGCGCGGCCAATTACATCGTCGCGCAATTTCAAAGCGAGACAAAGATGGATGGCTGGAAGGAGGGACAGTGGTTGGCGTATATGCAGAAGATTTATAAAACCGATTTGAAAGATTTTGATACCGGTTGGGAGGGGGACAATCGGAACGAACCGGTTGTCGTATTTGAGAAAGGGATCGCGGGAAGGGGCGATTCGGTTTTGGAATGGAGCGGGACGAACGTGGGCGTCAAGGCGGGGATGTTCCTTGGGGAGATACAAGGTCGCTGCGGTCTGCAGACCAACGAAATTTGGTCTCGTTTGAACTCTGAAGCGGAAAGCATGGCGAGACGGATACGGGGGAGGGCGTTGTTCGCGCATGAGCTTCAAGACATGTTAGGCGGCACCGATATTGAACATGGAGTCGACTATTGGCGTACGTTGGCGCAGTTGGCTTATGTGCGCGGGGAGTTGGATTTGGCGAGCGGACTGGCTTACAAGTTGGCGGCGCGGCGCTTTCCGGGGCTGCGCCGCCAAGGGGAACTGCGCTGCAGACGCTGCGGCAGCGGAGCGGCGCAGCATCATCGTACGGCTTGCGCGTCATGCGGCAGCGCGAACTGCGCGTATTGCGAAGCGTGCCTCACGATGGGGCGGAGCCGCTTCTGCTCGCCGCTTCTGCATGGGGCGAGCCGGACCGGCCGCTCGCATACGCCCGCCCCGGGCACGCGGCCGCGTGCCGCCGCCGAGCCGCAGGCCCGGTGGCGGCTCAGCCCGGCGCAGCACGCCGCTTCGCGCGCTGCGCTGGCCTTCCTGCAGCAGCCGTGCGCTGCTGCAGCTTCCCCCGCCGCCGGCGGTGCGGCGGCGGGGGTGCCGTCTTTCCTGCTCTGGGCCGTGACCGGCGCAGGAAAGACGGAAATGATCTTCCCGCTCATCGCGTATGCGCTCGAGCGGGAACAGCAAGTGCTCATCGCGACCCCGCGCCGCGATGTCGTGCTTGAGCTGCAGCCGCGCCTGCAGCAAGCGTTTCCCGCCGATAAGCTCGTTACGCTGTACGGCGGGAGCGAGGAACGATGGACCGACGGTCGGATCGTCTTATCCACGACGCATCAACTCATGCGGTTCTGGCAAAAATTCGACCTGGTGATCATCGACGAACTGGACGCGTTCCCGTACCATAACAATGAGCAGTTGCAATATGCGGCGGCCAAAGCTTGCAAGCCGGATGGGAAATTTATTTTCCTGTCCGCGACGCCGCCGGAGCCGATGCAGCGGGAGGTGCGGGCGGGGCGTCTGCAGCATGCCAAGGTGCCGGTACGCTTTCATCGCCATCCGCTGCCTGTTCCGAGGTTGTTACCGATCAAACCTGTTCACTATTACTTGCAGCGGAATACGCTCCCCTCCAATTTGATCGGAAAGCTGCAACATTCTTTAGACCGCGGAGCGCAAATATTCGTTTTTATTACAAGAATTAAACATGCAGAACCCCTCGTCCGTTTATTAAGGCGGTATTTCGCCGATATTCCGATTGCCGGCACCTCCTCCGCGGACGTCGAGCGCGCGGAGAAGGTCCTCGGTTTTCGCCGCAAAGAAACGCGCATGCTTGTGACGACAACGATATTGGAACGGGGAGTGACCGTTCCGCGGAGCGATGTATTCATTCTTGACGCGGACAGTTCCTTGTTCGACTCCGCTTCTTTGGTGCAAATGGCGGGAAGAGCCGGCCGGTCGAAAGACGCTCCGTATGGGCAAGTCTATTTTTGCGCTGAATACAAAAATCGCTCCCAGATGTCGGCCATCCGGCAAATTCAAGCGATGAACCGGTTGGCGCGTCGGGAAGGATATTTTCAGAGGGAGACAAGGGCGGAGGGAGTTGCCGAGGGAGGAGGCTGCGGTTCGTCATGATTGGAGGATGGAAAGAACGTTGGCGTTGGCTGAACACCTTATTGCGGGCGCGCCAACATCCATGCATGATTTGCGGCAAAAGCGCCGCTTCGTTATTCTACGGCATATGCGACGGCTGCGGCTCCGTCATTCCGTGGATCGATCGCGTCAACTGTACTGTTTGCGGACGCCATGTGCCTTGTCCGGATTGTATCCGTCGTCCGCAGGACTCCACCTATTTTATTCAAAACCGCAGTGCCGTACAATACGACTCTCATATGAAGGAATGGCTCGCGCAGTATAAATATAGAGGGAATGAACGATACATCGGATTGTTCGTGCATATGTTGAATCAAGCGTACGTCCGCATGCTGAATGAGATACGTATGAACGACGCCGCGGCAGATGACGATGCGATATTCGATTGCGTCACGTTCGTTCCGGTCAGCGAAGCTCGGCTGGCGGAACGCGGATTCAATCAAGCGGAACAGCTGGCCAAAGGGCTCGCCGCCATTCATCGGCTGCCCGTTTACCCGCTTATTCGGCGCGCGCGGCATACGGCCAAACAAAGCTTCAAAGCGCGCGGGGAGCGTATCCGGGATTTGAAGGACGTGTTCGTGCCGGATTCGGCCGCGCTGTCGCAGATTGCCGAATTGGCTCGTTCGCGTCGCTCAGAGGACAAACCTCTATTGCGAATTCTTCTGGTAGATGACGTCTATACGACCGGCAGCACGGTGAACGAATGCGCGCGGCAAATTCGGACGATCCCGGGCCTTGCCGGGTTTCCGGAGATGAGAATGGAAGTCTATTGTTTAACGTGGGCGCGCTCGTAATTATTGTAAATAATTCCTCTCTTTCAACCGATAATAGTACTATATCGTTCTAGTGAAATACCATGGAAAATGGTAAAATAGATATATTCAGTGATCGGAGGAAGGCGCATTCCTCGCGGATGCGTGGATTGAAATAAATGTGGAAAGAAGGAAATGTAGGAGGTTGTCGGTGATGAACGTTGAGAACTGTCCGCGCTGCGGAAAAATTTTTGCCAAATACTTCAGAGACCTTTGTCCGGCTTGTTTGCGCGAAATCGAAGCGGAATACGAATTATGCGTCAAATACTTGCGCGAGAACAAGGAAGCGACCATTCAGGAGCTCTCGGAAGCGACGGGCGTGACGATGCGGCAAATTACGAGATTTGTCCGCGAAGGGCGAATTTCGATGAAAAACGCGCCGAACTTGACGTACCCATGCGAAATTTGCGGAGTTCCGATCCGCGAGGGGCATATGTGCGACTCCTGCAGAGGAAGGCTTGCGAGAGACATCTCCAATTTGGCGGAAGATGAGAAGCTTAAAGATCGAAATGCGAAGGGGCATAATGGAAATCACGCCTACAGTGTTGTAGATAAATACAGAGATCGCTAAACTATAAAGTATTATAAACAACTAACCGATAAACTTAGTAAAGATTATCGGTTTTTTATTTGGAGTGGGGTGAACGTTTTGAAAATTAACGATATCGGACGACTCGGAGCGTTAAATCAGTATATGCGAAATATAGAATCACGCGAAGGCAATTTGGGAAAAAAGGGACTGCAGCGCGATAAGGTGTCCATTTCGTCGGAGGCGAAGGAAATGTTGGATGCACAAAGCCGGGTGAAGGATCCGGAGCGCGCGCAGCGGATTGAACAGTTGAAGGAAGCGGTTGCGACAGGAACGTATTATGTGGACGCAGACAAAATTGCGGAGAAGCTTCTCCCGTATTTTAAGCAAACTCCGGGGAAATAGGTGATCCAAGTGACGGTTCGATCTTTAATTGAAACGTTGGAGCGTTTGAATGACTTGCATGTGGACATGATCGAAATCGGCGAACGGAAGAAGCAAGCGATTATTCACAACGATATTGACGAATTGACGAAGACGATGCAGCAGGAATCCAAGAAGCTGAAGCAGATTACCGAAGCCGAGGCGCAGCGCCAGGAGGCGGTATACGATTTTTTGCGGGAGAAAGGGATTAAATCCAATCTCAATCTTACGATCACGGAGCTATTGCGGCTGGTGTTCCATCCGGACGAGAAAAAGGCATTGACGGAGGCGCAGCAATCGCTTGGCGACACGCTGCAGCGTATGAAACGGCTGAACGCGCATAATCAGGAATTGATCGAACAATCGCTGTCGTTTGTTACTTTTTCGCTCGATGTCATGATCGGCGGACCGGAAGACGAAGCGGTTTACCATAATCCGACCGGGCAAGCGCCTGTCGTCAATCGCAGCGGCTGGCTGGATACGAGGGCGTAGCCTGGCATACGAGGGCAAGATACTTTAGCGCTTTAGGAAGGCGCAACGGAAAGGGGCAACAACATGCGATCTACTTTTCACGGTTTGGAAACGAGCAAGAGAGCGCTCTTCGTACAAACGACGACGATGCAGACGCTCGGGCACAATATAGCGAACGCCAATACGGAAGGCTATTCGAGACAGCGCGTTAACGTCTCGGCTACGCGCCCGATCGAGGCGATCGGCATGTCGAAGAGCAGTGCGCCGGGCCAGATCGGTACCGGGGTACAATACGACAGCATTACCCGGATTCGGGACAGTTATTTGGATATGCAATTCCGTCGGGAAAATCAAGGGCTTGGCTCCTGGAGCATTCTAGATTCGACGCTGCGTTCGATCGAGGGGATATTGAACGAGCCGTCCAATAACGGAATTCGCGGCGTCATGGATAAGTTCTGGAATTCCTGGGAAGTGTTGAACCGGGATCCCGCCTTGCTGAGCGCGCGCGTCGACGTTGTCGGTTCGGCCGTCAACATGGTCGATACGCTGCGCCATATGGACGAGTCGCTCACAAATGTTACGAATGACTTGCAGGCCAACATTACGAAGAAAGTGAACGAAGCAAACGATCTGGCGCAAAATATCGCTCAGCTTAACGGCATTATCCGCAAAGCGGAGGGGCTTGGCGACAATGCCAACGATTACCGGGACCAACGGGATTTGCTGATCGATAAACTTTCGACGATCGTCGATATTCAGGTGACGGAAGCGCCGAACGGCGATGTGACTATTGTGGCGGCGGGTGTCGAAGTGGTGAACGGGGACAATGCGACGCAGCTTACGGATGCGAATGCGGCGACGGCCACGTCCGGACAGCTTCACGGCTACGTCCAGTCGCAAGCTCAGGTGGATACCGTTCGCAATCAATTGAATGCGATGGTTCAATCGCTGGTGACCGGGAAAGTGACCGTCAGACTGGAAAACGGCTATGTGGCGGCAAAAGACATTACCGCTAAGAACGATGTAGAGTTGGAGAACGGCACGACGATTCCGGCGGGAACGGTCATTCCGGCAGGCAGCCGCGTCAAGTCGCCGATCGAACTGGAAGTGAACGGCTTCAACGGGCTGCATGAGCTTGGCTACAGTTTGTCCGACCCGGCGACATCGGGAATTCCGTTCTTTACAACATCGGACGGAAGCGGGACGTTCAACATAAACAATATTCGCGTCAACCCTGTGATCGTGAATGACACGAGCAAAATCGCGGCAGCCGGCAAATACGAGACGAACAATAACGGCGATAACTTGACGATCAAAGGAAACAGCGATATCGCGCATGCCTTGGCAGGATTGCGGGATAAGGCGTTCGAATACCCGCAAAACTTGACGACATTGTCCAAGGGTACGATTGACGATTACTTTCGTGCCGTAACCGGCGACCTCGGCGTTCGAGCCGCCAATACGACGCGAAATATGGAGAATCAGCAAAATCTGGTCGATTCGCTGCTGCAGCGGCGCCAATCGGTCAGCGGCGTCTCGCTCGACGAAGAAATGGCGGATATGATCCGCTTTCAGCACGCATACAACGCAGCGGCCCGCAACATGACGACAGTGGACGAAATGCTGGACCGCATCATTAATCAAATGGGTATCGTAGGCAGATAGGAGGTAGTGTAAAATGCGCGTAACAGGTCAAATGCAGAATATTCAATTGCTGCGCAATCTGCGCAACATTAATGCCGATTTGCTGGACAAAAACAACAAGCTAAGCACAGGCCAACGCATCAACCGCCCCGGCGACGACCCCGTCGGCATCGGTTATCAAATGCGTTACGACACGGAACTGCTGCGCAGCAACGAGTTCATGGAGAACGTCAAAACCGGCAGCGGCATGCTGCGCACGATGGATTCGTTGATGCAGCAGGCGAGCGATGTGTTGAAGCGGGCTAGAGTCTTGACGCAACAAGCTTCGACCGGAACAGTTCCGGCTGAAGTTCGAAAGAACATCGCTGCGGAGATGCAGCAGCTTAAGGAACAAATGGTCATGATCGGAAACAGCAACTATAACGGCCGATTTTTGTTCAACGGACAGAAGACGGACCAACCTCCATATACGTCCGCCGGAGCTGCCGGCGAATCGACGGACCCGGGAGTATATTTCCTGAATGTCAGTCCATCGGTGACCGTTCCGGTGAGCATTACGGGAGAAGTGATCTTCGGCGCGGCGGATACGGCGGGGAATCCGAATCCCAATAACGTGTTCAAAGTGTTCGACGATATCATTTCGCATTTAAACAATAACGAACAGGATCAACTATTAGCCGATCTTGATAGAATTGATACGGCAATGGACCGAATTTCGGTAAGCTGGGCGGAAATCGGCGCACGGATGAATCGGTTTGAATTGATGGAAGATCGTATTTTGGACGAACAGGTCGGCTTGAAAGATCTTCGTTCTAAAGTAGCCGACGTGTCTTATCCCGAAGCCATTACGGAATTGAAGATGAAAGAAAGCGTATTGCAAGCCGCATTATCGACAGGAGCGCGTATTATGCAAACCACTCTAATTGATTTTATTAGATAAAGTGAGGTGATGCCGTGTTATCGTCTATCATCGGAAGCATTCAAAATGCGACCCAGTTTACTTATGTACCGGCTGAAATGCATATTCGGACTCATACTGCGGAGATGGAGGCGAACTGGACTCCCGTATGGGAAGAGCTCGGCTTGCCTCGACCGTTAACCGTTGCGCATGAGATCAAGCAACAAGCGCAATCTGAGATAATGAACGGCATCGCGCAAAAAGCTCGCGACGGTGATCGGATCGCGAATTTGAAGACGCGGGAAAAGAACGTGTTCGGAAATATGGCGATGGAAAGATATATTCAAAAAGGCCAGCGCGAAGTAACGCTAGTGGCCGCACCCGCTTTTGGCGTGAACATTGATGTAAAGATCATTCCTCCGGAAATACGGATCGAAACAAGAGGGGTTGAACGGAAGTAATGAAAAGTCAAGCAGAAGAAATCGTCATTCAAAGTTCGTTGTACGGTGAATTGCGCCCGCAAACGCATCAATTGTATACACTGGCCAAGGGTTTGCTCGGATTCCAAGAGCTACGGGACTTTGCGTTGCTTCCGCTGGATAACTCTCCGTTTTTTATCCTTCACGCTCTGGACGGGGATACCAGTTTCGTTCTCATACCTGCCAATGAGACGGTTGTAGACTTCGGCTTTACGATCGATCAGGAAACGATTGAATTGTTGCAAATCAGTAGGCCTGACGAAGTAGTCGCCATGTTCATTGTAAACGCCGAAGAGCGCCAACTCTATGCGAATATGAAAGCTCCTATTTTGTTTGCCCCGGAACAACGGATCGGCTGCCAATTCGTCATCATGGACCGCGATTATCCCTTGCGATATTTATTAAATCCGAAGGAGAACGGGCCATGTTAGTATTAAAGCGCAAAGTGGGCGAAACCGTCATGCTGGGCGATCATATCGAGGTGCAGGTGTTAGGTGTAGAGGGAGAAACGGTCAAACTCGGTCTTGTCGCTCCGAAAGAAGTGCAAATATTGCGTAAAGAACTTTACATAAGCATCGCCGAAGAAAATTTGAAAGCAGGACATAATGAATCGAACCAAGCGCAACTACTGGATTTGCTGAAAGGTTTTAAGCCAAATTCAGAATAGGCCAAGGAAGAGAAAATCGTTGAGGTGAGAAAGATGAACAGCATTCATCGAGTCGACTTGAACGGTATCGACACCAGACCTGCACGAACGACATTACCTATGAACGATGCCGTTGCATCCGTTATCGCTCCGCAAGAATTACAAAAAATTTTTGATTTTGAAAAAATGGACCAAGAGAAAAAAGAAAAGCTGGAACAGGAATTAAAAAAGATAAACCAAGCGATCGAGTCTTACGGGAAGGAAATTCACTTTGTTTATAACGAAGAAGCGCAACAATTGTATGTCGAAGTGGTCAACTCCGAAACGAAAGAAGTGATTACCAGCCTGCCCCCGGAATTTTTGATCGATCTATCACTCAAGATGAAGGAACTGGTTGGTCTGTTTATCGACAAAAAATTATAAATGTAACGAAGGAAGGTGCAAATATGTCATTTAGTATTGGCGGAATTGCTTCGGGGTTGAATACGAATTCGATCATAGAAAATTTGATGAAGATTGAAAGAATCCCATACACAAGGTTAGAAGCAAAGAAAACGAAATTGACGGAAATCCAGGCTTTTTATCGCGCGTTTAATACAAAGGTAAATACGCTGAAAGATGCGGCGGCAGATTTAACGCTGCGCAGCAATTTTGCACAATATACGGCCAACAGTTCCAATGAGTCCGCCATTCGTGTGTCATCGGGAAATGCCGCGTCAACCGGTACTTTCTTGGTGGAAGTCACTCAGCTTGCAACGCCGCATGTGCTGACTTGGGATGCGGCTAATCCGGACCAGAAACTTGCCGACGATCAGCAGAAAAAAACGCTGACATTTAGAACAGGCGACGGGGATAAAACGATAGATATAGAAGTCTCGGGGACAACCCTCGGAGAAATGATGGAAGATATTAAAAATAAAATTAACAACAATGGCGAGCTCAAAGGCATTTCCGCCAGCGTGATTAATACGTCAAGCGGTAAAAAGTTAATGTTTACGGCGAGCGAAACCGGGAAAGACGGCAAAATCGAGGGTGCAAAGTATGCGGGCGCTTTGAGTGAAATCAATTCAATTTTTGGCGCTGCCGCAAGCAAAGAACCCGACGATGCTATCTTTACAGTAAATGGCGTTGAAATTACAAAGAGCAGCAATGAAATTAAAGACGTCATTGATGGCGTAACGATAACCTTAGTGGGCAAGGGCTCTTCTACTCTTAATGTAAAGACGGATGCCGACAAAGTGGCCAGTGCAGTTGAAAAATTCGTAAAGGCTTATAACGACGTGGTGAGTACGATTCGGGAGTTTACAGGGAAAGAGAAAGCGTTGCAAGGAGATTCTACATTACTTTCCCTGGATTCGAATTTAAGCGCATGGATTTCGTCGGTGGTGGATTTAGGAGAGGACGGCAAGCATACGTTAGCCGAGTTCGGTCTAGAGGTCGACAAAGGGGTTACGTCGGCAGACTTAATGACGGGGAAAATTTCTTTTGATAAAGAAAAATTTAAGACAGAGTATTTGAAAGACCCGGATAAAATGCTGCAAATGTTTAACAAAACAGTTAAAGCAGACGGTGAAACGAAACCCCTTGGCATTGGCGCAATAATAAAGGACGGCCTTCACCAATGGACCAAGTCGGTCGACGGAATCATAACGACTCAAATCAAAGGATATGATTCCGAAGTTTCTTATGTATCGGACCAAATGGAACGAATGGAGCTTCAATTGCAGAAGAAGGAAGAACGAATGAAAAAACAATTTGTTGCGATGGAAGTAGCGCTTTCGAAATTGAAAAACGAACAAGATTGGATGTCCGGTCAATTAGGCATGCTTACGAAAAAGAGTTAGCTCAACGTAAGGAGATGAGATTGCATGTTGATGCCAAATCAAGCGGGTTATCAAAGCTACCAACGAAATAAATATGAAACTGCATCTCCGCATAAGCTGATTTTGATGCTCTACACGGGGGCGATCCAATTCGCTTCCAGGGCGCAAACCTCCATTATGGAGAGACAATATGTCGAGGCCAATAAACAGATCCTCAAGGTGCAAGATATTTTGTATGAGTTGATTTCTACGTTGAACGAACAAGAAGGCGGCGAAATAGCCAGCAATTTAAAAGCACTTTATTTGTACATGCTAGACAAACTCGTACAGGCGAATCTTAAAAAAGAGGCGGAGCCGTTAACCGAGGTGATCGATATACTTCGAAATGTGAAAGAGGCTTGGGAACAAATCGGAAAGGGTGTTACCCTTGGACAAGCTACAACATGAAGCAGGCAGCGGAAGATATGGAGCTTACCGCAGACTCTTGGACATTTCGGCCGAGAAGCTGGAGATTCTTCGACAAGGTGCGTTTATGGATCAACTGGAACGGTTTAACGATCTGGGAGATGAATGGGATTCGCTGCAAAAGGAGATCGAAGGCTTAGAAAAGATTTTGGAACCAACTTCTTTGGCGGCCGAGAACGAACGAATTCATGAGATCAGCCTGCAAATTGTACGCAACCAACAGCAAGCGGAACATCTATTGCAGCAAGAGATTGGTCAGTTATCAGGAGATCTGAAGTCGGTGCATGATTATAAAACGCTGATAAACGCTTACTACGGTATGAATCGCAAAGATCAGATCGCTTATTACTTTGATGAAAAAAAATGAGAATATTAGCAATAAAACTATAAAATAATGGTATTCATTTGCCGATATACTATTTAGAGCCGCAAGGACGCGGCTAATCAAATTAAATCATGGAGGATGATTTCAATGTCTATGTTTATCAACACTAACGTGTCCGCGATCAACGCGCACAGAAACCTCGGTTTCAACAATACGCAAATGGGTAAAACGATGGAGAAGCTTTCTTCCGGTTACCGCATCAACCGCGCCGCAGACGACGCTGCAGGTTTGGCGATCTCCGAAAAAATGCGTTTCCAAATTAACGGCTTGAACCAAGCTATGCGCAACGCGCAAGACGGTATCTCCTTGATCCAAACGGCTGAGGGTGCTTTGACTGAAGTACACTCCATGCTGCAACGTTTGAACACGCTCGCAAACCAATCCGCGAACGGAACGTATGACGGCACTGACCGTGGAAACTTGCAAAAAGAAGTTAGCCAATTGTTAACTGAAATTGGCAGTATTGCAACAAACACGAAGTTTAATGATATCAATTTGTTGAATACAACTGGGAAAGTTACTTTCCAAATTGGAGTTGACAAAGATGTCACATTGACTGCTTCTCTTGCTAATGTTGCGGTAAGCGCACTCGGAATTGCCGGTCTCAATATCTCCACCGCTACTGGCGCTTCATCTGCAATCGGTCTAATTAAATCAGCTATAAACATGGTTTCGACAACTCGTGCGAACTTCGGTGCGGTACAAAACCGTCTTGAGCACACGATCAATAACTTGGGTGTAACGGCTGAGAACTTGTCCGCGTCCGAATCCCGTATCCGTAACGCTGATATGGCGAAAGAAATGACTGATTTCACAAGAAATCAAATTTTGGTTCAAGCTGGTACTGCAATGTTGGCGCAAGCTAACTCTGCTCCACAAAGCGTATTGAAACTGTTAGGCTAATCAGTTTCCTTTCGAAATCCCTGTTCATCTCGTGAACGGGGATTTTTTCTATTTAATTTTTGTGGTATAAAAACCGATAATGTAAATATAACATGAAAAGGTGTGAGTCCAACGATGAATATCCGTCTTGATTCGGAACAAATTTCACAAACAGTAACATCATTAGAAGTTTTCCATTCGATATGGCAATCGATATTGCAGCAAATCGCCTCGATTAATAGATATATTCGTTGTGTACAAATTGATGGTGAAATATATTACGACGGATACGAACTGTACATTCAACATCACTTTTATGAAATTAAACATATTAACATTATTACAATTACTCCTCAAGACAGTCTTGATGAAACGATAACTGAAATTCAAAAATATAACGCCAAATTAATTTTAGCGGTTGAAGACATTGGAAAAGCATTCTACGGCGATCTAACTGAGGAGAACTGGAATCAATTTTCCAATCTATTTGAAGGCATTGGTTGGTTATATCAGTCTTTAGAATTTTGCTTAATATTAATCGAAAAGACGAAAATGAAACGAGAATTAACGGAGACATTAAGAACAGCAGCGGACAAGTTAAAGATTTCTCTTTCTGATATAGAACAAGCCTTAAATGAGCAAGAATATATTACGGTTGGCGATATCATTCAATACGAACTCGGAAATGTATTTGAACTGATTCATGAAAAAATACGTATAGGTGAAATCGATGAACGAAAAATATGATCATAATATTTATATTAAAAATAATGAATTTTTAAAGAAAAACTATAACAATATATACAAATACATTTCAAATATAAGTAGAAGCGATCAAGACATATCTGCTAGTTATTCAAAATCCGGATTGCCTAATTTATCAATATTATGGAAAGGTAAAATTACCCCTCTTCACAGCCGGTATAATCCAATGGAAGAAGCGGGTAGTTGGATCTCCTCGGTATCCGATAAGATCAGCGAAATAAAAAATATTTTATTGTTTGGCTTAGGTCTCGGCTATCATTTGGAACGATTAATTGAGCAGTATCCAGATAAAAAGTTTTATATTTATGAACCAAACCATGAAATTTTTTTGGCTATGTTGGAATTGCGCGATATTCGGAGACTATTAAACCATCCGAATATTGCTGTATTAGCGGTAGGTGATGAGAAAATAATACGAGATGCCTTTTTAGGACACATTATACAGCACATCACCGAATCCATTGAGATAATAACGACCCCAATTTATAAGAAATTGTATGGAGAGTTATTTATGCTTCTTCAAGAAGAAGCAACTAACTTAATTTTATCTTATCGAGGTTTCTTAGCGACAACATTATTTTTTCAAGAAGAATGGACAGAAAATATTGTTTTTAATTTAATTCATAATCTTAAGAACCCTCATATTTCCGGGTTGAAGGACGTCTGCAAGGATATTCCGGCGGTGATCGTTGGATCAGGCCCTTCACTGCAATACGACATAGAAAACATTCGAAAAATAAAAAAACATTGTATACTTATTTCTGCTGGTTCTAGTATTCAAGCATTACTGCATCATGGAATTGAACCTCATATCATTGTTACAATGGATGGCAGTGACTCTAACTATCGTGTCTTTGAGGATTTGCAAATTTCCCATATTCCAATGATATACGCCCCAACGGTTAAGTATAAAATATTAGATAATAAAACTGAAAACTTGATTCATGTATTTTTTTCATTTGATAAATTTTCAAAATATGTTATGTGTGCTGAAACACAAGAACCGCAATTTTTTTCTAATTCAACAGTAACAGGTACTGCCATTCAGGCAGCGGTATACATGGGATGCTCTCAAGTTATTTTAGCAGGACAAGATCTTTCCTATCCGAATGAACAATTTTATACGGAAGGGGTGGATCATATCAGCGAGATAAGAATAAAAACTGTTTTGACGAAAGCGGATCAATGGGTTAATAATGTAAATGGCGGGAAGAACAAGACGAATAAAAAGATGTTGAATACCTTAAGAGATGTTGAAGCACTATTGACTTTATTCCCTGGTGTTGAATTTATAAATACTTCAAAAAATGGTGCGAATATTAAAGGGGCATCTTGGTGTAATATGGAGAAACTGGTGGAAGAATTTAATAACATCACATTACAAGAAGATTGGTTTCGACAAATATATTGCAGTCTCAAGCGATATGACAAATCACGGATTCAACAAATAAGGAATAGGTTGGACGAAATAATTGATGAAATCTGTAAAAATGAGGAAGAATTAAATAAACTTGATGACGCATTAGTTGAATTAGAAAAGGGTGTAAATTCAAAATCTACAAAGATTATAAAGAGACTAGAAAAGGTTGATAAGTATTGGTCTAAGATTGTCAATAAACAATCATTTGAACACATTTATGGGGTGTGTTTGCAGGCTCATGTTACCGTATATGCGAGATTTGTACATGATATCGTCAGTGAAAAGGATCCCTATAAAAAAGGGACGTTAATTGTTAAACATTTGGGAACTCTAGTATCCCAAATCATTGTCTTCAATCCATTACTAAAAAATGTGTTGCAGCAAGGTAAAGCTCGAATAGATCAAAATATAACTATGGAGAGATGAAAGTGGGTAAAAATAATAAAGTTCTTGTAACAGGTGCTGATGGATTTATAGGATCCCATTTAACAGAATCATTGGTTCGGAAGGGGTATGACGTAAGGGCGTTTGTTTTCTATAACTCCTTCAATTCTTGGGGCTGGCTTGAAGATTTACCAAAAGATATTTTGGACCAAATCGAAGTATTCCCAGGAGATATCCGTGACCCTCATGGAGTTAAGGAAGCAATACGAGGTTGCGATACTGTTTATCATTTAGCTGCATTAATTGCAATCCCATTTTCCTATCATTCACCGGACACTTATATCGATACTAATATTAAAGGAACGCTGAATATTGTTCAGGCTGCAAGAGAATTAGAAATATCTAAAGTCGTACATACATCAACAAGTGAAGTATATGGAACTGCACGTTTTGTTCCCATTTCAGAAGAACATCCATTGCAAGGACAGTCTCCCTATTCCGCTTCAAAAATAGGAGCAGATCAAATTGCGATGTCTTTTTATAATTCATTCAATACACCGGTATCGATTATCCGACCTTTTAATACATATGGCCCGAGGCAATCTGCTCGTGCAATTATTCCTACCGTAATTACACAAATAGCAACGGGACAGAAGAAGATAAAATTAGGATCTATCCATCCAACACGAGACTTTAATTTTATTAACGATACAGTTAGGGGGTTTATTGCTTTAGGAGAATCAAGTAATGCCGTTGGAGAGGTAATAAATATAGGAAGCAATTTTGAAATATCTATAAGGGATACAGTACATCTCATTTCTGATATCATGCAGGAATCGATAGAAATTCAACATGAAGAGATAAGGCTTCGTCCGGAAAAAAGTGAAGTGGAAAGACTTTGGGCTGATAATACTAAGGCCCAAATGTTAATTGGATGGGAGCCTGAATATGCAGGGTATGATGGTTTAAGAAAAGGACTAACCGAGACGATTAATTGGTTTGTACAAAGTAATCGCCTACGCCATTATAAATCGGGGCTATATAACTTATGAGCAAGATGGTTATATTAGGTGAACAGATTATTAAGAGCTTCGAGAGGTTATTCCCTAATAGGGATGCAATTATTCCGTTACACGAACCCTCCTTTATTGGTGAAGAATGGGACTTGGTCAAAGATTGTTTAGATACGGGGTGGGTTTCTTCCGTAGGAAAATACGTAGAGGAATTCGAAGAGAGGATCGCTAATTTTGTCGGGGTAAAAAGAGCAGTTGCGGTAGTAAATGGCACAGCGGCTTTACATATTGCACTAAAAATCGTCGGTGTCCAGAATGGTGATGAAGTTTTAATTCCGACTTTAACATTTGTTGCTACAGCGAATGCTGTAGTATATAGCGGAGCCGTACCTCATTTTGTGGATAGTGATGAAAAGACTTTAGGAATTAATTGTATTAAATTGCTAGAATATTTAAAAGAAAATACATTTCTAAATAATGGATATTGTTATAATCGTAACACTGGTAGAAAAATAGCAGCTATAGTACCAATGCATACGTTTGGACAGCCGGTAGATATGGATCCATTATTAGAAATATGCAATTTATACAATATTAAATGTGTTGAAGACGCTGCTGAATCTTTAGGGTCGTATTACAAAGGGAAACATACCGGTTCCCTAGGCGAAGTCGGGGTTCTAAGCTTTAATGGGAATAAAATAATTACAACAGGTGGCGGAGGTGCAATTGTAACCAATAATAATCAGTTAGCAGATTATGCAAAACATTTAACAACAACTGCAAAGGTTCCTCATGCTTGGAGATTTACTCATGACGATATAGGATACAATTATCGGCTGCCCAATATAAATGCTGCTTTGGGTTGCGCTCAAATGGAACAATTACCGTTATTTATTCAAAATAAAAGATTGTTAGCTAAAAATTACAAGGAAGTCTTTCAAAACATAGAAGGTATTTCTTTTTATGAAGAAATGGAGTTTTCTAAAAGTAATTATTGGCTAAATATATTATATCTAGATGAAAATTATCGTGTAGAAAGAGATGCATTGCTAGATTACCTGAATCATCATGGATTCATGTGCCGTCCTGTTTGGGATCCATTACACAGTTTAGATATATTTAAGGGATATCCTAAAATGGATCTGTCTGTAGCGAATCAACTTTCATCCAGTATTATTAATATTCCTAGTAGTCCTAATTTAATAAAAAGAGGTGCATCTAATGTCTAATATTAATGTTGAAACATGGAACTCTGTATATTCTCAAGGAAGAAGCCTATTACAATATCCAGATGAGGTTATTGTATCGTATTTGGCAAAGAATAGAGGGGTATTTAAAAAAGGATTAGATATTGCATGTGGAGCAGGTAGGCATACATTTCTAATGAATGAGTTTCAGATTGAAGCATATGGGTTGGATAGTTCTGAATCATCAATTGCCTTCGCACAGGAAAAAGTTTTAAGAGAAGGAAAACAAGGTTGTTACTTCTATAATAAGAAAGTCCAGGAAATTGAATTCGATAATGAATCTTTTGATTTAATTATTATATGGGGTCTAATCCATTATCTGGATGATAGTGATCAACATAAATTACTAGCTAATGTTAAAAGAATATTAAAAACTGGGGGTACATTATTGTGTACCTTACGTTCGACACTCGATTCTAGATTGAACAATAGTAAAGAAATTGAACCTAATCGTTATCTAGTTAACTATTTTGACGATAATACCCAGTCTCCAAAACAAACACTTATGTATTTTTGGGATAAGCAAGGAGTTAGTAATTTTTTCTCTGAATTTCAGAATGTCACCATAGGCCATCGTATCATCGAGCCCCTAGGATTGTTGGGAAACAAAACTGGGCATTGGCTAATTTCAGCACAAAAATAAACTTTGCCTAATGAGACATATTATTTCTATTGGAGCTGGGAAGAATCAAATTCCTTTGATCAAAAAGTTATACAATAGCGGTTATAAAATAATTGGGTTTGACTTAAATGAAAAGGCCCCTGGAAGACAATATTGCGAATACTTTAAATCAATTAGTACTTGGTCTTTTACAGAGGCGATAGAATGGTTAGAACAATTAGAGTTAAATTATGAAGGTGTTGGGTGTTTTTCTTGTGGAAATGCTTTGATTACTCAACAGGTGATATGTAATTACTTTGAACTACCTGGGAAGATAAATGAGCGAAGTTATACATCAACGCATAATAAAAAATTGTTGCGTAAAGTGTTGGAGCAAAATGGCCTAAGTACAATCAATGAATGGAATTTAAAAGACATTAACGAATCACAAATTCATGATGATGTTGTATATATTTTAAAGCCCTCGTCTGAAACCAATTCCAGTGAAGGTGTAATTAAGGTTATTGGGTCTGAACTTAAGAGGAATTTTAAGATTAATACTCATCAAGATATGATCATTCAAGAGTATTTATGGGGAGTAGAGTTTCGAGTTTCTGTTTTAGTCAGTGAATCTCAAGCTGTATTCCTCGGATGTTTATCAAGGGAGTGTTATGGGGAAACACTCTATACAGCAAGATTTCGACCGATTTTTACAGAATTAGATTGGTGCAATACAATAGTGAATCGTCTAATTAATATTTTTAGAATTATTAATGGAGTATTAAAACTTGATATTATTAAAAATCATGACAGGGTTGAAATTATTGAATTGGATTTTGGCATTTCCGGTGATTACTTTGAAACTCATATATCCCCCTTTTGTTTGGATTACAATTTCATTAGCAACTATATTAAAGTGATTACTAATGATCCTATAAGGGAAATATGTATTGGGGGAAAACAAGGGAAATACTCCTGTTTTGATTATATTTACTTCGCTAAATGTAACAATTATAAAATTGATTATAGGATACTTAAAAAGATCATCTCTCACTATATTGACGACTTTATGTTAATAGAAACAAAGGAAGATCAATCAATACTAACTAAACCAAAAAGTAATCAAGATAATATAGCGGCCATATTACATAATCGTCCTGATATAACAAACGCTGAACTTAATCAGTTAATTAATCAGCATTTAGTATAAAGATGGATTGGAGCTTATTAATATGTTTAAAGTCTTAACCGAAGCTTCAGGTAGTCTTGTTTCAACATATTTGTTACGGGCCATTCAACAGGCGGGGTTTATTGCAGTCGGTTCAGATATTACTGATCAATGTGCGGCTAAATATATTGCAGATGATTTCATGATTATGCCTTCAAAAAACGATCCGAATCTATGGGCCGACATATTAAATAATTGCTTGGAACACCAAATTGATATGGTAATTCCTTCATTTGATGAAACACTATTGGGCTGGAGTCAAAGAAAAGTTGAATTTTCTGGAAATGGAATACATGTGTTAATTTCTGACGCTGCGACATTAGAAATTTGTCAGGATAAATGGAAAACATATTTATTTTTTGAACGTAATGGAATACCGACGCCAAAAACCAGTCTTAGTCAAATTTATCCATTGGTGAAGCCTCGCGAAGGAAGAGGAGGTCAAGGCATTCGGGTTGAAGAGCAGGAAATTGATATGAATGGAATGATTTCACAAGAATTAGTGTCTGGAGAAGAAGTTACAATAGATATTTTTTGTGACAAAGATTCTACTCCAGTATATATTGTGCCCCGAAAACGCATGCTTGTGAAAAACGGAAAATCAACAGCAGGTATAGTTATACAAAATAAAAAAATTGAAGAAGAAGTACGGAAAATTTGCGGGATATTGCCGTTCTATGGACCAATCAATATTCAATGTTTTTTGTGTGACGATGGTTCTATTAAATTTATTGAAATAAATCCACGAATTGCAGGAGGAATGGCTCTAGGGTTTGCAGCTACGGAAAATTGGGTTAGTCTGGCGGTTGAACATTTTATCAGGGGAGGGGCGATTTCTCCCAAAAAAGTTCAATATGGAATGAAAATGATGAGGTACTACCATGAACTCTTTATTGCCGAAGGAAAATCTTGAAAAAATAAAATATGTGGGATTTGATATGGACGGAACATTATATGATGAATTTCAGTTCATATCTCAGGTTTATAAACCAATTTCTGATTATTTATCTTATTGCATATCAAAGTCGGCTGATGAAATATATTCAGTGTTATTAAAACGTTGGAAGGAAAAAGGCAGCTCTTATCCCTTTATATTTGATGAAGTACTACGGTCTGCTGTTGATAATGAGGGAAAGCGTAGGGATGTAGTATCGAATTGTCTAAATATCTACCGAACATATCAACCTAAACTGAAGTTAGCTGCATACGTAAAAGAAACACTAGATGAATTATCATCTAAGTACTCTTTATTCCTAATAACAGACGGTAATTATGAACTTCAAAGATCAAAATTTGCCGCTTTATCTTTGAATATTTGGTTTGATGAAGAAAATTGTTTTTTTACAGGACTTTATGGGAAGGAATTTTATAAACCTTCAAATAATATTCTTGAAAAAATACCCATTTTCCAAAATACAAAAAATCCTTATGAAGAGGTTCTTTTCTTTGGTGATCGGGATGTGGATTGCGAGTTTGCGAAAAATGCAAACATTCAGTTTGTCAAAGTCTATGAAATGAGAAGGTGTTAACGGTGTCTCTTAGAAAAATATTGGGCGTTACTGGGATACGGTCAGAATATGATATTATGTCATCGGTTTTTCAAGCAATTCAGCAGCACCCAATGCTCCAGTTAGAGCTGATAGTTACAGGAGCACATTTATCAAAGGGATATGGAAATACAATCGATGAAATAAAAAAGGATGGTTTCGTAATTGCCGATCAAATAGAAAGTCTAATCAATGGCGATAATAGTTCATCCCGGGTTAAAGGCTTGGCTATACAATTACAAGGGATGATTCAGACGGTAGCAAGAACGAAACCGGACATTTTATTGGTTCTTGGAGATCGTGAAGAAGCTATGTCAACTGCGTTGGTAGGTGCCTACATGAATATACCTGTAGCACATATTTGTGGGGGGGATCGTGTAGTTGGGAATGTCGATGATCAAGTTAGACATGCTGTAACGAAGTTATCTCATTTACATTTTGCTAGTAACGAAGAAAGCTATAATCGTATTATAAGAATGGGTGAGCAACCATTTAGAGTTTTTAACACCGGAAACCCTGGGTTGGATCGTCTCCTCCATGTAGAACAACTGTCTTCAAACGAACTCTCAAATCGTCTCGGATTTCATTTTTCTGAAGAAGAACCAATATTATTGCTAATACAGCATGTTATTTCCACAGAGATTGAAGAATCATACTTCCAGATGAAACAAACCTTAAAAGCTATCGAACGTCTGGGTATTAAAACTATACTTAGTTATCCAAACTCCGATGCAGGAACTCATGGTTTAATTGAAGCGATAGAAGAATATGAGAAGCTTCCTAATTTATATACTGCTAAAAATATACCTCGAGTAGAATTTGTTAATATTATGAGAAGGGCTTCGTGTTTGGTAGGAAATTCAAGTGCGGGAATATTAGAAGCCCCGTTGTTGAAATTGCCAGTTGTAAATGTGGGCAACCGTCAGAAAGGCAGACTTCATGCAGAAAACGTTCAGTTTGTAAATCATGATGAAGAGGAGATATATCAAGCAATATACAAAGCGGTATATGATTCAGCGTATCGGGAAATGGTTCAACATTGTAAAAATCCATATGGCGATGGAAAAGCATCGTTAAGAATTGCACAAATATTAGCTTCAGAACCTCTAGATGATAGATTATTAATAAAGGATTTGACTTATTGATGAAAAGTAACAAAGTTTTAGTCGTTGCTCCTCATCCCGACGATGAGACTCTAGGATGCGGGGGCACTTTATTGAAACATAGACAACAAGGAGATCAGATTCATTGGCTGATCTTCACGCAAATGATTGGTCTTTCAGGCGTAACAGAAGAGCGCATACAAACTAGGGAGAGAGAAATAGAACAAGTGGTAGAGGCGTACGGGTTTCAATCTGTTGAACGTTTTGACTATCCTACTACCAAATTAGATACATTCCCCTTGGATATTATAATTCGAGATATAAGTGAAGTATTAAACCGTATTCAACCAGAGATTATTTATTTACCATACCGAGGAGATATTCATTCGGATCATCGCGTAGTTTTCGATTCAGTTGTCGCATGCGGTAAATGGTTTCGGTATCCGTTTATTCATAAAATATTAGTTTATGAAACTTTATCCGAGACCGATTTTGCTTTGAATCCTGATTTAATTGGCTTTAGGCCAAACGTATTTGTGAACATCGAAAATTTCCTCCAAAACAAAATTGAAATTATGAATATTTTTAAATCGGAAATAAGCGACTTTCCTTTTCCTCGTAGTAATGAGGCAATAAGAGCATTGGCACAATATCGAGGACAAATGTCAGGATTTAAAGCAGCTGAAGCTTTTATGTTGTTAAAGGAGACTATTATATGAACCGAACATTTATCATCGCCGAAGCAGGAGTTAATCATAATGGTTCAATAGACTTAGCTAAAAAACTAATAGAAGCAGCGGCAGATGCCGGGGCAGACGCGGTTAAATTCCAAACATTTAAAACTGAAAAATTGGCCACTCCACACGCCCCGAAAGCTCAATATCAAAGGAAAGAAACTGCATCTGAGGAATCACAATTTGAAATGTTAAAAAAACTTGAGTTAGACATTGATACTCATTATAAGTTAAAAGAATACGCTAGACAAAAAGGTATTATGTTTCTTTCCACACCTTTCGATGAAGAGAGCGCTTTAATGTTAATCAATGAGTTGAAACTGCCTATGATTAAGATTTCCTCTGGAGATTTAACAAATGCACCTTTATTGCTTAAAATTGCTAAGACAGATATTCCTATAATATTATCAACAGGAATGGCGGATCTGGAAGAAATCGAGTTTGCGCTGAAGGTTGTGGCTTTTGGCTATATAAATAAGAGAACTCCACTTTCATCATACGAAATTAATCAATCTTTCGATTATCATATTGCAAAGCCCATTTTACGGGAAAAAGTAACTCTATTACATTGCACTACAGAATATCCTGCGTCCATATCCGACATAAATTTAAAAAGCATTCAAAGTATGTATTCCAAATTTGATATTAAGACCGGATATTCTGATCATACTATCGGGATTCATATTCCTGTTGCAGCAGTCGCTATGGGTGCCACTGTAATCGAGAAGCATTTTACTTTGGATCGCGAAATGCCTGGTCCTGATCATAAATCTTCTTTAGAGCCTGATCAATTAAAGGAAATGGTACTGGCTATTCGGGATATAGAAAAGGCGCTCGGAACAGGCGTGAAGAAACCAGTTCCGTCGGAATTAAAGAATAGGTTGGTTGCTCGAAAAAGTATTGTGGCTGTTGATCACATTTCAAAGGGAGAGATATTTACGTCGCGGAACATTGGGGTGAAACGGCCAGGCAATGGATTACCGCCTTCATTTTATTGGGACTTAATTGGTAAGGTTTCGGACTCGAATTATGAAATAAATCAACCTATTAAACAAATAGAATAGGTAAGGTGGTATGTTTGGAAAAACCAGTTATTATTATCGGTGGCGGAGGGCATGCCAAAGTTGTATTTCAAACTTTAAACTTGTTGGGAAGAAAAGTATTAGGTTATACGGATCCAAATTCGCCAAGTAATTATCTGAAAGAGTTCGAACATATGGGGGACGATTCAGAAATCGATCGATTTCATCCTCATGACATTTGCCTTGTTAATGGAATTGGCTTCAGCTCAAACATGAATCGACGCAAAAAAATTTATAAATATTTTAAGCAAAAAGGTTACTATTTTCCTCCGGTTATTCACCCCCATGCTATCGTTGCAACGGATGTAAAAATAGAAGAGGGGGCACAAGTTATGGCAGGAGCCATCATTCAACCGAATGTTACATTAGAATGTAATACGATTGTAAATACTAAGGCTTCAATTGATCACGATACTTTTATAGGTCCCCATTCCTTTATAGCTCCCGGTGTAACAATTTGCGGGAATGTATATATTGGTAGTGAATCTCTAATAGGGGCGGGCTCAACCATTATTCAAGGAGTAAAAATAAATAATAACTGCATGGTGGGGGCCGGTTCGGTTGTTGTTCGTGATGTCGTGTCCAATGAAATAGTCCTTGGAGTGCCTGCAAAGACAAAAAATTCAATCAGGGGGGATTAAAATGGATTGGAGAAGTATAGCAGTACTCCCCGACCATACAATATTACATACGATGGAAGCAATTGATCGAGGCACAATGCAAATTGCATTGGTTACCGATTCCGATAAACGTCTACTAGGAACGGTAACAGACGGAGACATTCGAAGAGGCATCTTAAAAGGAAAATCGCTTGATGCTCCAGTAACAGAGATTATGAATAATAAACCAATTATAGGATTTGTTGGTGAAGACCAAGATAAACTAATGCAGAAAATGAGATTTGCGGGAATAAGGCAAATTCCTGTTGTCGATCAAGAGGGACGGGTTATTTACCTGGAAACGTTAAAAGAAATTTCAAAAGTGAAAAGACGGGATAATTGGGTTGTATTAATGGCAGGAGGGCTTGGTAGTAGATTACGGCCTTTAACGGAAAAGTGCCCTAAACCATTGCTTGAAGTCGGAGGTAAGCCGTTACTGGAAACAATAATTGAAAATTTCAAAATATATGGATTTTATAAATTTTTCATATCTGTTAACTATAAAGCAGAAATGATAGAAAAGTATTTTGGCAGTGGAATTAAACATGGCGTTGAGATTAAATATATTCGTGAAAATAAGAGACTTGGGACAGCAGGAGCGTTAAGCTTATTGCCCCAAAATCCGAGTGATCCCCTTATTGTAATGAACGGTGATTTATTAACAAAAGTGAACTTTACACATATGCTTGATTTCCATCATCAGCAACGTGGGGTAGCTACGATGTGTTTAAGAGATTACGAGTTTCAAGTTCCATATGGGGTTATTGACGTGGATCGTAGTAGGTTGATCGGTATTAGTGAAAAACCTGTATTCAGACATTTTGTAAATGCAGGGATATATGTATTAAATCCAGAGGTTCTTACCTTTATACCTAAAAATTCTTATTATGATATGACAACCCTGTTTGAGACTTTAATAAATAATCATTTTGTCACTTCGGCTTTTCCAATTAGAGAATATTGGATGGACATTGGTAGAATAGATGATTTTGAACAAGCTAACAATGAGTTTTATGAGGTATTTGGTTAATTAGCGAGATCTAAAAAGAAGGTGCTGGGTTCGATGATAAACAATAAAAAAGTATTAGCCGTAGTTCCCGCCCGCGGAGGTTCGAAAGGAGTTTCGCGCAAAAACCTTAGACCCTTATTAGGTAAACCACTAATACAATGGACAATTGATGAAGCCAAGTTATCAAGATATCTAGATCAAATTATTGTTTCTACAGATGACATGGAAATAGCTAATGTTGCCAAAACGCTTGGAGTCAATGTTCCATTCTTACGTCCAGTAGAACTTGCTCAAGATGACACTCCTGGTATCGAGGTAATGCTACATGCTATTCGGATGGTACCTGGGTATGAAATTGTAATAACTCTTCAGCCCACTTCTCCTCTTCGTACAAATAGAGATATAGACTCGGCTCTAGAGTTTTTTATTAATCAAAATGTTAATGCCTGTGTTTCTGTTACTGAGCCGGAAAAATCACCTTATTGGATGTACTATGTAGACGAAAAAGATAAACAACTTAAACCTATCATTTCAAACGAACGGGTAATTTCTAATAGACAACAGTTGCCGCCTACTTACGTTTTAAACGGCGCAATATATATTGCTAATACAGACTGGCTTGTTCAATCCAAATCATACATTACCAGCGAAACTATCGGATATATTATGGACAAAGATCGTTCCTACGATATCGATACAATTTTAGATTTTAAATTAGTTGAGTATATTCTTGAACAAACTAATTAGATAATTTTACTAGTACATATACATAAAAAGGTAATGGTGAAAATGGCTATTGAACATCAACTTAAAGCGGCTGGACATCCGCAACTTATAACCGAATTTCAAACATCCCCATGAAACCCCTTACAAAATTCCCGCCAAAGTCATTGACATCGTTTACAAGCGGTGTTATATTCAATCTGTGGGCCAAGGCCTGCTTTCATTTGAAGACGAAGGGAATGTGTTACATGCAAGGTAAAGTTAAATGGTTCAATGCAGAAAAAGGCTACGGTTTTATCGAAACGGCTGAAGGCGGAGACGTATTCGTACATTTCTCTGCAATTCAATCCGAAGGATTCAAAACTTTGGAAGAAGGCCAATCCGTTGAGTTCGATATCGTTGAAGGCGCTCGCGGACCACAAGCAGCTAACGTAATCAAACTCTAATCATCCCGGCAATCGCCGACCTACATAATACGGTACGATGGTTAACATAACAGATTCGGTAGCATGAACCCTGGGAGCGAACTCTTGGGGTTTATTTTTTTGCTTTTGAAAGTGCTCCTTGGAGTGTGGTATAATGGATGTACCAAAGGAGGAGTGCCATATGAAATACAGTATTCGAGGACAACACATCCAAGTGACAGAAGCTTTGAAAGAGTATGTCGACAAGAAGCTGAGCCGATTGGATAAGTATTTTGAAGTGCCCCCTACCTCTGACGCTTATGTTACGCTTAGCGTAATTCGCGATCTGCATAGCGTCGAAGTAACGATTCCTTTGCCAGGCGTGTTACTACGCGCCGAAGAGAAAAGCGACGATATGTACGCTTCGATGGATGCCGTAATTGACAAGCTCGAACGGCAAATCCGCAAACACAAAACGAAAGTGAACCGCAAGTTCAGACAAGACGGTGGTTTGAAAACGCTCTTCCGAGACGAAGGCTCCGTCGCCGTACAGTATGAAGAAGAAGAGGACAGTCTGGAAGTCGTCCGGACGAAACGATTCGCCTTTAAACCGATGGATGTGGAAGAAGCGATTTTGCAAATGAACATGATTGGACATAACTTCTTCGTATTTTCCAACATCGATACCCAAGAGGTAAATGTTGTCTACAAGCGCAACGACGGCAAATACGGATTGATTGAACAAGGTTAAATAAGAAGAAGCAAATGATACTTACAAAGCTTGGCTCCGCAGGGGCCGGGCTTTTTTCGGCTTTCGGGGACAATCGAGGCTTGCCGGCAACCGCCGCGATCTTCCGGCGGCATGATCCGACAGTCGATGGAACCAATTCAGCGTATATATGCCAAGTATATATGAAATGGCAGTGAGTTCCTGCAACGTTTCACGCATTTTCAGCGTATAATAGGATGTATCGACTGCTAGTGATAGAGGGATGTTGTTGCGACAACCCTTATAAACTGTTACAATTTATTGCAAACCATCTTTTTTTGCACGAAACATGAAAGGGGTACACCCATGCTAGGAATTGTGAAAAAGATTTTCGGCGACGCCAACGAGCGCGAAGTGAAGCGTCTAATGAAGACGGTGGACCAGATCAACGATATGGAACCGACATTTCAAGCGCTCTCGGACGAACAACTGAAAGCGAAGACGGAAGAGTTCCGGGCGCGTCTGGAAAAAGGGGAGACGCTGGACGACTTGCTTCCTGAGGCGTTTGCGGTCGTGCGCGAAGCGTCGAAACGGACGCTCGGCATGCGTCACTTTGACGTACAGTTGATCGGCGGTATGGTGCTCCATGAAGGGAAAATTGCCGAGATGAAAACCGGGGAAGGGAAGACGCTCGTCGGAACGCTTCCGGTTTATTTGAACGCATTGCTTGGCAAAGGGGTACATGTCGTCACCGTCAACGATTACCTCGCTCAGCGGGATAGCCAATTGATGGGACAAATTTACGAATTTCTCGGCATGACCGTCGGGGTAAACCTGAACGGTATGTCTCATGAAGATAAACAAGCGGCATACGCTTGCGATATTACGTACGGAACGAACAATGAATTCGGCTTCGACTATTTGCGCGACAACATGGTATTGTACTTGGAACAAATGGTGCAGCGGCCGTTATATTTCGCCATTATCGACGAGGTCGACTCCATTCTCGTCGACGAAGCGCGGACGCCGCTCATCATTTCCGGTCAAGCCGCCAAATCGACCGAGTTGTATTTTGCGGCCGATCGTTTCGTCAGCCGATTGCAGCCGGAAGAAGATTATACGGTTGATATCAAAGTGAAATCCGTCGCCCTGACGGAAGCCGGCGTTGCGAAAGCGGAACGCGCCTTCGGGATCGAGAACCTGTTCGATCACGCGCATGTCACGTTGAACCATCATGTGACGCAAGCGCTCAAGGCGCATGTCATTATGAAACGCGACGTCGATTACGTCGTTCAGGACGGTGAAGTGTTGATCGTCGACGAGTTCACCGGTCGGATTATGCAAGGCCGCCGTTACAGCGACGGGCTGCATCAAGCGATCGAAGCGAAGGAAAAGCTCGATGTGCAGAACGAAAGCATGACGCTCGCGACGATTACGTTCCAGAACTACTTCCGTATGTACCGCAAGCTTGCCGGCATGACCGGTACGGCCAAAACGGAAGAAGAAGAATTCAAGAAAATTTACGGTTTGGACGTCGTGCAAATTCCGACCAACAAACCGAATATTCGCAAGGATATGGCCGATATCGTCTATAAGACGCAAATGGGCAAATTCAAGGCGGTTGTCGAAGAGATCGTCAAACGCCATCAGAACAATCAACCGGTGCTCGTCGGTACCGTTTCGATCGAGAATTCCGAGCTGATCTCGGAACTGCTGAAACGGAAAGGCGTTCCCCATAAAGTGTTGAATGCCAAATACCATGCCGAAGAAGCGGAAATCATATCGCGCGCCGGGCAAGCGGGCAGCGTCACGATCGCGACGAACATGGCCGGCCGCGGTACCGACATATTGCTGGGCGACGGCGTTTCGGAAGCAGGCGGACTGCATATTATCGGTACGGAACGGCATGAAAGCCGCCGGATCGACAATCAGCTGCGCGGCCGTTCCGGGCGTCAGGGCGACCCGGGCTCGTCCCAATTTTATCTGTCGTTGGAAGACGAATTAATGCGTCGTTTCGCATCCGACAGCATTACCGCGATGATGGACAAACTCGGCTTCGACGAAGAATCGCCGATCGAGAGCAAGCTCATTACCCGCGCGATCGAATCCGCGCAGAAACGCGTGGAAGGCAGCAACTTCGACATGCGGAAGATCGTCCTGCAATACGACGACGTGATGAACCAGCAGCGCGACATCATTTATAAACAGCGCCGCGAAGTGTTGGATTCGGACAATATCCGGCAAATCGTGCTGGATATGATCAAGCCTTGCATTGAACGCGTCGTCGAGGCGCATTGTACGGACGACATCCCGGAAAATTGGGAGCTGCAGGAAGTTGCCGATTATGCGAACAGCAAACTGCTCGAAGAAGGCCAGTTGACCAAAGACGAGCTTTGGGGCAAGGAAAAAGAAGAAATTATCGAGCATATATATAATCTCGTATTGCAGCGCTACGACGAACGCGAACAAACGATGGGTCCGGAAATGATGCGCGAATTCGAGAAAGTCATCGTCCTGCGCGCCGTCGACAGCAAATGGATGGATCATATCGACGCAATGGATCATTTGCGCCAAGGCATCCATTTGCGCGCCTATGGCGGAACCGATCCGCTGCGCGAATATCAATTCGAAGGGTTCGAGATGTTCCATGAGATGATCAGCCGTATACAGGAAGAAGTCTCGACCTATATTATGAAAGCGCAAGTGGAACGCAATCAGGAACGCCAAGCCGTTGTGGAGGAAAGCAAAATGTCCACGAACAGCAGCAGCGAGCCGGCGGAGAAAAAACCGGTCACGCGCGGCGAGACGATCGGCCGCAACGACCCTTGCCCATGCGGCAGCGGCAAAAAATACAAAATGTGCCATGGTAAAGCGTAACAAAACGGAAGTTGCCGCGGGCATAGCGCATGCATAAGATGGACTAGCGGGCAATCGCAATGTACGATGCGGTTGCCGCATACAGTGTGATGAGGTGAACAGCCATGATCGATCCGAGCGTCAAACATGATTTGCGCGAAGTGGCAAAGAGATTAACCGACCTTAGGGGGTCTCTTTGACTTAGATGTTAAGCAGGAAATGATAGCGAACTATGAGGAGAAGATGGCGGCGCCCGATTTTTGGGACGACAACGAGCGGGCGCAGAGCCTTATCGCCGAACTGAACGGCGTCAAGGCCGTCGTCGACCAATACGAAGCGTTGCGTCAAGAATACGAGGATGTGCAATTAATGCTGGAATTGGCTGAGGAAGAGAAGGACGAGGCGCTGGCGGACGAAATCGCCGGCAATATCGAACAACTCTCGGACAAAATGAGCAACTTCCAATTGCAGCTATTGCTTAGCCAGCCGTACGACAAATTCAACGCCATTCTGGAGCTGCATCCGGGAGCGGGCGGCACCGAGTCGCAAGACTGGGCGCAAATGCTGCTGCGCATGTACACCCGATGGGCCGAGAAACGCGGCTTCAAAGTCGAAGTGCTCGACTATTTGCCCGGCGACGAAGCCGGCGTGAAGAGCGTAACGCTGCTGATCAAAGGCTTTAACGCTTACGGCTACCTGAAAGCGGAGAAGGGCGTGCACCGGTTGGTGCGCATTTCTCCGTTCGATGCCTCGGGGCGGCGGCATACGTCGTTCGTATCTTGCGACGTCGTTCCGGAAATATCCGAAGATGTCGAAGTTGAAATCCGTACGGAAGATTTGAAAATCGACACCTACCGTTCCAGCGGCGCAGGCGGGCAGCATATTAATACGACCGACTCGGCGGTGCGGATTACGCATATCCCGACCGGCATCGTCGTCACTTGCCAAACCGAACGCTCGCAGATCAAAAACCGCGAGCGCGCCATGACGGTATTGCGTTCCAAGCTGTACGAGCGCAAGATCGAAGAGCAGCAGAAAGAATTGGCTGAAATTCGCGGCGAACAATCGGATATCGCTTGGGGCAGCCAAATCCGCTCATACGTGTTCCATCCATATAGCATGGTCAAGGACCATCGGACGCAAGTGGAGACGGGAAATGTAGGCGCAGTGATGGACGGCGATCTCGATTCGTTCATCGACGGATATTTACGCAGCCAGATTCGGCAAGAATAAGCACAGTACGAAATTCCTACACGACAGTGTAGGAATTTTTTGTAAGTGAGGAGAGTACATAGGTGAATACCTTAGAAAGCAAGGAAACCAAGGGAACGAGATCGAAACCGAATCGAAGAATGCCGAAACCTGTCAACCGCAAGCTGCAGATGACCATCGAATATGCCCTCGTCATGATCGGCAGTTTTATCGTGGCGATCAGCTTCAATTTATTTTTACTAGCCAATCAAATCGCTTCCGGCGGCGTATCCGGGATTTCGATTCTAGTCGAACAATTGACCGGCATCCAACCGGCATTCACCCAGTGGGGGTTCAACATCCCGCTATTCGTGATCGGCACGATATTGCTCGGCAGACGATTCGGCTTCAAAGTGCTGCTCAGCAGCATTGTCTTGCCGTTATTCGTCTACTTGACCCGGGACTGGCCTGCTCCGACAGACAATCCGTTGCTTGCGTCGATATATGGCGGGATGGGAATCGGTCTGGGTCTTGGCATCGTATACCGCGGCCGCGGTTCCACCGGAGGTCTTGATCTGGTTGCGCAAATCGTTCACCGTTTCACCGGTCTAAGCTACCCGCTGTCGGTCGCGATGCTGGACGGAATCGTCATTTTGTCCGCGGGCATTTTGTTGTCTCCGGAGAAAGCGCTGTACGCCTTAATCGGCCTGTTCGTGACGAGCAAAATGATCGACGCGGTTCAAGTAGGCTTCGGCTTTTCCAAAGTTGCCTTTATTATTTCCGCGCAGACGGAGCCGTTGACGGAAGCGATCTTGCATGAACTGGACCGCGGGCTGACGAAGTGGGACGGCCAAGGCGGCTTCACCAAAGAAGGGCGCACCGTTCTCATGGTTGTCGTCGGCCAGACGGAAGTCAGCAAATTGAAGGCGATTGTAAAAAGGGTCGACCCGACCGCTTTTGTCATCATTAGCAATACGAATGAGGTGTTGGGCGAAGGTTTTAAACTTCATGGCAGTTGAAAAAATTACATAAATTGAGCATTGTATTTTTATAAATCCAAATGTATAATGATACATATTTTAAAATACGGCTAATATTTCCACAGGGGGTCAATTGGTGTACAATGGTAAAGAAGACGGACTTATACGGAAAAGAACGTAACAAAGGACGTATTCGAAAGTAACTTTTGAAAGACCTCTTACAGAGTATGGCGATTTGGAGGGAAAACGCGACATGAACAAAACAGTAAGGGCAGCGATTGTCGGTTCGACCGGTTACGGGGGCGTCGAACTGATTCGTTTTTTAGGGGGACATCCGCAAGTGGAGATTGCGTCGGTGCTATCCTCATCCAGCAGCGGGGTTCCCATCGCGGAAGGCTATCCCCATCTATCCGAGATCGTAACGGATTTGCTGGACGGCATCGATATCCCGGCGATCCGCGAGAAGGCGGACGTTGTATTCACCGCTACGCCGCATGGCGTAAGCTCCAAGCTGGTGCCGCAGTTATTGGATGCCGGCTTGAAAGTGATCGATCTATCGGGCGATTTCCGGCTGAAGTCCGGCGATCAATACCGGCAATGGTATAAACACGAACCGGCGCAGGCGGAACTGCTGCAAAAAGCGGTATACGGCCTCAGCGAAGTGTTCGGCGACGAGGTGACGGGAGCCCGCTTCGTATCCAATCCGGGATGTTATCCGACGGCGACGCTGCTCGGCTTGATTCCGGCGCTTTCCGCAGGCTGGATCGACCCCCGTTCGATTATCGTGGACGCGAAATCGGGCGTATCCGGCGCGGGGCGGGGCGCGAGCTTAGGGACTCATTATTCGGAAATCAATGAAAATTTTAAAGCATATAAAGTGAATAAGCATCAGCATACGCCTGAAATCGAGCAGGTGCTTTCGCTGCTGAGCGGAGAACAGGTTACCGTGACGTTCACGCCCCATTTGGTGCCGATGACGCGCGGCATTATGGCGACGATGTACGCGACGTTGAACGACGCGCATACGGAGGAAGATTTGATCGAGCTGTACCGCCAATATTACGAGGGGCGCCCGTTCGTGCGCATACGCGATAAAGGCAAGTGGCCTGCCACCAAGGAAGTGTACGGCTCCAATTATTGCGATATCGGCTTCGCGGCCGACGAGCGAACGGGACGGGTGACGATCATCTCCGTGATCGATAACTTGGTCAAAGGCGCCGCGGGTCAGGCGATTCAAAATATGAATTTGATGATGGGATGGAACGAAACGTTAGGTTTGAAACTAACGCCTGTGTATCCATAGGACGGAGGAACGACGATGGGGAAAAATGCGGTAGAAGAGCTGCCTTACACGATCGTGCCGGACGGCTCGGTGACGACGCCTGCCGGTTTCCGGGCGGGAGGCTTGCATTGCGGCTTGAAGAAGACGACCCGATTCGATTTGGGGGCGATCGTATGCGAAGTGCCGGCAACGGCGGCGGCCGTCTATACGACCAATGTGTTTCAGGCGGCTCCGCTGCAGGTGACGCGCGACAGTATTTCGCAGGAAGGCAAGCTCCAGGCGGTGCTTGTGAATAGCGGCAACGCGAATGCGTGCACGGGCAAGCAAGGCGAAGAAGATGCGTATCGGATGCGTTCGACGCTCGCGCAGCGGCTCGGCATCGCGGAGCATTACGTCGCGGTCGCGTCGACCGGCGTGATCGGCGAACTGCTTAAGATGGACCGTGTGCTCAAGGGGGTAGAATCGTTGCCTGCGAAGCTAACGGATCAAAACTCCGGGGCGGATGATTTTTGCCAAGCGATACTTACGACCGATTTGGTGAAAAAAGAATGCTGCGTTCAAGTCCGCGTCGACGGCAAAATCGTGACGATTGCGGGCGCGGCGAAAGGCTCCGGCATGATTCATCCGAACATGGCGACGATGCTCGCCTTTATGACGACGGATGCCGAGATCGAACGCGAGTCGCTGCAACGGTTGTTGGGCCAAACGACCGATGTTACGTTTAATATGATTACCGTGGACGGCGATACGAGCACGAACGATATGCTCGTCGCGATGGCCAGCGGACTGGCCGGCAACAATAAGCTGCATGAGGGGCATCCCGACTGGCCGGCGTTCGCCGCGGCGTTTCGCCGGGTATGCGAGCATTTGGCGCAGGCGATTGCGCGCGACGGCGAAGGAGCGACGAAGCTGATCGAGGTGAACGTGGCCGGGGCGGCAACGGAGGAAGGCGCCCGCGCCATCGCCAAGACGGTGATCGGTTCGAGCCTGGTCAAATCGGCCGTGTTCGGCGCCGACGCCAACTGGGGGCGCATTATTGCGGCGGTCGGACGCTCCGGCGTGCCGGTCGATCCGGAGACGGTCGATATACGTATCGGCGATATCGTCATGTTGGAACAATCGCGGCCGATTCCGTTCGACGAAGAGGCGGCGCTTGAATATTTGAAGGGCCAGACGGTGGTCATTCATGTGGATCTGCACATGGGTCAAGGCGAAGCGACGGCATGGGGCTGCGATTTGACGTATGATTATGTGCGCATTAATGCGGCGTATCGAACGTAAATATACGACAGTTTTCGATGAAATCATATTGCAAGTTGGCCATATTGCGCCATAAAGGGAGACAGGAGTAAAGTTCATGGATAACAATGCGTTGAACGGACAGAAGCAACGGCGATTTGTCATGAAATGCGGAGGCAGCACGCTTGCGGCGCTGCCGGACGCTTTTTACGCCGATTTATGCGCGCTGCAAGCGGAAGGAATCATTCCGGTCATCGTGCACGGCGGCGGACCGGCCATTTCCGACACGTTGACGAAATTGGGCATCGAGACCGAGTTCGTGAACGGTTTGCGGAAGACGAACGATGCGGTATTGGATGTCGTCGAAATGGTGCTGGCCGGGAAGATTAATAAAGAAATCGTCCGCAAAATCGGCGCAAGCGGCGCCAAAGCGCTCGGCTTATCCGGCGTCGACGGCGCGTTGATTCAGGCAGAGCCGGTAGCGAACGAGGCGGAAATCGGTTTTGTCGGCGAAGTCACGCATATTAACGCCGAAGCGATCGAAGGGATCGTCGCGATGGGGTATATGCCTGTCATTGCCCCGATCGGCATCGGCAAGGACGGCAAACAGCGATACAACATTAACGCGGATACGGCGGCAGGAGCCGTCGCCTCTTATCTCGGCGTCGAGCGCATGATCGTCGTGACCGATGTGCCGGGCATTATGCGAACGGCGGCAGACGGAGGGCGAACCGTCCTCCCGAGCGTGACGGTAGCGGATATCGAAGAGATGATTGGCTCGGGTGAAATATACGGCGGCATGATTCCGAAGGTACGGGCGGCGATGCAATGCATTCATGGGGACGTGCGGGAGGTCGTAATTGTCGACGGCGCGGAACCGGGCGTGCTTCGCAGCGTGCTGCAGGGCGCGGCCATCGGCACGCGAATTGTGCGCGGGTAAGGTATAGAGGTTGTTCAAAAAGCAGCTGAAAAGTTGACTTTTTGAACACGCATTAATATGGAAAGATGACGGAAGGAGTGAATCGAATGAGCGAAAATAAGGTGCAGCAAAGCGCATTGTTTCCGACTTATGCGCGCTATCCGATTTCGCTGGTGAAAGGCCAGGGCAGTTGGCTGTGGGACGATCAAGGCAACAAGTATCTCGATTTTATGAGCGGATTGGCGGTCGCGAACCTGGGTCACGTACCGCAAACTGTGAAGGAGAAACTGGTCGCCCAGCTCGACGAATTATGGCATGTTTCGAATTTGTTTCAAATCCCGAATCAGGAAAAGGCGGCCGGTCTGCTCACCGCCAACAGCTGTGCGGATGCGGTATTCTTCTGCAACAGCGGCGCGGAAGCGAACGAAGCGGCGATCAAATTGGCGCGGCGTTACAACAACAAAGTGCTTGGAAGCGACCGGTACGAAGTCATTACCTTTATCCAATCGTTCCACGGGCGCACGCTTGCGACGTTAACGGCAACAGGGCAAGAGAAGGTGAAGGATGGGTTCTCTCCGTTGCCGACAGGCTTCAAACATGTTCCTATGCATGATGTTGAGGCGTTGACCGCCGCGATCGGCGGCAAAACATGCGCGATCATGCTCGAATTGGTGCAGGCCGAGGGCGGCATCCATCCGGTCGATCCGGCGTTCGTGCAAGAGATCGTTCGCCTGTGCAAGCAGCATAACTTGCTGCTCATCATTGACGAAATTCAAACCGGCATGGGCCGGACCGGCAAACTGTTCGCCTATGAGCATTACGGCATCGAGCCGGATATTTTTACGTTGGCGAAAGGGCTGGGAAGCGGCTTCCCGGTAGGAGCGATGCTTGCCAAAGCGCCTTTGCGCGAAGCGTTCACTCCTGGCAGCCATGCGACCACATTCGGCGGCACGCCGATTGCGATGGCGGCGGTCATTGCGACGATCGAGACGATCGTCGGCGAAGGAATTCCCGCACGCGCCGCCGAGATGGGCGACTACTTGATGCGGCAGTTGCAAGAGCGGCTTGCGGGCAATCCGTATGTGCGCGACATTCGCGGCAAAGGGCTGATGATCGGCATCGAATGCGTCGAACCGATCGCCGGGGTGCTGGCCGAAGCGCAGAAGGCCGGGCTGCTGTTCGTGCCGGCCGGACCGAACGTCATTCGACTGCTGCCGAATTTGCTTGTAACCAAAGAAGAAATCGATCAGGCTGTTTCCATGATTCACTCGCTGCTGGCGAACAGAACAGCCGTTCATCCATAGAACAGGAGGGAATGCCCATGAATCCCACGGTGCAAGAAGAGATGGGGATTAACTTGAAAGGGCGGGATTTTCTCGCATTAGGCGATTACTCCCCCGAAGAAATTCAATATTTGATCGATCTGGCGATCGACTTGAAACGGAAACAGAAGAACGGTGAAATCTATCACCCGCTCAAAGGCAAATCGCTCGGCATGATCTTCGAGAAATCGTCCACGCGGACGCGCGTCTCCTTTGAGGTCGGCATGTATCAACTAGGGGGGCAGGCGCTATTTTTAAGCAAGAACGATTTGCAGCTTGGACGGGGCGAGACGATTTGGGATACGGCGCAAACGATGTCGCGCTATCTCGACGGCATTATGATTCGCACGTTCGCGCACCGCAATGTTATCGACTTGGCGCGGGCGGCGACGATTCCCGTTATTAACGGGCTGACCGACTTGAATCATCCTTGCCAGGCGTTGGCCGATTACCAAACGATCTATGAACATAAAGGAAAATTGCGCGGCTTGAAGCTTGCCTACATCGGCGACGGCAACAATATGGCGCATTCGCTCATTATGGGCGGCCTGAAACTGGGCGTGAACGTGGCGGTCGCGACGCCGGAAGGATATGACCCGGATGCCGGCATTGTGGCGCAAGCCAAAGAAATCGGCGCGAAAACAGGCGCAAACCTGCTCCTGACCCGCGACCCGAGAGAAGCGATCGAGAGCGCGGACGTGGTATATACGGATGTGTGGGCGAGCATGGGCTTTGAGGCGGAGCAAAAAGAACGCGAGGCGGCTTTTGCGGGTTATCAAGTGAACGAAGAACTGACGCAATACGCGAAGGAAGATTACGTATTCATGCACTGCTTGCCGGCGCATCGCGGGGAAGAAGTGAGCGAAGGCGTGATCGACGGGCCGCATTCGATTATTTTCGACGAGGCCGAGAATCGGCTGCATGCGCAAAAAGCGGTTATGGCCGCATTGATGTAGATAGCAGGGCTCGCAAACGAAGGGAGAGAAGGAAACGTGGCAAAGGAAAAAATCGTATTGGCCTACTCGGGCGGCTTGGATACGTCCGTCATTCTGAAATGGTTGAAAGAAACGTACGATGCGGAAATTATCGCCTTTACGGCGGACATCGGACAGAAAGAAGAGCTGGACGGTCTGGAGGAAAAAGCGCTGGCAACCGGCGCTTCGAAAGTATATATCGACGACCTGCGGGCGGAGTTTGCGAAAGATTTCATTTACCCGATGTTTCAAGCGGGAGCGCTGTATGAAGGGCAATATTTGCTCGGAACGAGCATTGCGCGGCCGCTGATCGCCAAGAGGATGGTGGATATCGCGCGCGCGGAAGGCGCGACGGCGATCGCACACGGAGCGACGGGCAAAGGAAACGATCAGGTGCGTTTCGAATTGACGGCTGCGGCTCTTGCGCCTGAGATTAAAGTGATTGCGCCTTGGCGTTCGGAGGAATTCCGGAACCAATTCCCGGGACGGGCGGAGATGATTGCTTACGCCGAGAAGCATGGCATTCCGGTACAGGCTTCGGCGGCGAAGCCGTACTCGATGGACCGCAACCTGCTGCATATCAGCTTTGAGAGCGGCATGCTGGAGGATCCGTGGTTCGATGCCAGTGCGGAATCAAACAAAGATATGTATGTGCTGAGCGTTTCGCCGGAAGACGCGCCGGATCAGGCCGAATACGTCGAGCTCGAATTCGAGCGCGGCGATTGCGTAGCCGTGAACGGGGAGCGGATGACGCCGCTGCAAGTGATGGAGAAGTTGAACGAACTTGGCGGCAAACACGGAATCGGACGCGTCGATATGGTGGAGAACCGCTTCGTCGGCATGAAGAGCCGCGGCGTATACGAGACGCCGGGCGGTACGATTTTGTTTACGGCCCATCGCAAAATGGAGTCGCTCACGATGGACCGGGAAGTGATGCATTTGCGCGATTCTTTGCTCTCGCGTTACAGCACGCTCGTATATAACGGCTTCTGGTTCGCGCCGGAACGGCTGGCGCTGCAAGCGCTCGTGACGGAGAGCCAGAAAAATGTGACAGGTACGGTCCGTATCAAGCTGTATAAAGGGAACGTGATCGGCGCCGGCGTGAAAAGCCCGGTCAGCCTGTATAACCCGGATATTGCGACGATGGAGGCCGATCCGACGCAAGCATACGATCAAGCGGACGCAACCGGATTCATCCATTTGAATGCATTGCGCTTGAAAGTGGGCACCGGCGTCGCGCAAAGGGGACAACACGAATGAGCAAACTGTGGGGCGGACGTTTTACGAAACAAACCGATCAATTGGTAGAAGAATACACAGCGTCGATCTTATTCGATAAAGAGCTCGCGGAGGAAGATATCCAAGGCAGCTTGGCTCATGTGACCATGCTGGGCAAATGCGGCATACTGCCGGAGGATGACGTCGACAAAATTAAGGAAGGCCTCCATAAAGTGCTCGGCATGATCCAGCGCGGCGAAATCGAGTTTTCCGTCTCGGACGAAGATATTCATATGAATATCGAGAAAACGTTGATCGAAGAGATCGGCCCGGTCGGCGGGAAGCTGCATACCGGACGCAGCCGCAACGACCAGGTCGCGACGGATATGCACCTTTATTTGCGCAAGCGCGTCGTCGAATTCGTCGGATTGCTCGTGAAGCTGCAGCAGGCGCTTTTGTCCCAGGCGAAGGCGAACCTCGACACGATCGTGCCGGGATACACCCATTTGCAGCGGGCGCAGCCGATTCTGTTCGCCCATCATATGATGGCGTACGTGTCGATGTTCGAGCGCGATATCGAGCGGTTGCAGGACAGCTACAAACGCATTAACGCGCTGCCGCTTGGTGCGGGGGCACTGGCGGGAACGACGTTCCCGATCGACCGCCATTTCGTGGCGAAGGAACTGAAATTCGACCGCGTATACGAGAACAGCCTGGATGCGGTAAGCGACCGCGACTTTATCGTTGAGTTCCTGTCGAACGCGTCGCTTATTATGATGCATCTGTCGCGCTTTTGCGAGGAATTGGTGCTCTGGTCCAGCACCGAGTTCCAATTTGTGGAGCTGGACGACGCATTCTGCACCGGCAGCAGCATTATGCCGCAGAAGAAAAATCCGGACGTCGCCGAACTCGTTCGCGGCAAAACCGGCCGCGTATACGGCAACCTGTTCGGATTGCTGACCGTGCTCAAGTCGTTGCCGCTTGCTTACAATAAGGACATGCAGGAAGACAAGGAGGGCATGTTCGACACGGTGCGCACGTTGGACGGCGCTTTGCGCCTGTTCGCGCCGATGGTCGAAACGATGAAGGTGAATCGCGACCGGATGCGCAAAGCGGTGAACGAAGACTTCTCCAACGCGACCGATATCGCCGACTTCCTCGTAGGCAAAGGCTTGCCTTTCCGCCAAGCGCATGAAGTGATCGGCAAGACGGTACTGTATTGCATCCAGCAGAAGAAATATTTGCTCGACTTGACGTTGGACGAGTTCAAGCAGTTCTCTTCCTTGTTCGACGAGCGGATCTACGACGTGCTGCAGCCGCAGCAAGTGGTGGACGCCCGCAACGTGTACGGCGGCACCGCCACGCGGCAAGTTGCGGAAGCGATCGCCCGCGCCGAGCGCGCAGTGGCGGAAGCATCCGCTTGGCATGCGGAATACGAAGCGAAATGCAAATAAACATAGCCGGGGGCTGCACCTATTGTCCGAGAAGGACGCGGGGTGCCAGCCCCTGTTTTGTTCTAGGGAAGGACGTCGGGGTGCCAGCCCCTGTTTTTGTTGTAGAGAAGGACGTTGGGGTGCCGAATCCTGTTTTGTTGTTCGAGTAGGATGTTTGGGTGGCGGTCCAGCTTTATTGGCCGGGAAGGATGTTGCAGTGGCAGATATAAAGCAATTCGGTTTTCGGCTGCATTGAAGCGTTTTTTGAATTAGTGGTAAATACTGGCGTTCATTTATTCCCCTAGCGCGATGGATGAGAATTAGCGGTATTATGTGGAGCTATTTTGGAGCGGATGGGCCGAAATGGCTGATCAGGCTTAGATTAACGGTAGGTTTTACCGATAATGAGCGCATATTGCCATAAAGCAAAAAATTAGCTCCAGAAATTGGAGCTATTCCGAAGGAGCGATGGCTATGTCACGCCCCGATTCCCATGCTCCTTCAACCAGCCAACGAATTCGACCGCCGGTACGATCGTCTCCAGCGATTTTCTTATGTAACTGCGAAAATCCATTTACATTTAACGATTTCAGCGTTTTTCGATCCTGTAACTGCAGAAATCCAGTTATTTTCGCTCAAATGACCCCCAAATCGAAAAATCGGTTCGAATAACTGTATTTTTGCATCTGCTACCCTCCAAATGTGATATTCCTTGCCAAATTACTGGATTTTCGCAGTTACTCTTTACGTGTGGCCGATGCAGTAAATGCTCCCAAGCAACCACCATGCACTCTAGCCACAATAGCAGTAACTTGTATCAACACGCGGTACAGTTGCAATGCAAGTAACTTGATATCACCGTGAAGACTAGTTACAATCCATGCGCTACATACCACCCACGAACCTAATTGCATTCATACGCTGAAATATTACCTTTTCTAACCGACGCACAGCGACGCTCTCCCAAACATTGCGATTCGCGCCGACTTGCTTTAAGATGGTGTACATAGAATTGACGAGCAGGCAGGGAAGCAAATCATCAAGCTGGCCTGCATACCGCGTATGGGGGCGACCGGCTGACGCGGTGCAGAACATTACTGTGTGTTGGGGGCTTCCGCGCAGTGCGTAGTGAGCATCGCGCTGACCGTTACGCACAGGAGAAAACGCACAGGCGGGATGCGCATGCCCGGCCAGCAGGCGGCAAATCGGGTGCGAACGCAAAGCGTCCGCCACATAGGCGATGCAGTAGCAGCGCAATCGCAGCGGAGTGACGCGAGCGCAATGCCCCCCGGCCAGCAGGCGGCAAATCGGCGAACGCAAAGCGTCGCCAATAGGCAACGCGGCAGCAGCGCCCCCGCAGGGGAGCGTCACAAACGCGCACGCGCCGCCGCCCCCCCTGCAAGCCGCAGACGCTTGCCGCCACGGTGCCGCGAGCAAAACAATCCAACGCAAAGGGTAATGCATCATGATGCGCCTCAAACATAAATTTCTGAATTTAAGTTTAAAAAATAAATTAATCATCGCCTTTTCCTGCCTCATTATCGTACCGCTCTTCACGATTGCGGGAGTTTTGTCGTGGCTGTATTTGGAGTCAAACCGCAATATGATTCTGGACGTGGTGGTGGAGAATAACAATCAGATCGTGAAAAACATCGATACCTCGCTCAACCCGCTGCTGCGCCTGTCGATGTCCCCGGTTCAGAACAGGGATATCTTCCGGATTATGGGCAAAGACTACGACGAATCGGCCTACCCGCTGCTCGAACGGGAGCAGGACTTCGACAAGGTGAACGGATTGATTCGGAACAATATGCATCTGTACACCGATTTGATCGATTCGGTCATCGTCTACCAGAGCAAGAACGGCATTATTATCGGGAGAAGCAATATCGAATATATGGACCATCGTTATTTCGAGCGGGAATTCCGCGATGAACCGTTCGTTCGGCAAATTTTGGACAAGCAAGGGCTGTACGTGCCGATCGGGATTCATCCGGAGAAGCTGATGTCCTACGACCACGCGCCCGTCGTGTCGATCGGGCGGGCGATCATGGATCCTTACACGAAAGAAAGCTTAGGGCTCATCATGCTGAACATCAGCGTCGAAAAGTTGAAAACGTTATGGAGCGACATTCATTTTACGGAAAATACCAGGTTTTACTTGATCGACGAACAACACAATATTATCTACAGCCAACATCCGGAAGAGATCGGCCAAGCGGCCGACAGCGCGATCGGCGAAGACTTCGCTTCCGTCATCGGGGAAGGCCGGACGACCGGCGAACATCAGGACATGTATTTCGTCAGCTCGATCTCGGACGTATCGAATTGGCGAGCGATTACGATCATTCCGAAGACGGAAATGTTCAGCTACATCTACCTGACTTTGAAAATAACGACGATTAGCCTCATCGTTCTGCTCGCGCTATCGATCCTGATCGCGATTTTCATCGCAACAAGCATAACGAGGCCGCTCGCCGTGCTCGAACGGAAAATGAAGCTCGTCTCGCAAGGGAATCTCGATGTCAGCATGGATATCCGCTACGGGGAAGCGGGGAAAATCAGCAAAACCGTCGATCATATGCTGCGCGATATCCGCGGCCTGATTCGCCGCATCTATGAGGAGGAAAAGGAGAAGCGGCATTTGGAAATGCTTGCGCTGCAATCCCAGATCAAGCCGCATTTTATATACAATACGCTGAATGTCATCAAGTGGATGGCCAAGCTGCAAGGGGCAAGCGGCATCGAAGAAGCGCTGTCCTCGTTCTCTTCGGTCATCAAATTTACGGTCAAGACGGAGAGCGACTACGTCACGATCCAAGAAGAGGCGGAGTTCATTCGCAGCTATACCGACATCCTATCCTTGCGATATTTGAACAAGTTCGATGTTTCCTTCGACATCGACCCGCAAGTGCGCGAATTTTACACCTTGAAGTTTCTGCTTCAACCGCTTGTCGAGAATGCCGTGTTCCACGGATTCGACGGCATCGATTACAAAGGCAAATTAACAATTTCCATCGCTCGGGAAGCGAATTATGTCATCATGATCGTGGCCGACAACGGAAAAGGGGTGCGGGACGACGAACGGGAGCAGTTCGAATCGCGAGCGGAAGCGGACAAAATCAATCCGATCGGCATGAAAAATATACGAAAGCGGCTGGAACTGAACTACGGCCAAGATTACGGCTTGACGATCGCAAGCCGCGAGCCGTGCGGAACGGTCGCAACGATCAAAATTCCAGTCCTAACATCCATTCCAAATGAGTCTGCGGGTGAGAGATATGAAACTGATCATCGTCGATGACGAACCGTTGGTTCGTATCGGGATTAAGTCGGCCTTCGATTGGGAAGCGAGCGGCATGCAAATTGTGGGGGAGGCGTCCGACGGCGTCGAGGCGTTGAAGCTGATCGAAGAGCGGAAGCCCGATGCCGTGCTCCTCGATATTAAAATGCCGAGAAAAGACGGCCTCCAAGTGCTGGAGGAGCTCAATGCGAAAAATATCCGCACCAGCGTCATTATTTTGAGCAGCTTTGACGATTTGACGTTTGTTAAAAAGGCGATGAAATTGGGAGCCGTCGATTATTTTCATAAACCGGCCATGAACGCGGAGGAAATCGCCAACGTTTTAACGAAACTGAAGAACGAGCTTGAAGCCGGGCGGTCGCCGCAAGGCGAACAAGCGGAACAGGGCGATGCGATGCGGCAACAGCATACGGGAACCTTTCCGCACAATAGGCTGCTGGTCCATATGGGAGCGATCGGCCAGACGAAGTTGAAGGAAGGCAATATGTATGCCGTTCAATTCACCGTGAAAAATTACGCGCAAGTCATAAAACGGTACACGAAAGACAGCGAGTCGCTTCTCTCCAGCACGATTGCGAACCTATTGTCGGAGCTGCTGGCTCATGAGAAAGAAGCAGAGTTTTTGCAAGTGCAGGAAAACCTGTTCTACGTCTTCGTTAGCGTCAGCGAATCGAAGAGCGTGCAGGCGGCGTTTTCGCGCGTCAATGAAATCGTTCAGGTCATCTCCGCTTCGCTCAAGCGGTTCGTCAACGTCGAAGCCGTATTCGGCGTTAGCGAAGCGTTTCATTCTTTCCAGGAAGTAAGGCAGGCTTGCCAACAAGCCGAGCAGGCGCTAAGCGAGCGGTTTTACCGTCCCGACGATCCCGTGCTCTATTACCGGCATAGGCCGATCGACGATGAGGAAGCGTTGGAGCAAGTCAACCTCTATATCGCCGGCATGAAGAATGGGCTGATAGAGGAGCGGTACGACGAGTTTGCGCGTCAACTGGCGGAGTGGGAACAATATGTACAGGAAACCCAATGCCTCAATGAACGGGACGTCAAAAAAATATACGAAGGCTTGCTGTTTATGCTGGAGGAGAGCGGCGACTATTTGGAATACCGCGGCAAAATCGAAGAAATCGAAGATTTCGAACAATTGTCCAACATGTGCCATGCGATCATCGACGAAAAAGTAAGGCTGCGAGCGCTCGGAAGCAATAAAGAATATAGCCCGGTTGTGCGCCATATTTTGCAATATATTGAGACCCATTATGACGACGACATCTCTTTGAAACAGCTGGGAGAAAAGTTTCATGTGAGCGGCAACTATATCAGCAGACTATTTAAGCAAGAAGTGGAGAAGGGGCTGTTCGACTATTTGAATGAAGTGCGGATTGAGCGCGCCAAAGAACTGTTGAAAGATTACCGGCATAAAATTTACGAAGTCGCGGAGATGGTCGGTTTCCATAGCCAGGTTCATTTCGCGATCGTGTTCAATAAATACGTAGGAATGTCCCCGAAAGAATACCGCAAAACAGTGTAATTTTATTAAAAGAAAGTCAAAATTGTTAAACAAAACGGGCGCCGCCGGCGAACAGAATAGAGCAAAGTCAATTTTATTAAATTAATCACTCGTTGATTAATTTTTTTTATGGTCGAATAGGGCTAACATCATAGGTGAAGCTTATACTTAACTGGTTACAAGGGGAGGATTATCATGAGAAAGATGAAAAAAATGTCGATGCTGCTCGCGCTTGCGCTGACGCTGGTACTCGTATTGTCGGCTTGCGGCGGCAAGAACGAAGCGGGCGGCAACAACGGCGCAGGCGGAGATACGGGAGCCAAAACGACGGTAACGATGGGCTTCTGGGGAACGGCGCAAGATCTTAAAATATATCAAGAGGCAGCTAATTCCATTTCGGAGCAATATCCGAATATTGAGCTGAAAATTAAACAATACCCAAGCAGCGAGCAGTTCTGGAACACGTTGCCGGGCGAAATTGCGGCAGGCGTCGCGCCCGATTTTATTAAATTGTCCAATGAAGGGGCTTTCGAATATATCGACAAAGGATTGTTCACCCCGCTGGACGATTTGATTCAATCGACGGGCGTCGACATGAGCCGTTTCTCGCAAGCGGCGACGGACATTTGGAAAGTGGACGGCAAGCAGTACGGGATTCCGAACAGCGGTATGCCTGCCATGTTCTTTATTAACGAGGAGATGTGGAAAGAAGCCGGACTGGGCGACTATCCGACGACTTGGGACGAAGTCGAAGCGGCTGCCAAAAAATTGACGACCAATGACGTGTACGGCATTGCGATCAACCTCGACGCGTTCCATATTACGAACTACGCGAAAAGCTACGGCGGCGGTTGGGACAACGGGAAAAGCATTAACTCCCCTGAGAACGTAGCGGCATTGGAAAAAATATTCAAAATGTATGAAGAAGGCGTCGCGGTAACGCCGAAGACGTTAGGCTACGGTTGGGACGGCGAAGTGTTCGCCAACGGCAAAGCGGCAATGAGCACCGGCGGTTTCTGGTACAAAAACTATTTGCAAGACGCCAACCCTGATTTGAAATATGTCGCCCTTCCGGTCCCGAAAGGAACCGTGAACGGCAGCACGCTTAGCGCAGACGCGTATGTCGTCCTGAAAGACGCGAAGAACAAAGAAGCGGCGCTCCAAGCGGCCTACTACATGACGAACGACAAAACGCAATCCGATTTTATGAGCTTGGGCTTCAATCCGGCCGTATCCAGCTTGTCGGCGAACTATTTTGAACAAAATCCGGAATATCAATTGCTCGAACCGGCAATGGAATACAGCAGCGATTACGGTTATCCGAAGGAAACGAAGAAGTTTACCGACGAACTCGTGAAACAATTGGAAGAAACGATTCTGGGCGGCAGCAAGAAATCGGCGAAAGAGCTGCTTGACAGCGTGCAAGAACAATTCAAATAACGGATGCGTTCCCGTTTCCGCCAAGGAGACGGGAACACTTTTATCCTGAGTTGAAATATACAATTTGTGGAATTACAGGAGGTTTCGATGACTGGACAACCCAAAAAACAATCCCGGTTTCGTTCGATCTTCGATTCGGATTTCACGTTAGGCTGGATGCTCGTCTTGCCTTTTTTGGTTTTATGGGCATGGTGGTTTTTGTATCCTTTCGTGGAATCTTTTATAAGAAGCTTTCAAGACGTGAACTTCGCCGCGCTGGGCGATGCGAAATTTATCGGACTGCAAAACTATATCGCCATATTGAACGACAAGCAGTTCTACCAAGCCGTTCTTCATTCCTTGCAAATCGTTGTCGTGGCGGTGCCCGTCCAAACGATTCTCGGTTTATTGATGGCCATACTGGTGAATCAGAAAATCAAAGGCAAAGGCATTTTCCGAACCGTATTCTTTATTCCGTACATCACCTCGCAAATCGCTCTGACCACCGTCTTTATGATGCTGTTCAAGCAAGGGACGTTTGTCACGAAATTTTTCGCGTTTTTCGGCCTGCGCGACGTGACCTGGTTTGCGGATACGGGCTATGCCTTGATGTTCGTATGCATTTTGTTCATTTTCCAACAATGCGGATTCAGCATGATCGTCTATTTGTCCGCGCTGCAAGAAGTGCCTAAAGATCTGTATGAAGCGGGCGACATCGACGGCGCTTCGAAATGGGAGAAATTCCGTTTCATCACCGTTCCTTTTTTGAAGCCGATTACCTTTTTCGTTATTTCCGTTTCCACCATCCTCGGATTTCAAATTTACGACCAAATTGCGGCGATTTCCCGATACGGTGCGCTTGGATCGCCGGCCGGAGCGACGAGCACGGTCGTCACTTATTTCTACCAACACGGGATTCGCTATATGAATATCGGATACGGAAGCGCGGCCGTTATTCTATTCTTTTTCATCATTATGTTCATTACGTTTCTGCAGAAGAAATTTCTGGACGATAAGGAGTGATGGCCGTGAAGGCTCGAAAAACCTTTTTCAAATTGCTGGTATACGCCATCATCGGTATCCTCGGAGTCGTTTTCATCCTTCCGTTTGCTTATACGGTCTATACCTCGTTAATTACGATGAAAGACGTTAATAAATTCGTGGACATTTCCAGATGGACTTTTGAAAATTACACCATGTTTTTCACTAACGACGCATACAATGTGCCCAAGTGGTTTTTAAATACAGTCATTATGACCGGAATCGTCGTAATCGGGAACTTGATCGTCAACCCGATGGCAGGCTTTGCGCTGGCGAAGCTCCATTTTAAAGGGAAGAAGCTCGTATTCTGGATCGTCGTCGCGACGATGATGGTTCCGTACCATATGATCCTGATTCCGGTATACGTCAATATGGCGAAGATCGGCTGGCTCAATACGTTCGCGGCGTTAACGGTGCCGTTCTTGTACCAGTCGTTGTACATTTTTATGCTGCGGCAGTTTTTCATCAGCGTGCCGGGCGAATTTATCGAAGCGGCCCGAATCGACGGCTTGACGAAAATGGGCGCCTTCTGGCGGATCGTCTATCCGCTCGCGCGTTCGTCCTTAATTACGATGTCGATTTTGTCTTTCGCCGGAACGTGGAACAGTTACCTCATTCCGAGCACGTTAGCGAACGATCCGGAGAAATATGTGCTCGTCGTCGGGCTGAACAGCTTGAAGGACGCGTTCTTTGAGAATACGCCGTTAATTATGGCAGGCGTGACCTTGTCGACCTTGCCGATCCTTATTTTCTTCTTCTTGTTCCAGAAACAATACATCGAAGGCGTATCTAGCGCCGGCATTAAAGGGTAACCGGAAGACGGGGGGAGGACATCAATGTTGAATGATGCAGCAAAGGCAGAGCGGTTGTTGAAACGGATGACGTTAACCGAGAAGATCGGGCAGACGGTGCAGTTCGGGCGATGCGAAGCGCAAGAGATCGAATGGATCAAGCAGGGAAAGATCGGATCGCTGCTTAACGTGTACGGCGCGGAGAAGATCAACGAATTGCAGCGGATCGCAGTGGAGGAAAGCCGCCTCGGCATTCCTTTACTGATCGGGGACGATGTGATTCACGGGTTCCGCACCATATTCCCCATTCCGCTCGGCGAAGCGGCAAGCTGGGATGTGGAGGCGATGGAGCGGAACGCCCGCATCGCGGCGGCGGAAGCCGCGTCCGAAGGCATTCGCTGGACGTTCGCGCCGATGGTCGATATGACGCGCGAACCGCGTTGGGGAAGAATCGCGGAAGGCGCCGGCGAAGACGTATATTTGGCCAACCAGGCGGCGGCCGCCAGAGTAAGAGGTTTTCAAAGCCCGGACGAGAACGGTTATCCTACCGTTGCGGCATGCGTCAAGCATTTTGCGGGCTACGGCTGGGTCGAAGGCGGCCGGGATTACGATACGACGGGCATGTCCGAAAGAGTGCTGCGCGAAACGGTCTTACCGCCGTTTTACGAAGGAATCCGAGCCGGGGCGTTATCGGTCATGACCGCCTTTACCGATCTGAACGGCGTCCCTGCTTCGGGCAACAAGTTTCTCATCAGAGAGATTTTAAAAGGGGAATGGAACTATCCCGGCATCGTCGTCAGCGATTGGGAATCGGTTGAAGAATTGATTCACCACGGCTATGCGGAAGACCGCAAGGATGCGGCGTGCAAAGGGTTTGCCGCCGGGGTGGATATGGACATGCATTCCGGGGTATATCTTGAGCATTTGGAGCGGATTTTTCAGGAACGGCCCGATATGCTTCCATTGCTTGACGACGCGGTACTGCGAATTTTGACGGTGAAGTACCGGTTGGGCTTATTCGATCATCCTTATGTCGACGTTCGGAAGCGGGAGCGCGTCATGATGATTCCTGAGCATGTGGAACAGGCGCGGGACAGTGCGCGGAAATCGATCGTTCTATTGAAGAATAGAGGCAAAACGCTGCCGCTAGATCTTGGCGCGCGGAAACGAATCGGCTTGATCGGCCCGCTGGCCGACGACCGCCATAATGCGATGGGCTGCTGGGCGTGGAAAGGCCGCAAGGAGGATGTTGTCACCGTTCTGGACGCCTTCCGGTCCAGAATCGCCCCGTTGGCGGAAGTGACTTATGCCAAGGGATCCGAGGTGAAACAGCCGTTGGAGCGGGGGCTGGAAGAAGCGGTGGCGGCCGCGAGAGACAGCGATGTCGCCGTTGTCGTCGTCGGCGAAAGCGAGGATATGACCGGAGAGCATTATAACCGGGCCTATATCGGCTTGCCGGAGTGCCAGGAACGGCTGATCCGGGCAATCAAACGGGAAACGGGGACGCCGGTCGTCGTCGTGCTGATGAGCGGGCGGCCGCTGGCCGTGGAATGGGTGCATGAGCATGCGGACGCCGTTGTCGAAGCATGGCATCCGGGCACCCAAGCGGGGAATGCGCTGGTCGACGTGCTGATCGGAGAGTACAATCCGAGCGGCAAGCTGCCGGTTACGTTCCCGCGTTCCACCGGACAAATTCCGATTTACTATAACCGTAAAAATACGGGAAGACCGCATCTTTACGAAGATTATGTCGACGTGAGCGACGAACCGCTGTATCCGTTCGGCTACGGTTTAAGCTATACGACGTTCGAATATGCCGATCTTCGGCTGGATGCCTGGCAAATTGCGCGCGACGGAAGCGTCAATGTATCCGCAAACGTAACCAATACCGGAGAACGGGACGGCGAGGAAGTGGTTCAATTGTACATTCGCGACGTCGTGGGAAGTACGACAAGACCGGTGAAGGAATTGAAAGGCTTTCGTAAAATATTGCTGAAACAAGGGGAGACGAAAAGAATCTCCTTTACGTTAACCCCGAACGAGCTTGGCATGCTGGACGAAAGGCTGCAGTTTGCGGTGGAGCCCGGCAAATTCCTCGTATGGATCGGCCCGAACTCCGGGGAAGGGCTTCAGGGAGAGTTCACAGTCATGGATACGAAGGAGAGGGAAGGCGATGGATTACAGCGTCATTAAAGAAGGCGATTTGTTCCTGCTAACGGACAGGAATGGGGATATTACCGGGAACAATGAAATCGGCCACGGTTTATATACGAAAGATACGCGGTTTTTGAGCCGGATGGAAGTGTGGATCGACGGGGACAAGCCGTCGTTGCTTTCCTCGGCGGCGAATCAAAGCTATGTCGCTTCGATCCGTTTAATGAAGGATACGAAAGACGTCGGCGCCATTGAAGCGGTACGGGACCGTTTTATATTCGGCGGCGTGCTGTACGAGCGAATTGCGTTAACGAGCTATTACCCGGAAACGGTATCGTTCGATTTCTCGGCGGCATTCGATGCCGATTTTCAGGACATGTTTCTGGTGCGGAAATATCGGACGGGGGAAGTCGGCTCGATCACCGGCAGAAGCATGGAGCCGCAAAGCTTGACGATCCGTTATTCCGGCGCGGACAACATCGCAAGGGAGACGCGCATACGTTGGGACAAACCGGAAACGGAAGCGAGCGATTCCGGGTTGATCCGCTTTGCTATAACGTTGCAGCCGAAAGAGACGGAGCGCATATGCTTTACGGTCGCGCCGATGCTGGACGGACAAGCGGGAACCGAGCTCTCCTACGAAGAGGGGCTGGAACGATTGGAGGCTTCTTATCGGCGATGGGACGCGGAGACGGCTCGGGCGACATCCGATTCGGAGGCGTTTAACGGCTTGTACCGGCGCGGCTTGCAAGATTTACGGATGTTAATGACCGACGTCGGATACGGCGATATGCCGGTAGCCGGCTTGCCGTGGTTCGCGGTTCCGTTCGGCAGAGACAGCCTGATTACATCCTTGTTCATGCTTCCGCTCGATCCGGGCAAAGTGCGCGGAACGCTGCGCACCCTGGCGGCTTATCAAGGTACCGCCGTCGACGCTTGGCGCGATGAAGAGCCGGGGAAAATCATGCACGAAATCCGGTTCGGCGAGCTGGTCGCGACGAAGCAATCGCCGTTCTCGCCTTATTACGGATCGGCGGACGCTACGCCTTTGTTTCTTGTGCTGATCGGCGAATATTTCCGCTGGACGGGCGATTTGTCGCTGGCGGAGGAGCTTAAGCCGAATATCGAGCGGGCCCTGGCATGGATCGACGCGGCGATGGCGAAATCGGGCTTCCTCGCCTATCACCAGGAAGCGGAGAAAGGCTTCCCGAACCAAGGCTGGAAAGATTCGAGCAACTCGATCGTTCACCGGTCGGGCGAGTACGCGTTGTCGCCGATCGCCTTGTCCGAAGTGCAAGGCTATGTGTATATGGCGAAGCAAGGCATGGCGCCGCTCTTCAGGCTGATGGGCGACGATGCGCTCGCCGATCGGCTGGAGCGGGAAGCCGGGGAATTGCGGGAACGGTTCGAACGGCATTTCTGGATGGAGGACGAACAGTTCTACGCGCTCGCGCTCGACCAGGAAGGCCGGCAAGTCGGGTCCGTGACATCGAACCCGGGGCATTTGCTGATGACCGGGCTTCCCGGCGCGGCGCGGGCGGCAAGGACGGCCGAAAGACTGACGGCCGACGATATGTTTAACGGCTACGGCATTCGGACGATGAGCGCGGAGGCGGCGGGGTATTACCCGATGAGTTATCATAACGGGAGCGTATGGCCGCATGATAATGCCATGATATTGCTCGGGCTGAGCCGCTCGGGGTATCGGGAGGAAGCGCGCAAGGTGATTTCCGGCTTGCTTGCTGCATCCACCTATTTCGAGTACCAGCGCTTGCCCGAACTGTTCTGCGGATACGGCTCGGAGCTCGGCTATCCGGTGCCGTATCCGACCACATGCTCGCCGCAGGCCTGGTCGGCGGGAACGTCGGTCGTCTTCATGCAGGCGATGCTGGGCTTGCATCCGGACGCGCTGACGAAACGGATCGCGATCGACCCGTTATTGCCGGAGCAATTGAACGAGTTGTTCGTCGAGCGTCTCGCCATCGGCGCGGGACACCTGTCGATTCGCATTTCCCGGGGCGGCGGCGCGGGGAGCGAGGTCAAGGTGGAGGTCGTACGAAATACGACCGGCTTCGAGATTATTCATAAAGCGGAATAATGCTACGGTACAGGGCGGCCTAATGGGGGGCCGTCCTTTTGCTTGCCCGGCGCGGTGGGCGGTTTCGCTTCATGTCGGCGTACGCCGCTTCTTGTTGGAAATCCCCCGCCCGACGAGTGTTTTACAGCACGCATGATCTTTTCCCGCCAAGTAACTTATAGTTTTCTTCGGTCCCTTACGAGCAGCCAAGAGATTTAAATTAGCGCGTCTGCCAATGCGATTGTATCCATGCGCCTGACCAATTCCGTCTTGGATGCAAAAAGTCAGCCGCTTGCCGGGAATCGACATAAAATTCGCTTTTTCGATCTCGCGTTGCAGTAGCTAGGCAAAATTGATACGATAGGGCTAAGAGACTAGTAGAGATCGCAGACAGTTAGTTGTGATAGCATCTGTGAAAGGGGCAGCCAGAGAAATGGAGCGTTTGTTGCAGCATTTGCGCGTGTTAGGATTTACGGAGATGGAGTCGAGGATGTTGGTTGTACTGGCGGAACAGGGCGCTATGACGGGATATGAAGTGGCGAAACGGCTCGGCGTATCGCGCTCGAACGTGTACGCGGCGCTGCAGAAGCTGGTCGACCATGGATTCGTGATGTGCAGCAAAGGCGAGCCTTCTTTATATACGATGATTCCGGTAGAGGAACTGACCCGCAGCATAGCCGATAAAATGCAGGAGTCGATTCGGATCGTAGAGGAGTCGATGCCGAAACGAAGCGACGATCGGACGGAATTTTACAGCATAGAGAGCGATCGGAAAGTAATGGATAATTTGCGCCGGGAACTGGAGAAAGCGCAGTTCGAGATTATTGCCGATGTATGGACCGAGGAAGCCTCGCTATTCCGCAAAGAACTCGAAACGGCCGAAGAGCGGGGTGTGAAGGTGTTGTGGTCGGTCATCGGCGGAGACGAGGATTTGCGGCTCGCACAGCAAATGATCGTGCACGGCCGGGACGGGGCGTGGCGGACGCAGACCGGCGGGCGCAAATTTTCGTTCGTCATCGATCGGCGCTGGTGCATGATCGGCATGCGCGGCGAAGGACAAGCGACGAAAGCGATGGCGACCGAGCATCCGGCGATGATCGAACTGCTTCTGAACAATTTTGCGCATGATTTGGTCATTTACGAGATGGAGCAAGAAATGGGCCCGGAGATTGAAAGGAAGTACGGCGCCAACTACGAGCGAATCTATCAGAAATATTTCAAGCTGCAATAATAGAGTAGGCGCCTGCCTCACGGCAACCGCCCGAACAGACAATTATTTCGCTTCGGCAGGCTCTTCGAGAATGGACGTGCAATGAGCGCAGCGCGTCGCTTGTACCGGAATTTTGGACAAACAGAAAGGACAGTCTTTCGTTGTTGGTTTTTCAGCCGGCTTTTCGGCTATCACTTTTCTTCTCAGCATATTAATCGTCTTCACTAGCAAAAACACGCTGAGCGCAACAATAAGAAAATCGAGCATTACATTAATAAATTGGCCGTAGGCGATGACCGCCGCACCGGCCTCTTGGGCTTTGGCGAGCGAAGCGAAGTTGCCCTTGTCCGGATCCAAGTTGATAAACAGATCGACGAAGCTGGAGCCTCCCAACACTTTACCGATTGGCGGCATAATAATGTCGTTGACGATCGATGTGACAATTTTCCCGAACGCCCCGCCGATAATGACCCCGACCGCCAAATCGATAACGTTGCCGCGTATTGCAAATTCTCTAAATTCTTTGAGTATTTTCATAGTTCACAATCTACCTCCTTTACTATCGTATAGGCCTGTCCGCGGCACGTCAAATCAAATCTATGGGGTCACGATGAGCAACGTTTGCGGTTCGGCCTGCGCGCTTAGCGGCGTTGCGCCGCAAGGTTCGCCGTCGCCATATGCGATGCGCGGCAACTCGGAGGAGACGGAAACGGCGTATGCGCGCAGCATTGTCACATACGGCAGCTTCGTATGCCTGCCTTGCAATACGGTAGGGAAAAGGCGCAGAAGCTGCCATTTCGTACAGCCGTGGACAACGCAGACGTCGAGCAAGCCGTCGTCAGGCTGCGCCTGCGGGCAGATGCGAAGGCCGCCGCCATATGTTGCGACGTTGGCGACGGCGGCCATCCACGCATCGGCGAACGTCGCCGTCCGCTCGCCGTCGAGCTCGAGCCGGAGCTGGGCGGGACGAAATCGGATTAGCGTATGCATAATTCCGATGATATACGCAACCCGCCCGATGCCGAGGCGGTTGCACCACTTCTTGTAGCCGCCGTTGTTGACCGCTTCCGCGACGGCGGCGTCAAATCCGACGGCGAGCGCCGTAACGGAACGCTCGCCGTCAACGCCGATCAGGTCGATGCGCCGGCATCGACCTGACAACAGCACCTCCAGCGCGGCCAAAGGCTTGCGCGGGATGCCGAACCCCCGGGCGGTATCGTTGCCCGATCCCGCCGGAATGACCGCGAGCGGCACATCCCTGCCGCTCAGCTCCGGCAAGACGCTGCGGATCGTGCCGTCGCCGCCGATCACTGCGACCGCGCGCAGCGGCCAGGCGGCGAGCGCTTCCCGCACCTGCATCCGCGCTTGCTCCGCAACGTCCGTTACCGCGCAGCGGTACTCGATGTTCCGCTCCCGCAACGTCCGCTCCATCTTGCGCCAGACGCGCATGCCGTTTCCGTTTCCCGCCTGCCGGTTAATTACAAAAAAATACAAACGCCTCTCCCCTTGCCGTCGTTCCTCTTCTGCCATTTGCTATTGATTATACAACAACGGAACGGGAGCGCAATCTTTTATTTGTTCAGCTGTTTCTCCACCAAATCGCCGACGAGCGGCAATTTAAACCATTTGCCTTGAAACGCCTGAATCATCGTAACGATCCATAGAATGAAAATGAGAAGTCCGATGAGGGAAGAAAAGATCCAACCGATGAAAGGAATGCCCGCCAAAATCATTTGAGCGACAAAGAGCGGGAGAAAGGTGAAAATCGACTGCAATGCATGAAAACGTACAAACCTGCTGTCTTTTTCAATCAATACAAAAATGATGCCGGTAACGAACGTCAAAATGTAACAAAGCAGTCCCGCCACATTTTCATCCAGTCCGGAAGACGTTTTTCTCGGGATATTGGGTTCCATCCGGAAACCTCCTTTAAATAAGTAGATTTTGGTAATCAGATACTTTTATTTAATCATATCCTTCATAGAAAAGGATAGAACAATTTTCATTAATCTTACAAAATCTGACGAACAGTAAGAAATTGTCGACAAACTATAGAGGCACGAGTGCGGCGTTCAAAATGTAACGGAACTGAAAGACCTTAAAGTGGCAAAGCTCATTCTTCTCGGATTATAACGGAACCTAGCGCTCTTATTCGTTGATTATGTATGGAGAAATGAACGAATGACGGCAAATAAGGTCCCTCATTTCCGTTACATATTAAAAAGCCTCGATTTTGTTCAAATAACGTCTCCTGCATCCGTTAGCGACAAAATTGCTGCAGGCGCGCAAACACACATCAAAAAAACCTTGCCGGCGGATGGCGCTCCGCCAGGGCAAGGCAGCAATGATTACTTGTCTTGGCGATCCCTATGCCCGCGAGGATGAACGAGTTTTTCGCCTTCCTCTTTGTCGTCCGCTTTGGGAACGAGTCTTGGATCGGTTTGTCCTTCATGATGATTGTCGAACATATATTCCTTCAGTTCCCATTCCGTCACGCCGAGCTGAACATCCGCCGGGAACGTCTGTCCGCGGTGCAGATGCTCCTCTCTTCCCCATTCGTTGGTGTATATGCCGTCCACCTCGACGCGCTCCTTCGAGATCGGGTTCATGTCGCTGCCGTCGCGATCTATATATGCAACCTCCTTATGCTAAGTTACTAATCTATGGTTCCCTTTCCGCTTGCGATCATGCGCCCGGTCGCATGCCACTATTTTCATCGGCAATCCGACGCCATTTCCCGCATTGTTCCAACATTATTCCAGCATCAAGAAACCGATGACGGTTCGAAGCAATGAATCTGTCACTAATTCCGGATATCCGCCTCACGTGGGTAGTATTCGCGAAACGCTCAAGGCTATTGTTGGCATGCATCCCGCAACCGAAATTGTAAGTCTTAGAACAATCGCAAGCCGCAGGAAGGACAATGCTCATCGCGGTGGGTTGCGGCGGCGCCGCAAGCGGGACAGTCTTCTTCGAACGGTTCCGCGGAAGCGGGCGCAGCCGCCGTACGGTCCGACGGTTTCTCCGGATCGTAGGGCGACACAGCTCCTCCGAACAGCGCTTCGAAATATTTTTTCAACTCCCGATGCTTCTCCGAATCGTCGGCCGTCATACGGACAACGGCGATCATGCCGATCACAATCGCTAAAACGACGCTTACTGCGATAAAGGTACCGATCCAATGAACTGCGCTTCCGTATAATGGCTCCTCTCCAGCCATACCGCATCCCCTCCGCTAGATGGATAAGAGACGAACTCCTAATTGCAGCCTATTACAGCGCTTCGCCTTTGGAGGATCTTATAGGATAAAGAATATAGAATAGAGCGATCAATCCGAACAAGACCGCACTGATCATAACGACCGTTTGTTCATTATACATGTCCGACAAAAATCCGCCCAGCACCGGCCCGATCATGACGCCGATTCCTTCCACCGTGGAGAAAAGCCCCCAGCCGAGCCCTTTCTGGGAAGGAGGGATGTAGGAAGCGAGCAGCGCGTTCCATGCGGGCAGAACGGCCGAGTAGGAAAGGCCGAGCACGATCGCCCATATAAAGGTGAGCCGCAAGGACGGCAGCATCGATAACGAATAAAGCGCAAACGCGAAAATCGCGAATCCGATGACGAGAAACCATTTGCGACCGAACTGGTCCGCAAGCTTGCCCATCGGAATAAGCCCGACGACGGCGCATGCGCCGCCAAGCAGAAGCAGCAGGGAGTATTGTCCGCTCGTCAGCGCCAGCGATCCTTGGGCGAAACTCGGCAAGATCGGCACGATCATGCTTGCGCCGGTCGTCTGCAAAATCATGCCGGGCAGAAGCGGCCTCATCATGCGCAATCGCTCTCCAAGCATCCGCAGCTGGGTGCGCAGCGGAATCGTATCGATGCTCGATTGCCTCTCGTTGGAAATGAACATCGAGAGGAACCAGGCGCCGAGCGTCAGCAGCACCAAAATCCAATAGGTCAGCTTCGGGCTCGCGTCGATCAGAAGATTGCACACGACAGGGCCGAGTCCCATACCGATCAGCCAAATGGTATATAGATACCCCATCTGCGTCGCGCGCCGTTCCGGGGATACTTTCGACAAGCAAACGATCCAAATCGGAGACATTCCGACGCCGTAAAGGGCTGAGGCAAGAATAAAGAGGCCGGGCCTCGAGCCGTACTGGAACATAAACATGCCAATAAGCGAAATAAGCAGTCCCGAATGGACGATAAAACGAATGGAAAAGCGGTCGAGCAAGTAGCCGATGACGATTTTCAATCCTGTGTCGGTTAAATAATGCGCGGTAATGGCGGCGCCGATCATGGTGGCGTTAATAATCAATATTTCTTTTCCGTAGATTGGGACGAAACTGACCAGAGTGGCTCCTCTTGCAAACTCCACTAAAAACAAAACAAAGGATAAGAGCCAAATCTCTCTTCCTATCCCCAAATTTCGAATCGATTTCACGTAAACTCTCCTCGTATAAATGTGGTTGGCCGATATAATATGTAGACGCAATATAAATAAGGAAGCTTCTAGTATTATTATACACTAGCCTATTCTATTTATACAAAAGTGTAATGAAAGTAAGAGAATAGAGTTTTCGAAAAAGAAAGAGGGAATATCATGAAACAAGTCAAATATTTACATTTGTCCTTTGCGGTTTTTAACTTGACTGGAATATGATATAATGTAACGAACAGGTGCTGCAGGCATTGTCTTACATCATGTGGGAAAAGTTGAATATTTACTGCGTTCTCTAATACGGAGCATACTCGATTACGCTTTGGGAGGGAATCTTCATGGCAACGAAAGGACATAACGAAGTGAAGGAAAGTATCAAGGAAATGGCGCGAATTTTCCGACCTAAGGATCCGAGAAAGTTTGTCAAGGAATATGTCCGCAAGTACCACATTATGGGAGGGTATGAGGAGGAATTGACTCTCCTTGTTGAAAACGAATTGGTGAAATTGGATTCTTGATCATAATTGCACAGCCGTCTTTGTGAAGCTCGCTTTCGCATTGGCGGCTTTTTTTCGGCGATGCGCGGCAACGCGCTGTTGACGGCGGTTTTCGAATAAAAGAAAAGCATATCGGCGATAATATGGAATAAAGTGTCTAAATTGTGACAATTGTGTTGCGATGGCCGCTTTTAGCTTCCGGTTGACATCATTGACGGATTAAAGCGTAAGCTATTATTGTAAGCGTTTGCAAATTCAGGGCTGGTGCGATTTTGACAGCTTTGAGAACAATTTGTGAACTGTCTTGAAAACATTGACAAAAAGGTGAAGGAAATTTATATTTATACGTGATGGTCTTAATTGACAAGACGTTTGACTTCTGTGTTTAACAAGTGAATTGCCTTTTTTTTATGCATAAAATTGGCAATTGGCTAAAACGTAAAAAGTGGGGTTGATTAATGATGAATCGGTGGCATGCGGTAAAACGACTCCTCCCAATGTTGGCGGGTTTAACGTTATTACTATCCGCTTGCGGAAGAGCGGATTTGTCCGCCTTGAATCCGCAAGGGCCGGTAGCGGAAGAGCAATTCGGATTGATAAAACTGTCGATCGCCATCATGGGATTCGTAATGGTTGTCGTCTTTGCTCTTACCTTTTATGTATTGTTCAGATTCCGGAGACGCAAAGGGCAAAACGAAATTCCAGAGCAAGTGGAAGGGAATCATAAGCTGGAGATTATTTGGACCGTAATTCCGATTGTCCTTTTAATTATTTTAGCGGTTCCTACAGTGAAATACGTGTTTCAATTCGCCGAGGATCACTCCAAGGACGAAAATGCCGTTCAAGTGAAGGTGACAGCGCATCAATATTGGTGGGAATTCGAATATCCGCAATATGGCGTGACCACGGCCCAGGAGCTTGTCGTTCCTACTACGAAGCGGATTTCTCTTCAATTGAAGACCGCCGACGTTCTGCATTCCTTCTGGATTCCTTCATTAATGGGGAAAATCGACACGAATACGGAAGGCAACATTAATAAAGCATATTTTGAAGCGCCGAAAGCCGGCGTCTACCGCGGGAAATGCGCCGAGTTGTGCGGACCTTCGCATGCTCTGATGGATTTCAAAGTCGTAGCGGTCGACGAAGCTGCGTTCGGCAAATGGGTCGAAGAAATGAAAGCGCCGGCCGTTCTGCCGGAAGATGAGCACATCCGGGAAGTTTTCAAATCGCAATGCTTGGCATGCCATGCGATTGGCGACCAAGGCGCGCCGACATTCCCTAACCTTACGGGCATCGGCAGCAAGGAAGCGGTAGCGGGCGTACTGTTGAACGGTACCGGTCCCGGGGAACAACCGGTTGAACAAAACTTGAAGGAATGGATCGCCGATCCGCAAAGAGTGAAACCGGGCAACAAAATGCCAGCGGTGCCTCTAACGCCGGAAGAACTTGACGGCATTGCGAAATATTTAGCGGAACAAAAATTAACTTACAATGAAAACAGCGCGAAATAAAGGGGGTACATACCTTGGCTCATTCGGTGAAACGGTATCGGGGTTTAATGGACTGGATTACGACCGTAGACCATAAAAAGATCGGGATTCTTTATCTTATTGCCGGGGGTCTATTCTTCCTGATCGGCGGGATAGAAGCCATCCTCATTCGGATCCAGCTTATGGGACCGAAGATGGAATTCGTTTCTGCGGCAGTATTTAACGAATTGATTACGATGCACGGTACGACGATGATTTTTCTGGCGGCGATGCCGCTGATCTTCGCGTTAATGAACGCGATCGTACCGTTGCAGATCGGAGCGCGCGACGTTGCGTTCCCATTTTTGAACTCGCTTGGATTTTGGACGTTTTTCTTCGGCGGCTTGCTGCTCAATTTGAGCTGGATCGTAGGCGGAGCGCCGGATGCGGGCTGGACTTCCTACGTTCCGCTTGCAACGAACGAATATAGCACTACGCACGGGGTAGATTTTTATACGATCGGCTTGCAGATTGCCGGGATCGGTACGTTGCTCGGGGGCATTAACTTCCTGGCGACGATTATAACGATGCGCGCGCCTGGCATGACGTTTATGCGTATGCCGATGTTTACATGGACGGCGTTTATTACGTCCGCGCTTATATTGTTCGCATTCCCGGCCGTTACTGTCGGACTGGTCTTGCTGACGTTCGACAGATTGTTCGGAGCGAACTTCTTCGAAGTTGCCAACGGGGGGAACCCGATTTTATGGCAGCATATTTTCTGGATCTTCGGACACCCTGAAGTTTACATTTTGATTTTGCCGGCATTCGGTATTATTTCCGAAGTCATCAGCACGTTCTCCAGAAAGCGGTTGTTCGGCTACAGCTCGATGGTATTCGCAACCATGCTGATCGGCTTCTTGGGCTTCATGGTATGGGCGCACCACATGTTTGCCGTCGGTTTAGGGCCTATCGCCAATGCTTTGTTCGCCGTCGCTACGATGTTGATTGCGATCCCGACCGGGATCAAGATTTTCAACTGGATTTTTACGATGTGGGGCGGGCAAATTACATTTAATACGGCAAGCTTGTTCGCGATCGGATTTATTCCGACTTTCGTTATGGGCGGAGTAACCGGTGTTATGCTCGCTGCCGCGCCGGCCGACTATCAGTATCACGATACGTATTTCGTCGTCGCGCATTTCCACTACGTTATCGTCGGCGGCTTGATACTCGGTTTGTTCTCCGGTTTCCATTACTGGTGGCCGAAAATGTTCGGACGGATGCTGAACGAGACGTTGGGCAAATTAACATTTGTCACGTTCTATATCGGTTTCCATCTCACTTTCTTCGTGCAGCATTTCCTTGGATTGATCGGAATGCCGCGCCGCGTATTTACTTATTTGCCGAACCAAGGATTCGACACGATGAACTTGATCAGTTCGATCGGAGCGTTCCTGATGGGCGTAGGTACGATTTTCTTCCTGCTGAACATCGTCGTATCCGCGAAGAAACGCGGCGAAGTTCCTGCCGATCCGTGGCAAGACGGGCGTACGATCGAATGGACGATTCCTTCGCCGCCGCCGGAATACAACTTTAAACAAACTCCGCTCGTTCGCGGATATGACGCTTATTGGAAAGAAAAAATGGCCGGCAATAAGGAAATGACGCCTGCCGAGCCGGTTGGACCGATTCATATGCCGTCCGCCTCCATCTTGCCTTTCTTGATGTCGGTCGGTCTGTTTATCGCAGGTTTCGGCTTTATGTTCGCCAAAGATACGTTCGGCAACGCTTTTGTCGGCATGTTGTTCAACAATTACATCGTTGCCATCATCGGTTTGGTGATTACGTTCGCAAGCATGGCCGCCCGTTCGATCGTGGACGATCACGGCTGGCATATCGAGCCGGATGAACTGAACGACAAGGGGGTTAAAGCATGAGCGCGCACGCAGAACACCAAGTAGAGTTTAACGAGAGCAATTGGCCGCAAGAACCGGAAAAGGCGACCTTGGAAGGACGCAATAAGGTTCTCGGATTTTGGCTCTTCCTTGGCGGAGAGACGGTCCTGTTCGGTACGCTGTTCGCGACGTTTCTGGCGCTTCGCAACGAAATCGCCGACGGGAAGGCCGCAAGCGAATTGTTTCAATTGCCTATGGTCTTCGCCGCAACGATGATTCTCTTGGTCAGCAGCTTGACCAGCGTATTCGCGATTCAGGCGATGCATCGTTATCGCGTCAAGTCGATGCTCAATTGGTTGATCGTTACGGTTATATTAGGATTAGCGTTTCTCGGTTTGGAAATTTACGAGTTCGTTGAATACGTCCATGAAGGTCATAAGTTTACGACGAGCGCATTCAGTTCTTCGTTCTATACGCTAGTCGGTTTTCACGGGGCGCACGTGGCGTTCGGGATCGTATGGATCTCCTTGCTGATCGCGCAGTTATTCCGCAAAGGCTTGAATTTCGTTACAGCTCCGAAAGTATATGTGGCGGCCATTTACTGGCACTTTATCGACGTCGTTTGGGTTTTCATCTTTACGGTTGTTTACTTGATGGGAAAGGTGGGGTAATCGATGACAACGGATCAAGCCGCTCCGAAACAATCCCAACACCGGCATAGGCATGAAGGTCCCCAAAAGCATATCGTCGCGTTCATCTTCTCGATCGTCTTAACGCTGATTGCATTCGCGGCGGTTGCGGCGCTTGAAGTCAATGCGACATTTACGATTATCATTTTGCTGGTCATGGCCGTGCTGCAAGTGGTCATCCAGATGGCTTACTGGATGCATATGAAAGACCGCGGTCACCTGATGCCGATCATATTCATCTTCGGCGGGGCGGTCATCGCCTTCACATGCATCATTATGGCAATCTACTGGGTTTGGTGGTAAAATGGGAAGAGGAGGGCTTCGACAAGATGCCCCCTCTTTTTTTCAAATCGTTGCGAAAAAAAGAAGCTGATCGGATAGGAGGTACCTCATGCTTGGTTTGGAATATTTTAGCTTCTCTGATTTATGGAGCCCGTTGTTCCTCGGCTTTATGCTTTTGGCAACAATCGCATATCTGATGGCGGTAGGGCCGATGAGACATCGCTTTGCCGATTCGGACAAGATCTCGCTTGCCAAGAAAATATCGTTTGTCACCGGAATGGTATTGCTATATGTGGCGCAAGGGGGTCCGATCAGCTTTCTTAGCCATATGATGTTCAGCTTCCATATGGTGGCGATGGCGCTGTCGTACATTATCGCGCCGCCTTTGCTGCTAATGGGGACGCCGGCCTGGTTGTGGCGAGCGATATTGAAATACAATCCGTTGCGGAAATTCGGTTTTCTCATGAATCCGATTTTTGCGGCCGTTTTGTTTAACGTCTTATTCTCGCTCTATCACGTACCGGCCGTTCACGATTACGTGATGCTAAACTTTACGGTGCATCGGCTCTATTATATCGCCTTGTTTATCACGTCCATGATGATGTGGTGGCCGCTTCTATGTCCGGTACCGGAATGGAACAATATGTCCGACGTCAAGAAGATGGGCTATATCTTCTTGAACAGCGTATTAATTACGCCAGCATGCGGGTTGATTATTTTCGCGGGCGCCCCGGTATATGCGACCTATAACGATCCGGAGATATGGTCGCAGGCGATGGGCTACTGTTTCTCGGGAGACCCGGCGGTATTGCTGGAGCTGTATGAGGGACCGGCATTTTTCAACTTGTTCACGCCGCTGGAGGACCAGCAGATCGGCGGAATTGCAATGAAATTAATACAGGAATTCGTCAACGGCTCGGTGCTTGCCTATGTCTTTATTCATTGGTTCAAGCGCGAGAGCAAAGACGATGATATCATGGATGTGATACCGGAAACCGGTCAATTAAACAAAGCATAGAACGGCATCGGGAAAGGATGGGGAAACAGATGGATTTGTATACGATCTTTCCGACGATCAGCACGTCGTTTATCGTGATTAGCGCCATACTCGTGGCGATCGGATGGGTCCTGATCGTAAAGGGCAGGCGCGAAGCGCATCAGAAGACGATGATTGCAGCAGCTATTGCGGCGATCGTCTTTTTCGTCATTTATATGTCGAGGACGATCTTCGTCGGCAATACGTCATGGGGCGGTCCCGAAAATTTGAAGCTGTACTATCATATTTTCTTGTTTTTCCATATTACGCTGGCGACGATCGCGGCTGTATTCGGCTTGACGACATTGGTCCTGGCATTTAAAAAACGGTTCGCCAAACACCGCAAATGGGGCAGGGTGACGGCCGTCATCTGGTTCGGTTCGGCAATTACCGGCGTCATGGTGTACACTTTGCTGTACGTTCTCTATCCGGGCGGGCATACGAAACCGATGATCGACGCCATTTTCGGATTGTAGGCTTGCCTTAGTTAGGAAATGAAATCGCCTTATTTGCGAATGAAAATTCGTAAATAAGGCGATTTTGTTTTTATGCGTTGTGTCATACTGCTCCATTTCCCGCCTTCTGTCGATATCCCCCTAGTTCAGTGTGCCAACTTTTATCATTGAGAGGCCCGGACCGTCGTTACCCTCACATTCCATTGATCGGCCCGCTTTTCTGAGGGAGAGGGATTTCGATAGAAGGCGAAATGAGTAGATGCAGGGCTGATGGCCTCCATCTCTCTGTTTCGCCTAACCGTCGCCCGGATTCATCAGTTTTGCTTGCCGTCGCTTTCTCTCGCCCGGGCTTCCGTTTCGCGCATCAGTTCCCGATCGAACGGGCTCGGATGCGGAATTTGCCGCAAGTAGCTCAGCGCCGTCTGCGGATCGCCCTCGTCATCCATTGTAATGCCGTGCAAATGCATGATCGCGAGCGCGCGCAGCGCATACGGGTTGTGGAGCTCCGTTTCGTACGTTTGCATCGCTTCTTCGTATTTGCCTTCGACGACAAGCTTGTCGCCTTTCAACTGCTCCTTATCGTCCAGAGAGAAGAAAGGCAGGTTGTTGTCGAAGGAGGTATAATAGCCGCTGGAACTGCTTATTTTTAAGCCGTCGCTGTCGTATGCGTCGACAGACCAGACGAATTTGCCTCCTGGATAGACGGCGCCTAGAATCGCGGCCGGAGACAACTGCGTTCTCCCTTCTCCGTCCGACGTCTTGCCGTATCCGCGCGGCACCGTGCGCAGCGTTTCGATGCCGTACTCCGCGTAGGGCTCGCGCCACGTATCCTCCAATGCAATGGGGAACGTATCGTACGATTCGCCCTCCCGGACATTATCTATCGCCGAAATGGTCAGTTTATAATAATCCGCGCCGGGATACGGTTCCCACTCGAAGCGGATGACGTCTTCGGCAATCGTTTCTTTATTCGTCGGGTTTACCACTTTCACTTGCGGGACGAACCGAACGTCATATTCGGCGGTCGTTCCTTCCGTCACAACGACCGTTTGGTTCGCCGGCTCGGCAAGATAATAGCCGTCGACCTTCTCTTTCCGCAAGCCGATTCCAATCTCGTATTCGCCTGGGGCGACATCGTAGAAGCGGAATGTGCCGTCCCGATCCGTCAGCGCCATCGGATAATAACCGAAGGGCGGGCTATGCCACACGTTCTCTCCTTTGCGGCGAAGTACGGCATACGCATCCGCGGCGGGAGCGTCGCCGATCTGCACGCTTCCTGTTACGGAAGGGGCGGCATCAGGACGAACATGCCGCGAAGCCAGCATCGCCGCATGCATTTTTGCCGTTTTGCGGCGTTCGCCATACGTGCTATCGTCTTGCGCAATCTCCCGGTACAGCTTCTCCGCCTCATCCCATTTTTCCCCGACCATATATAAGTCTGCCAATTTCCAACGAGCCATACCGGCATGGCGATAGTCCGGATATTCCGACAGCAGCCGCTCCAACAGTTTCTCGGCGTAGGCCAACTGCCGTTTGGAGTTTCGCTCTCCATGGGAGTACGACGACGCAGTCGGAAAGACGAACAACAGATGATCTTGACCCGGAAACGGCACCATCGTTTCCGCCGCCCAGTACAACGCCTCGGGCGCTTCTTTGCTGTTAGGAAAATAGGTTAACACCGCATCGTATTTTTGCATTTTGTATAGAACGGAGGGCATGGCAAGATAGGCAACCGCCGATAGAAGGAATAGTCCGGCGAGTCCGAGCGCCAACGTTTTGACTTTGATCCGAATCATCGCTCCCATCCCTTCTGAAGCTGCTCTTTGTAATATACGCCTCCGTTCATGGCAATCAACTCGGACTCGTACCGCTCAACTGTGCCGATATCGCGGCGTTCTTCTTCGATGACGGCCTGCATCTGCTTGAGATAGGACGAAGACGAGTCGGCGCAATCCAGCCACAACCAGCCGCCTGCAATGACAAGCAGACAAACGGCGGCGGCGGCCGAACCGGGGATGCGAATTTCACGCTCCCAGAAAGACGGCTTGGCACGCTGCAGAACCCGTCGCTTCATGATATCGGTGAACTCGGCATCGGCTAATTCCCGTTCCAAGGCGGAACGAATGTTATGTTTAGATGGTTGCCCCATCGACCCCATCTCCTTCCTCTAGCTTGCTTCTTAACAGCGTTCTGCCGCGCGATAATTTGCTTTTGACGGTTCCTTCGGATTCCCCGAGCGCCGCGGCGATTTCCTTTATCGTTAACTCCTGATAGTAATACAGCACGATAACGACCCTATACTTATACGGCAATTGTTGAATGTCGGACATGAGCGATAAACGGGCCGCCGCTTGCTCCGGTCCCGGCTCCGTACTGGGAATCGCATCATCCGTCATATCGCGGTACAACAAGCGTTTCCAGGCGGCGAGCCTCATTTTGCTTCGGCATAGATTGACTGTAATCCGCAGCAGCCAAGCGCGCAAGCTGCCCTGACCGCGAAACTGCCGAATCTTTTGAAAAGCGGCGAGAAAAGCTTCCTGGCTAATGTCCTCTGCCAGATGGCGGTCCTTGATAAGCAATATGGCGGTGCGATACACATCGTTGCCGTACCGGTCCATCAGCTTCGACAAGGCGGAACCGTCTCCTTGGCGCAACCGCTCGATCCATTCCTGCTCCGGATTCATAACCTTCCTCCTCACTCCTCATTATACTATGATGCTTGCAGACGGCTGAAAGGTTGCAAATGAAGACAAAAGAAGAGAGATAATTTGCAATGAAAATATCATTTTCCAAACATTGGTCTTCTATAGATGTTGACGGCAGCCGGATCGCAATGTATACTGTGCATAAGATTATATACAGTATACACATGCAACGGCAAGTTGAAAGGGTGAGCGCATGGAACGGCTTCGAAACGCTTGGATGATTACGAAGTTGGAATTTATAGGAATTCATGTACCGCTGGTTTGGACCGTTATTTTCAACCTTTATATCGGGGGGATGTCGGTCCCGATGCTGCAAGGGATTTTAGGTACGAAGGATGGCAAAACGTTCGGTTTTTTTATGGATTTTTACTTTCTCATTCTCATTCCCATGCTCGGTTTTTTCTTTTCGCGGAAATCGGCAAGGTATTTAAGGGAAGATTCTTATACGAAATCGCTGGGACGGTTGCGGGTGCTGCCCGTCAAGTTGGAAGAAATGATTTTGGCGCGAATATTGCTCCTGTTCATTGCGCTGATAGGCAACGCAGTCCTCTTCTTCGCCATACAGTATGTTTTTGCGGCAAGCATACGGAATCTGTTGTCCGCAGGCCCGTTTTTGGTGTATGCCTTCACTTGGATCGGCTATGCGTTCATCGTTTCGGCCCTATACATTTACATGGAGTTAGGCTTCAAAGGGAAGATATATTTTTACTTATCGATGCTCTCCATGCTCTTACTGGTGGCTGTCGCTGTCATGGTTCAGGCGCTCGGCTCGAACGTCGTCTTGTTTACGATTGAACAGGCGCAGAGAATGAATGTCGTTATGCCGCTTGCTGCGATTGCCATTGGGCTCGGGAGCCTTGCTTTGTCATACCGGCTGTCGAGGCGAAAGCTTCAAACGAGGGACTTGGCATAACTAGATGCCTGCGAGGAACATAACGGGAAAAGAGGTGTTAAGGTGTGGATTCCGATTCAATTGAACGAGAATAGCGCTGAGCCGCTATATCATCAAATAGAAGTGCAATTGCGTTCTCTTATCATAAGCGGTCAGATCGAAGAAGGGACGTTGCTGCCTTCCATTCGCGAATTTGCGAGCGAATTGAATTGCAGTGTCATTACGGTGCGGCGCGTCTATCAAGACCTGGAGAATGAAGGGCTGCTGCGCACGAAGCAAGGAACCGGCACATTCGTAGCCAAAGTCGGTACGGAAGAACGAGATCGGCACCGGCGCACCGCCGTTGTGGAAGCGATGGAAGCGGCAATCGACATCGGCATGCGAATGAACTGTTCGCGGGAAGAGATGATGGCCATTTTTACGGACATCATGACGAAAAAATATCAATCATAGATGGCAGGATGGGGTGAATTCATATGGAAGAATCCGTTTTGACGATGAACGGCGTCATGAAGCATCGAGATTCGCTGTTATTCGGTCCGGTCGATTTGCAGCTTCCGAAAGGGTACGTATTTGCCATCGTCGGTCCGAACGGATCGGGGAAGAGCACGCTGCTGAATATCGCATTGGAATTACTGCATCCGGATGCTGGAACGGTGAGTTTGTTGGGACAGCGTCTTGACAAGCCGTTGGATCGGGCGATCAAGCAAAAAATCGGCTATGTGCCGGAAGTATCCAGCCGCGATGAAGATCATTTCACGCTGGAACAACTGGCGAAGTTTACGGCGCATTGGTATCCGGGTTGGAGTTGGAGCAAATATGACGAATTTGTAGCGAAGTTTCAACTGAAACCGACGCAGAAATTCGGCAAAATGTCCAAAGGGGTCCGGCGGAAATGCGAATTGACGATGGCGCTCTCCTGTCAACCGGAACTGCTCATACTGGATGAACCGTCGTCGGGGCTCGATCCGTTTGCTTGGAAGATGATGGTTGACGAACTTCGCGGCTTCATGGATCAAGGAGACCGCACCGTCATCTTGTCGACGCATATTGTCGATGAAATGAAGCGGCTTGCGGACTATATCGTCTTCGTATTCCAAGGCCAAGTGCTGGGCATGTTCGAAAAAGACAGCCTGCTCGATAACTGGAAAGAGATGTGGGTAACGGAAGAAACGGGCATGGCCCAGGATGCGGGCGAACTTCCCGGTCTTGTCGAATGGGGAAGGGAAGCGGGCGGCATGATCCGGCTTGTCAGCAGCGACGCGAGCGCCACGGAACGGACGATGCGGGAGCTCGGATGGAACCCGGTCAAAACAAGAACGCTGGAGTTGGATGAAACGTTGCTGTATTTAATCCAGCGGAAACAGACGATGAGAGAGGAGAAATCATAATGCAACCATTGCAATTGGAATATGTTGTGAAGCAATTCGGCGAACATACGGCAGTGAACCGTGTCAACCTGGAAGTGGGGAAAGGGGAAATTTACGGATTGCTTGGCGCGAACGGCGCGGGCAAAACGACGACGATGCGTATGGTGCTCGGCCTCATCTATCCGGATGGAGGAAGAATTCTGTACAACGGCAAACCGTACAACGCCGAGATGCAGCGAATGATGGGATACCTTCCGGAAGAGCGGGGGATGTATCCGAAGGTGAAAGTGAGCGATCAGCTCATCTATTTGGCGCAGCTGCGCGGCATGTCGCGCTCGGAGGCCGACAAAAGCTTGAAACGGTGGCTTGAACGTTTTCATGTGCCGGAATACTACAATAAACGCATTGAAGAATTGTCCAAAGGCAACCAGCAAAAAATTCAGTTTATTGCCGCCGTCATTCATAAGCCGCAATTTCTTATTTTGGACGAGGCGTTCAGCGGGTTGGATCCCGTCAACGTGGAATTGCTGAAAGAAACGGTGAAGGAAGTGCGCGACGAAGGAGCGAGCATTTTGTTCTCGACGCACCGGATGGAGCATGTCGAGGAATTATGCCGCAATGTAACGATATTGCACAGATCGAACACGGTGCTGCAGGGCAGCTTGAAAGAAATTAAAAGCAAATTTCCGCGGGAACAGGTCATATTGGGTACGGACAGGGAAGTATCCGGTTTGGAGCAAATCCCCGGCGTGAGAACGGTGGAGAAGCACGAGTCCGGCTATAAAATCGCCATTTCGGACGAGGCGGCGGCCCAGCCTATCTTGGCCAAAGCGATGGAACAGGCGGTTGTGCACCGCTTCGAAGTGGTTGAACCGACGTTGAATCAAATTTTCATTAAGGCGGTAGGTGAGAGCAATGAATAAACTGGGCACGATTATCGGATTTACATTTAAGAACAAAGTGAAAACGAAGGCGTTTTTGGTCACGACGATCGTTCTCATTCTTCTCATGACGATCGGAATCAATATTCCGTTTATCATTTCCTTGTTCGACGGAGACCAGAACAAAACGGCCGCGATCGGGGTCGTGGCGGACGGCAAAACGGAAGTGGCCGCCATGCTGAAGGATTATTACGATAAGCAGGAAAACCCGGATTTGCAAATCCGTCTGTACGATCAGGAAGCGTCGGCGCAGGCGGACGAAACGAAATTGAAGCAGGAAGTGGCGAACAAGGTCATTAAAGGCTATTTGGTGCCTCAAGAAAACGCGCAAATCGGATTCCCGGATTTCGTCTATAAATCCGAAGGAATGATTGATATGAACGTCAGTTCCTCGCTGCAAAATGCACTCCGTACAATTAAAATGGAAGTGATCGTGAAGGATTCGTTGACGGAAGCGCAAAAAGAGGCGTTAAACGCTCCGATTCAAATCGAGAGCGAGCAAATTGCGACGGAACCGGGAGAGAATCCGGCGAAAACCGGAGAGCAAGCGGCGATCGGATATATTATGGTCACCGTGCTAATGGTACTGTTTTTCATGACGATTATGATGACAGGCAATATGATCGCATCGGAAGTGACGGCGGAGAAAAGCTCCAGAATTATGGAGATTCTCATTACGAGCACTTCGCCGTTGCAGCAAATGTTCGGGAAAGTGATCGGGATGTTCTTGGTCGGTTTGGTGCAGATTGTAGTATTCGCGATCACGATCGCCGTCAATCTGTCTCTGCCTCATAATGCGGCCGTATTCGCGGATATCGGGCTCGATTTGTCGCAAATCGATCCGGCAATGATCATTTACGGTTTCATCTTCTATGTACTTGGCTATTTCTTGTACGCGACTTTATTCGCGGCGATCGGTTCGCTCGTAAGCCGCACCGAGGAATTGGGCCAGGCGGTCATGCCAATCACCGTATTGTCTTTGGCAGCTTTCTATATTAGCACGTTCAGCGTATCGACGCCGAACACGATCTTGGTGAAAGTTTCGTCGTTTATTCCGTTTTTCTCGCCGACGAGCATGATTTTGCGCATTGGCGTCGGTCATGTCGCCGCATGGGAAATTTGGCTATCGATCGCTATTCTCGCCGTATCCATCTACGTCTTCGGCTGGCTGTCGGCCAAAATTTACCGCACAGGCGTATTGATGTACGGCAAACGGCCTACGTTCAAGGAACTGCGAAAAGCGATGAAGGCGTACAAAATATAAAATGTAGACTAACTGGTGAACCGAGGATACGGATATAGAAAGAAAAGAAGATGGATGGAGAGAAAACCGATGATGAAGAAAGTTACGATTTTGATGGCAAGCCTGATGTTCGTTTTCGTTATGGCAGGCTGCGGCGCCGGCGGAGGAACGTCGCACAACCTGCAAGAAGGGGAGCCGGCGGAACAAACGGCGGGTACGGAATCTCCGGCACCGACGCCGGGCGACAGCGCGGGGAGCGGGGAAGGCTCGGGCGGCTTTCTGTGGAAAGTAAGCCATAACGGAAACACCGTGCATATGTTAGGCTCGATTCACGTTGCCACGGCGGATTTCTATCCGCTCAATTCCAAGATCGAATCCGCCTTTGACGAATCGGACGCATTGGTTGTGGAAGCCGATGTAGCGAATATCGATCCAGCTGCGATGCAGCAACAGATTGACGGCCTTGCCAAATATGCGGACGGATCCAAGCTGAAGGATCACCTAACCCCTGAGCTATACAGCCAATTGAAGCATCGGCTCGATGAATATGGGATACCGGAAGAAATGGTGGAAAACTATGAAATATGGTATGTCAATATGCTGCTGGAAAGTATGGACGCTATCGCTACCGGACTCGATCCGCAGCAAGGAATCGATTATTACTTCCTGCAAAAGGCGAAGGATAGCAAGGATATTCTGGAGCTGGAAGGAGCGCAGTTCCAATTTGAAATGTTCGACGGATTTTCCGAAGACGTGCAGAAGACATTGCTGGAACTAGCGCTGAATCCGGAGGCGGATAAGCAAGAAACGCTGCAGCAGTTGGCCGAATATTGGAAAACCGGCAACGAACAAGGATTGGCGGAATTGCTGTTCGCGCCTGTCGAGGAGAAATACAGCGACAATTACGCCATCTACATGGAGGCGCTAACCGACAAGCGGAACGTCACGATGACCGAGAAAATCGAGCAATATTTGCAAGGCGAAGGAAATAAAACGTACTTTGTCGTCGTCGGCACCGCCCATTACCTCGGAGACCAGGGCATCGTCAAGCTGCTGGAGCGGAAGGGGTACAAGGTGGAGAAGGAATTGTAAGCGTCGGGGCCGGATTGCCATATGGCAGCGCGGAGCGTTCATGGAACGCTCTGCGTTTTTTTTGCTCATGCCATTTTTTAGATTGTGTTAATCTGTCTAATAATGAACTCAATTTAGAGAGAGGGATGTTACTTGAAAAGAAACGTATTATATATTGAAGATAATGAGAAAATAGGCAGCCTGCTAAAAGAAGAATTGGAACAGCGAGGATTTTCGGTTCAGTGGCTGCTTTCCGGTGAAGGAGCCGAAAAAGAAGTACATCAGCATGAAATCGTTATTTTGGATATCATGTTACCCGGATTAGACGGATTTACGGTGGGAAAACGATTAAAAAAGGCAGCTCCTGCTGTTCCTATTTTGTTGTTATCTGCTCGAACATCGATAGATGATAAGGTAGATGGTTTACAATTTGCCGATGACTATTTAACGAAACCGTTCCATACGGATGAATTAGTTGCAAGATTAGAAGTATTAATCCGTCGAAGCGGTGGAACGCATTCCGAACGCATTTCATTAGGAAATCATATTGAAGTAGATCCGGAAGCCCAAATGGTATTTGACAAACGCACAGGAGAAGAAATTGTATTGACTGGGAAACAACATCAAATTTTAATGTATTTCTTACGCCACCCTAATCAAGTTCTGCCAAAAGAACAAATTTATGAAGCTATTTGGGAAGAAGCTTATATAACAGGTGATAAAACAATAATGGTGCATATCCATCGACTGCGCCAAAAGCTGGAACGTCATCCGGATTCCCCGGAGATTATTGAAACGTTAAAGGGAATAGGCTATCGGGTGAAACTATGAAACAGTCTAGATCATTATTTCGTCGTTTTCTAAAAGGACATTTTCTATTTATCTTTCTTCCTCTAACTGTGCTTATTTTCTTCTTTACATTCGTTGGGTTTTCTGATATCCATGAAAAAGATCCAAATAAATTAAATCTATTTTACGTTACCGTGCTATTGTTTGGTTTTATTATTGTCGCATTTGTTGTATTATCTTGGCTGTTCTTCTTGAAACTTCAAAAACGTCTCGCTCGCTTGCAGGAAGTCATGTCATTTTCAGCTAATCATAACTCATTTCCTAAACCAATACCTGTTCAAAGGGATCGTATGGATGAAATAGACCAGTTAGGAAGTTCTTTTAATTGGATGATTCAGCAGCTTGAAGACAGTCGCAAGCGAGAATATGAAGAGGAATTATTACGACATCGACTCATTGCGAATTTATCTCACGACTTACGAACGCCGCTTACCATTTTGAGAGGACATGTCACCAGATTAAATAAAGAATCAATAAGTTTAGAAGGACAAAACTCATTAACAGAGATGAACCATACGATTACAAGAGTCGGAGATCTAATGGATGATTTGCTTTCCTATACATTGCTTACATCAGGGAAACATCCTTTTCATCCCACTTCAACAGATATTGGACGTTTAGTAAGAGCATCTATTGCTGCGTGGTATCCTGCATTTGAAGAAAAAGAAATTCAGCTCGATGTTGATTTACCGACAGAAGAGACTTTTTATTGGGAAGCAGATCCTAAATGGATGACACGGGTACTGGATAATTTATTTCAGAATATTCTTCGCCATGCGGCAGAGGGAAAATATGCAAACATTGTGGTTGATGTAGAAAAAGAACAGATCATTGTTGCTGACAGAGGTCCAGGTATGGATAACTCTTCCTATGAGCGTGGGGCGGGGATTGGTTTATCGACTTCAAATTATATGTTGAAAAAAATGAAGCTGAAAGCTGACTTTACATCAAATGAAAATGGCACAAGAGTAGCTATTGGTAGAGCGTAACCTAAAGTTAACCCAGAAGTAAACAGCGTGATAACCGAGATGTAACTTTGCTTCTTTATAATTAGAACCATAACAGAAAGGAAGTGTTATGGTTGCTTACAATTAATAACTTGGTCAAACAGCGCGGAACGCGAGAAATCTTATCAGGTATCAGTTTTAAAGCTAGACCAGGGAGAGTAACTGGTTTTTTAGGTCCGAATGGGGCAGGGAAAAGTTCTACGCTTCGCATCTTGCTTGGATTAGATCGTGCCACCTCAGGCAGTGCACTAATTAATGGAAAGCCATTCGCAGAATTGCATAATCCGCTAGCAACAATAGGTGCCGCACTTGATGGATTTGGAGCTCATCGTATGCGAACAGGACGGGCACACTTGCGTTGGATTGCTCGTGCCGCAGGATTGTCTCGCTCACGTGTCGAGGAAGTTCTGGAAATCGTAGGTCTTACGAATGCAGCCGGGAAAAGGGTTGGGAGTTATTCCCTTGGCATGGGGAGAAGACTTGGAATGGCAGCTGCACTGCTTGGCGATCCAAAAATATTGGTTTTAGATGAACCCGTTAACGGGCTCGATCCACAAGGAATCCGCTGGATTCGGACATTTTTACGTGAACGTGCTGCGTCTGGAAACACGGTGTTACTATCCAGTCATCTCATGGGAGAGCTTGCAGAGACGGTTGATGATGTGGTGATTATTCATCAAGGAAAAATCGTTGCAGATGGAACATTGGAAGAAGTAATAGGTAACCATTCCACGCTGGAGGAAGCCTTTTTTGCCCTGACATCTGAACATGCAGGTGATGTTGTATGAGAGCATTCAACGCGGAACTATCTAAATTGTTCTCCCTGCCGGGCATTTGGCTTGCCTTTCTTATTGGAGCATTTGCCCCAGCGGTCATTGCAGCCTTGGTCATTACACAACAAAAAGCGGAGATTATAGCTACAGGGCTATCGGAAGCCGGTTATGATGGATTAGGTTTCGGTGTGCAAGGTGTCATTATTCTTGGTGTGCTTGCTGTCAGCAGTGAATATTTGACAGAGAGCAGTGAATCGGGTGGAGGGCAGCAGATTACAACAAGTTTAACTGTTGTTTCATCAAGGCTTCATTTTTTGCTGGCAAAAGCAGGCGCTGTGACCGTGATCAGCATACTGCTTTGTATGGTTGCTATTATGACAACTGTGTCGGCAACGCATCTTATTCTTGGTGAATATGCCCCTGCATTTGAATGGTCTAGACTTATCGGCGTGGTTTGTTACTGGACATTTACTGCTCTTTTAGCATTTGGGATTACTGTTCTAACAAAGAATGGCATGATCCCACTTGCTGTGCTCATCATAAATTCATCCGTTGTATCATTTAGTGTCCTGCTTTCTAAGGTTACAAAGTTGGCATTTTACTTACCAGATCGGGCTGGCATTGATATGTTTATGTCTATGAGCGACACCCCGTTCACAGGCAGTTTTTTCGACAGATTTCACACCCCGTTCACAGGCGGTTTAGTCATGTTTGCCTGGGTAGCCGTTTTTTTCATTGTTGCAGCTATCGTATTCCATAGGAGGGACGTTGCATCATGAGTGTCTCATCTAGTAGAAAGATAACACAAATCCTTGGTGCTGAACTGGATAAATTAGTTACATTACCATTGATATGGCTCACTCTTATGGGTACATTCATTCTTAATTTAGTTTTAGCCGCAGCTTTTACTTCGGCTGGTCTACAAGGGGCGGCAGGAACGCAAAATATACTGAATATAGGACTTGCTTCTATGGGATATCTTCAAGCAGGGTTCATTATTCTCGGTATCTTAGCTGCTTGTTCGGAGTATACTGGCGGACAGATTCGAACGACTTTAACTACGATACCTTGGCGTGGGTTTCAATTATCCGCGAAGCATTTGGCATTGGCGATTATAACCATTCCTGTGGCGTTTATTATTGCTGCATCAGGTGTATTATATACTTTTATTATGATGAGAGACACAGCAGTAGGGTTTGAAATAGACACAATGATAAAAACATTAGTAGGTGCAACAGGCTATCTAACATTAACCGCACTTCTCAGTGCAGCTATAGGTGCTTTACTAAGACGAACCACTCCTGCTTTAGTGTTACTGCTTGGTTATTATTACATTGTCAGTCCATTGACGAGAGATTTGCTACCTAAATATTTGCCGGATACGGCAGGATATTATATGTATATGCCGCCTTCCTCTGATGAAATAAATGTCCTTACACCAATGCAAGGGACAGGTATTTCAATGTTATGGACACTGATCTTTATTACAGTAGCTATTGTATTTTACCGTAAACGAGATGCCTAAGTTTAGGTTTCTTAAAAGACTTTTTGAGACAAAGCCTGGTGTATCAGGCTTTTTGTTATTCATGCAGGAGAATCAGGCAACCGAAAGTCTTGCCCGTTCAAGCTGGTGCGGTGATGTGTTGATCAACGGAAAGCTTAGTTATACTTTCTCTGTGGACTCAGTAACAGGAGAATTATTTACTATAGCTCGTGAGAGAACACTGGATAAAAAGGTCTCCGTAGCCTTTGATACAGCTCTTGCTAAACGTCAGGCGCATGCGCGTCGCAAATACGATGAAGCGCTGAAAGCCGTGCCGGAAGCCATAAGCAATCAGTACAGTGTGACTGCGCAAGGGCCGGATGGCTATTATGCGCTTGGCTTCGTCTGCAGAAATCCCGGACGATGCCGAAGAACTTGCTGGGACAGGCGATTGCTAGGTGGGGTCTATTTGACGTTCACTCTTTTTTCCTTCATAACTTCTTCATAAGTTGCAAATTCATTCTTCATAACTCTGTTTTATAGTGTAACTATAAGGAGGAGATAAAAAATGAAGAAATTGGGGATTGGATTAGGGGCACTACTACTGGTTATGGGAATTGGGTCAGTTGGTGCTTACGCAGCTTCGATAAACAATGGCAACAACAGTGGCTTCTTCGAAAATATGCTGCCCTTTGCTAAACAGATACATCCCGACCTGTCAAATGAACAAATTGAGCAAATGTACAATTATTGTAACAACTCAAATGGGGCAGGAATGTCAGGAATCAAGAGAAATTCTCAATTCAGAGCAGGCATGATGAACTTCTAATCCGGTCATAATAAGATAAGACTTTCATAAGATGAGACCTTCAATGATGAAGGTCTGTCTTTGTAAACAAAAAGAGATAGGTGAGGAAGTTTGTGAAGATACTATTGGTGGATGATGAAGAAAATATCCTGCACGTCATCAAGGCTTACTTGGAGAAAAATAATTATATAGTGTATGAGGCCGATACTGGAAAGGGCGCTCTTCATCCTTTTTGAGACATTACATCCTGATCTTATCGTGTTGGATTTAATGCTTCCGGATATATCCGGAGAGGAAGTGTGCAGAATAGTACGGAAGACTTCGAACATTCCGATTCTCATGCTAACGGCGAAAAGTAGTGAAGACGATATGATAAATGGACTTATGATCGGAGCAGACGATTATATTACCAAACCATTCAGTCCAAGAGAGCTCCTCGCTCGCGTAATTAGTTTATTGAGAAGATCTAATCATTCTGAACAGGAGAATAATACGTCATTAATGTCCTTTGCCCAAGGCCGTTTAACCGTGGATTTGGAACGCTATGAAGTAAAATTTCAAGATGAGCCCGTTCCTCTTACACCGATGGAGTTCAAACTGCTGGAAATTTTGGCAAAGCATCCGAAGCGAGTGTTCTCGCGGCTTGAACTGGTTAACCTTAGCCAAGGTGATACTTTTGAAGGCTTTGAGCGAACCATTGATGTTCATATCAAGAATATTAGACATAAAATTAACGATGACCCTAAACACCCTGAATTTATAGGTACTGTCTTTGGGGTGGGTTATAAATTTTTGGTGAATACTGATGAAAAGTAGTGGTGGATTGAGCAGAAAGCTCCTTGTCTCCCATACCGGTGTTGCGCTCAGTGCGCTTCTGTCCATTGTCCTGCTTGTTAATCTGGTCATGGGCCTTTCGTTCAATCAGTATCAGAAAAATCAGCAGCAGGCGGAAATACAAAGTATTCTTGAAGATTTAGAAGCTTCTTATAATGAATCTACTGGTAAATGGAATACCGATATTTGGATGCTTCTTTCTCACCAGGCGATGATTGGCGACTATGTCGTACGTGTTTATGACAATGACCACCGCTTGATTTGGGATACCAGCCTAATGGGAATGCATAGAGAGGCGAAATCCAAGCCCTTGCTAAGCCCTATCCAAAAAAAAATTGTAAAAGGCAATCAGCAGGTGGGAATATTGGAATTCCAATCGGTGAACGAAACGTCCCAAAGTCTGAATAAACAGTTCCTCCGCATGTTTAACACACTATTATGGGTGGCGTTAGGTATCGTCATAGTCGGAACGTATCTGTTTAGCAGATATATGGCTAAAAGTATTAGCCAACCCCTTTTGGAAATAAGGGATATTGCTTTAAGAATGAAAGAAGGAGACCTCAGCTCCCGTGTAGAAGGGACTAATCAAAATACGGAGATTTATGAGGTGGGCCAGGCTCTTAATCATTTAGCTGACGGGTTGGAGAAACAAGATCAGTTAAGGAAAACGTTGACCGCTGATGTAGCTCATGAACTGCGCACGCCCTTAACGACTCTACAAAGCCATTTGGAGGCATTCCAAGATGGCATCTGGGAACCATCCCCTGATAAGCTTCAAGTGTGTCATGACCAAGTAATGCGCCTGATTCAACTTATAAGTGATTTGGAAAATCTGACTGTTGTAGAGAATCCCATGGCTCAGCTTAAGACGGAAATGGTACCTCTTAATGAAATTGTACGGGAGTCGATGAATACTATATCAAGCCAGTATTGGCATAAAGGTCTTTCAGTTGATCTGGTAAACAAGAGTGATGTATGGATTACCGGGGACCGCTCACGGCTGGTTCAGGTATTCTTGAATCTAATAAAAAATGCATATAAATATACGAATTCAGGAAATATTCATATTGAAGTGACCAAAGATAAAGGCGAAGGTGTCGTCATTATATCCGATACAGGAATGGGAATCACGGAAGAGGAACTCCCTTATATTTTTGAACGTTTTTACCGTGGGGAAAAATCAAGAAACCGGAAGACAGGCGGGGCTGGAATAGGACTTGCCGTTGTAAAAGCAATTGTGGATGCTCATGCTGGAACCTTACATGTGACAAGCGAGGTCAATAAGGGGACAACAGTTTGTGTTCGGCTCCCCATAATTCGATGAAAGGATGAGACAAAATGATGATGGGTTATGGTTTTGGGTTCGGAACGTTTGGCATGATCATCAATTTTCTTTTAATTGTCGGCGTAATTTATTTGGTAATAAAATGGGTAAGAGGAGAAGGAAACACACGCCACAATGAAAACACACCAGAAAGAATCTTGGATGAGCGGTTTGCAAGAGGGGAAATCTCAGAAGACGAATATCTTCGAATGAAAAATATGTTGCGTGACTAATCAGAAAGGTCGCTAATTTAGCGGCTTTTTTCTTTTATCGGTACAAGAACATTGTACCAGGCATTAGCAAATACTGATAATTTGGACTCCCTCACAGCAGCCGGAGCAATGAGTGGATAAATTACACCATTTACAAGAAATGGTTATTATTCAACAATATACAACCGATAACTTGTAATATATCTTTCTTTTCTGTCTGATGTCTGACCCATACATCAGCTTCACTTGGCTTCATGACACTCCGCTAACACGACTCCAATTGCGACGAAACTCTATTATGCCACAGATTCCTCCATAATGAGACAGGATTCCAATCCCCTCCGTTTCTTTACCTATAGGCGCACTTCCTTGGTTTTGATCTCTACATAGTTGCGCGCTATGAATGTCAGAAAGGCACATCATGCCCAAACCAAATCATGGGAGGTAATGTGATGATCTTCAAACCCGTTTAGATTCCCGTTTCATCCTACGATTAATGCTGATTGGCGGCGGATTGCTGCTCGTATTCGCTTGTATGTTCGCGTTCTCGAAGACCGTGTCAGCCCACGGATATATTAATGATCCGGCCAGCCGGGCGATCCAGTGTAAAAACGGATCGTTGTCGGCACCGCCCATTATCTCGGAGACCAAGGCATCGTCAAGCTGCTGGAGCGGAAGGGGTACAAGGTGGAGAAGGAATTGTAAGCGTCGGGGCCGGATCACCGGCCGGGAAAGAATAAGGCAACGCGGAGCGTCCATGGAACGCTCTGCGTTTTTTTGTTGCTCATGCTAAGATCGATCGAGTATTTCGAAGAACAGCTTTCATAAATTCTGATTCGCTGCCGACATTGCCCACAATTTTAATGTTCCGTTTCTTAACATCCAAACTTTTAAATTGATCCGTAAGGACAACTCCAGTAATTGGGGACCCATCCGGAAGAGGAACCTCAAAAGGATAAGTTTTGACTTGGCTTGTAATCGGACACACGACAGCAAAGCCGGTCAGTTCGTTGAACTCCGATTCGGACAGCACGACTGCGGGACGTCGGCCAGCTTGTTCATGCCCGGCTTGCGGATCAAAATCGAGCCATATTAAATCACCGCGAGTTGGAATCGTCAAATGAGCTCGTCTCCTTCAATGCCTACGTCCACTTCATCATGACGCGGCGAATCAGGCTTCATTTTGGAAAGCAGCTGTTTCAGATGGTTGCGCAGCTCCTCATTTGATTCTTGTGTTTTTTTCTTAGGGCGTAATAATAATTCGTTTTCCTGTGTTACGATGATTTCAATTTCCGTGCCTTCTTCCAGATTAAGACGTTTAAGAATTTGGTTTGGAATACGGACAGCAGTACTGTTGCCCCATTTACTGAGCGTTGCGGTCGTCATTAGAATCACGTCCTTCTCTTTCCTATGATTCAATTATACTTCACTCCCCGAGAAAATGTATATCCTTATGATATACATAAAGCTTATAGATGATACTCCGGAGCCCGGGGAGACTTAGTTCGCAAGAAACGCAGCGCTCATAATGTTGTTAAATTTGAAACTTTTCAAATGTGGTACGAATTCCTGCACTGGTGAGAAAAGCCTGCGATAATACAGGAATTTTCAAACAAATCCCCCATGGCCTGACGACCATCGCCATAAATGAAAATAGAGTTGCAAACTGTATCCGTTTTTGGGGTAATTAATATGGGCAGATCATAGGTCGAAAGCTTTTTGGTGTATCAATACCGTAC